>DASWMN010000037.1:0-15170 GCA_036399735.1 Telluria sp. | reverse complement strand
TGTCTATCCCGGCGTCACGGAGGAGATTTGCGGGCCGTTGATCGAGGAGCAGACCGGGCTCAAGCGCGGCACCGACTTCTTCCTCGGCTACTCGCCCGAGCGCATCAACCCGGGCGACCGCGACCACACCCTGACCACGATCCTGAAAGTGGTCGCCGGCGACACCGAGGAAACGCTGGAAAAGGTCGCCGTCATGTACGAAAAAATCGTCAGGCCGGGCGTGCACCGCACCTCCAGCATCAAGGCGGCCGAAGCGTGCAAGGTGATTGAAAACACCCAGCGCGACCTGAACATCGCGCTGATGAATGAACTGGCGATCATCTTCGACAAGATTGGCATCGACACCACCGAAGTGCTGAAAGCTGCGGGCACCAAGTGGAACTTCCTGAAGTTTTCGCCCGGTCTGGTGGGCGGGCACTGCATCGGCGTTGACCCTTACTACCTGACCCACAAGGCCGGCATGCTGGGCTACCACCCGCAGGTGATTCTGGCGGGCCGCCGCATCAACGACGGCATGGCCAAGTTCATCGCCGAGACCACCATCAAGAACATGATTGCCGCCGGCAGCTACGTGAAGGGCGCGCGCGTCAACGTGCTGGGCCTGACATTCAAGGAAAACTGCGCCGACCTGCGCAATTCCAAGGTGGCCGACGTGATCACCGAATTGAAGTCCTTCGGCGTCGAGGTGTTCGTGCACGACCCGTTTGCCGATGCGGCCGAGGCGCTGCACGAATACGGTGTCGAGCTGTCGTCCTGGGACGATCTGCCGCGCGCCGACGCGATCGTGGCGGCGGTCTCGCACAGTCAGCTGTGCGCCCTGGCGCCCGAAGACTTCCAGAAAAAACTGATCAAGGGCGGCTGCTTCATCGACGTCAAAGCCTGCTTCGACGCCGCCGCGCTGAGCGAAGCGGGCATCAAGGTCTGGCGCCTCTAAGCTTTCCGGCCGGCGCGCCATCCTGGCGCCCGGCCTGCATCCTCCTGCAGTATTCCCATAGTGAGACACTCCATGAAAATCCTGGTTACCGGTGGTTTGGGCTATATCGGCTCGCACACCTGCGTTGAATTGCTGGCAGCCGGCCACGAGCCGGTTGCACTCGACAATCTGTCGAACACCACGCGCGCGGTGCAGCAGCGCGTTGAACAAATCAGCGGCAAGACCTTGCCCTTCATTGAAGCCGATATTCGCGACCGCGCCGCGCTCGACGCCGCGTTTGGCGCGCACCGTTTCGAGGCGGTGATCCATTTCGCTGGCCTGAAGGCGGTGGGTGAATCGGTGGCGCAGCCGCTGCGCTATTACGACAACAACGTCACCGGCAGCGTGCAGCTGTTTGAAGCGATGGCGGCGGCCGGCGTCAAGACGCTGGTGTTCAGTTCCTCGGCCACGGTGTATGGCGACCCGGCCACGGTGCCGATCCGCGAGGATTTTCCGCTCTCGGCCACGAATGCCTACGGCCGCAGCAAGCTGTTCATCGAGGAAATCCTGCGCGACCTGCAGGTGGCCGATCCGGCATGGCGCATCGCGCTGCTGCGCTACTTCAATCCGGTCGGCGCCCATGAAAGCGGGCTGATCGGTGAAGAGCCGAACGGCATCCCCAACAATCTGCTGCCCTACATTGCCCAGGTGGCGGAAGGGCGGCGCGCCAGCCTGTCGGTATTCGGCGGCGATTATCCGACGCCGGACGGCACCGGCGTGCGCGATTACATCCACGTGGTCGACCTGGCAATCGGGCATGTCAAAACGCTCACCAAGCTGGCGACAGCCCCAGGCGTAGTTACGTACAATTTGGGAACCGGGCGTGGCAATAGTGTTCTGGAGATGGTGCGTGCGTTCGAACGCGCCAGCGGCAAAGCTGTGCCGTTCCAGATCGTGGCACGCCGTCCCGGCGATATTGCATCGTGCTATGCCGACCCCGCTTTGGCGCAATCCGAGCTTGGCTGGACAGCCGAACGCGATATCGCGCAAATGTGCGCCGATTCCTGGCGATGGCAAACCAAGCCAAAGTAACTTAAAGGACTGCGTTGATGAAAGCGATGATTCTGGCTGCCGGCAAAGGCACCCGTGTACGGCCCCTGACCTACGACCTTCCCAAGCCCATGATTCCGATCCTGGGCAAGCCGGTGATGGCTTATCTGGTGGAGCATCTGGCCCGCTACGGCGTCACCGAGATCATGGTCAACGTCAGCTACCTGCATGAAAAGATCGAGGAGTATTTTGGCGAGGGCCACCAGTTCGGGGTTCAGATCGGCTACTCCTTCGAGGGCTACACCAACGACCAGGGCGAAGTGGTGCCGCAGCCGATCGGCTCGGCCGGGGGGCTGAAAAAAATCCAGGAATTCGGCGCTTTCTTCGACGAGACCACCATTGTCCTGTGCGGCGACGCGCTGATCGACCTCGATCTCAAGTCGGCCCTGTTCGAGCACCGGCGCAAGGGCGCGCTGGCGTCGGTGATCACGCGGGAAGTGCCGTGGGACAAGGTCTCGAGCTACGGCGTGGTGGTGGCCGACGAGGACGGGCGCATTACCGAGTTCCAGGAAAAGCCCAGCCAGGCCGAGGCCAAGTCAAATTTCATCAGTACCGGTATTTACATCTTCGAGCCGGAGGTGATCGACCTGATCCCGAGCGGGGTCCCGTTCGACATCGGCTCCGAACTGTTTCCGCTGCTGGCCCAGAAAGGCTTGCCGTTTTATGCCCAGGCGCGCGCCTTCAACTGGATCGACATCGGCACGGTATCGGATTACTGGCAGGTGCTGCAGGCGGTGCTGCAGGGCGAAGTGTCGCAGCTCAATGTGCCGGGGATTCAGGTCGAAGACGGGCTGTGGGTTGGCCTCAATACCCGGATCGACTGGGAAGGCACGACCATCGAAGGGCCCGTGTACATCGGTTCCGGAGCCAAAATCGAGGCGGGCGTGCACATTGTCGGACCGACCTGGATCGGTCATGGCAGCCATATCCTGTCGGGGGCGACCATCGTGCGTAGCGTATTATTCGAGTATACACGGGTGTTGCACGATGTAAGTTTACATGAAATGATAGTTTATAAAGATTATAATGTCGACCGCGACGGTGTCATGAAGCACATTTCCGAATACGCCGCCGAATCCTGGGCCAATGCCCGCGACCGGCGCCAGAGCCGCCGCACCGAATTAATTCCTGAACCAAGTCGTTAAAATAGAAGGCAGATGCATGAAAATTTACCCAGTCATCCTGTCCGGCGGCGCCGGTACCCGGCTCTGGCCGCTGTCGCGTGCGGTGATGCCGAAGCAGTTGCTGCCGCTGGTCACCGACAAGACCATGTTGCAGGACACCGTTCTGCGCGTGTCGGGCTGGCCGGAACTGATGGCGCCCCTGGTTGTCTGCGGTAATGAACATCGCTTTCTGGTTGCTGAACAGTTGCGCGAGATCGGCGTCAAGCCGCTTGGCATCATGCTTGAGCACGTGGGCCGCAATACCGCCCCGGCTGTCGCTGCCGCCGCGCACTTCCTGCAAAAGATCGATCCGGACGCGGTCATGCTGGTGCTGCCGGCCGATCACGTGATTGAAAACAACGCGGCCTTCGCGCAAGCGGTGGCCATGGCTGCGCGCCTGGTCGAAGGCGGTTCCCTGGCCACCTTCGGCATCGTGCCGACCGCCCCGGAAACCGGCTATGGCTACATTCACCGCGGCCCGGTCGCCACGGGCGCCGAAGGCGGCTACCAGGTCGACCGCTTTGTCGAAAAGCCGAACCGCGAAACGGCGGAACAGTTCGTCAAGGACGGCAAGTATTACTGGAACAGCGGCATGTTCCTGTTCAAGGCGCAATGCTATCTGAAAGAACTGGCCACCTTCGCACCAGCGATTGCGGCCGCTTCCGAAGCGGCTGTGCGTCTAGGCTACTCCGACCTCGACTTCTGCCGCCTGGACGAAGCCTCGTTCGCGGCATGCCCGTCCGATTCGATCGACTATGCCGTCATGGAACACACCAGCCATGCCGTGGTGGTGCCGTCCGATATCGGCTGGAGCGACGTCGGTTCCTGGTCGGCCCTGTGGCAGGTGCAGCAAGCCAGTACCGGCGACGCCGACGGCAACGTCCAGCGTGGCGACGTGTACCTCGATGGCGTGTCGAACTCGCTGGTGCGCGCCGAGAGCCGCATCGTGGCGCTGGTCGGCGTGCAAGACCTGATCGTGGTGGAAACCAACGATGCGGTGCTGGTGGCGCACAAGGACCAGGTCCAGCGCGTCAAGCAGATCGTTGACCATCTCAAGCACAAGGAACGTACGGAACACCTGCACCACACCAAGGTCTACCGTCCATGGGGCCACTACGAGGGGATCGACGCGGGCGACCGTTTCCAGGTCAAGCGCATCACGGTCAAGCCGGGCGAAAAACTGTCGCTGCAGATGCATCACCACCGCGCCGAGCACTGGGTCGTGGTCAGCGGCACCGCCCGCGTGACCTGCGGCGAGAAAGTGAGTCTGCTGTCGGAAAACGAATCGACCTACATCCCGATCGGCATGAACCACCGTCTGGAAAATCCGGGCAAGGTGCCACTGCACATCATCGAAGTGCAGTCGGGCAGCTACCTGGGCGAAGACGATATTGTCCGCTTCGAGGACATCTACAAGCGCGCCTGATCGCGCCCGTCACCAAAAAAGAGAGCCGCGGCTCTCTTTTTTTTGGCAGGCGCATTAGTCCGTTCGGACTAATCTTCCGTCATCATATTGTCACTTGTTCCATTTAAACTCGGTCTTTTGCTGATTTACAATACATTTTGATAATGTCGGATGACGCGCGACATGGTCAATCGTACAATACCGTTTTCCTTTTCCTCTCACCTCAGGATTTTCGATGAAAAAGCCCGTCGTTACGATTCACGCACCTGGCCAGCGCACCGTGCTTGCCGCGCTCCTGGCCTCGCTGTGCCTGCCGGTCCTGGCGGCCTCGCCCGACCTGGTGATCAGCCAGTTGTACGGCGCCGGCGGCAACACCGGTACCACGCTGTATAAAAACGACTACATCGAAATCTTCAACCGCGGCAGCACGGCCGTCACGGCCAGCGGCTGGAGCGTGCAGTATGGTTCGGCCGGCAGCACCGCCGCCTGGAGCGGCAAGTCGCCTTTGCCGACGTTTACCATCGAGCCCGGCCAGTACGTTCTGATCCAGGAGCAAAGCGGCGGCGGCACCACCCAGCCTGACTTGCCGGGTCCCGTCATCGTGCCGCTGAGCGGCGCCTTCAATATGTCCGGCACCAACGGCAAGGTGGCGCTGGTGCGCGACAACGTGACCCTGACGGGCGCCAGCCCGAGCACGGCCAACATCGCCGACCTGGTCGGCTTTGGCACGGCCAACGGCGCGGAAGGCACGGTCGCGCCGGCGCCGTCGAATACGCTGGCGCTGTTCCGCGCCGAGCTGGGCTGCCAGGATACCGACAACAACAGCGCCGACTTCACGACCGGCGCGCCGGCCCCGCGCACCGGTACTTCGGCGCGCCATGCCTGCGGCAGCGTCGATCCGCAGCCGCAGCCGATTGTGCTCAGCTGCCCGGCCGCCTTGTCGGTGGAGCAGGGCGTGGGCGGCCTGATCGCCCTGTCCGCCACCGACAGCGACAGCATCGTCGACGGCGTGTCCATCACCAGCGCTGCGGTGAACGGCATCACGCTGGCCAACTTTGCGCCAGCTGCGGCCAATGGCGGGGTCGCCACGGTCCAGCTGCAGGCCGCTGCCGCCACGGCCGCTGGCAGCTACCCGGTTGTGATCCGCTTTACCAACAACGCCCAGCAGCAGGAAAGCTGCAGTGTGACGGTGGCCGTGTCGGGCGCCGCCACCATCCCGCAAATCCAGGGCAGCGGCGCAGCCAGTCCGTTCAACAACGCCGTGGTGCTGACCGAAGGCGTGGTCACCCACAAGGTAGCGAACGGCTACTTCCTGCAAGACCCGCAGGGCGACGGCGACCCGGCCACCTCGGACGCGCTGTTTGTGTTCACCCCGGGCGCGGTGAATGTGGGCGAGCGCATCCGCGTACGCGGCACCATCACCGAATACCGTCCCACCGGCGCCCCGCGCACTTACACCGAAATGAAGGATGTGGTGTCGACCCTGGTTCTGTCGAGCGGCAATAGCGTGAGCCCGACCAACATCAACTTCGATGGCGGCACCGACCTGGCCCGCTACGAGGCGATGCTGGTCAACATCAACAATGCGCTGACCATCAACCAGACCACCTACCTGGGCGACCGCGGCGAACTGACGCTGGCCAACGGCCGCCGCGAAACGCCGACCAACCGCTATCGTCCGGGCACCCCGGAAGCGATCGCGCTGGCCGCGGCCAATGCCGGCAATGCGCTGGTGCTCGATGACAGTCTGTTCTCGATCCCGACCGTCATTCCCTACGTCGACGGCGGCAACCGCGTGGTGCGCGCGGGCGACACCGTCAGCGGCCTGACCGGTGTGATCGACTACGGTTCGATCGGCGGCGGCGGCGCCGGCTTCAAGCTGCAGTACACGGTGGAGCCGGCGTTCTCGGCCACCAACCCGCGTAGCGCCGCGCCGGCGCTGGCGGCAGGCAATCTGCGTGTGGCCAGCGCCAACGTGCTCAATTACTTCACCACTTTTACCAATGGCAGCGACGTACTGGGCCAGACCAACCAGGGTTGCAAGCTGGGTAACACCACGACCAAGGGTAATTGCCGTGGCGCCGACAATCTGGCTGAGTTCCAGCGCCAGTCGACCAAGATCGTCAATGAACTCAAGGCGATCGATGCCGACGTGGTGGGCTTGATGGAAATCCAGAACAATGGCGACATCGCCGTCGACTATCTGGTCAAACAGCTCAACACTGCAATTGGCAGCAATGCCTACGCTTACGTTCCGGCACCGGCCACCACCGGCACCGATGCGATTCGCGTGGCCATGATCTACAAACCGGCCAGGGTCGCCCTGGTGGGCGGCGCACTGTCCGATGGCGACGCGGTCAACAACCGTCCGCCGATGGCGCAGACTTTCAAGGCCGGCAACGGTGCCAAATTCTCGCTGGTGGTCAACCACCTGAAATCGAAAGCGGGCTGCGGCAGCGGTGGCAATGGCGACCTGGGCGATGGCCAGGGTTGCAACAACCTGAGCCGCAAACAGCAGGCTACGCGCCTGGTCGAGTACTTCATCCCGCAGGTCAAGAGCGCCGCCAACGACAGCGATGTGCTGGTGATCGGCGACATGAATGCCCACGGTTTCGAAGACCCGATCTACATCATGAACCAGGCGGGCCTGGTCAATGAACTCGAGCGCTTCGTGCGGCCGAACGAGATCCCGTATTCGTATGTGTTCGATGGCGAAGCGGGCTACCTCGACCATGCGCTGGCCAGCGCCACGCTTGACCCCCAGGTGGCCGGCGCCGGCGAATGGCATGTGAATGCCGACGAGCCGGTCGTGATCGACTACAACCTGGACGGCAAGAGCCCGGCCGGCATCGCCCTGATCGCCGATCATCCTTACCGTTCGTCCGACCACGATCCGGTCGTGATCAGCCTGAACCTGACGCCGACCTTTGTCGACGCCAGCGCCAGTTTCGGCCTGCTGCGTACCCCGCTGTTCTTGAACAAGACCACCGGCAAATACACCAGCGCTATCCTGGTCACCAACACCAGCGGCGTGGCCCAGGCCGGCCCTCTGCAGCTGCAATTTAACGGCCTGCCTGCCGGTGTCGTCCTCGACAACGCCACTGGCAGCCACGATGGCGCGCCCTACATCACCCTCAGTGGCCCGCTGGCCCCCGGCGCGCGGGTGACGGTGCCGCTGGTGTTCACCAAGCCGGCTGCGGTGACCATGTCGTACAGCAATAAAGTGTATAGCGGCGAGTTCTGACCGCGCGCGCGCGAGCGCGCCTGCATAAGGAGACACATCTGTTCGTGACCGGCAGATGTGTCTTTTTTTTATGGGCGCACCACGCGCATTTTTCCCGTGGCAACTTAGTCGTGGAATGAATCAATTTCGCAGAAAAATTGTATTAGTCACCAGTTCGAGCGCTCGTGCATAGTGATTTCCGATGCCATGTTGTGTGACTATTTGCCGAGGATGTGCTTGATGCCAGCCCAAGTCCTGATGATCGATCCCGACGCCGCCGTGCAAGACCTGATGCGCCTGAACCTGACCCGCGCCGGCCACGCCGTGTGCGCCTGCGCCGACGCCGAGGCGGCGCTGCGCCAGCTGGAGGCCGGCTTGCCCGATCTGGTCTTGCTGGAGTGGGATCTGCCCGGCCAGTCCGGCATCGCCCTGTTGCGCTGTCTGCGCGCGCTGGCGCGCACGCGCGAGCTGCCCCTGATCGTGGTCAGCGCCCGCAGCAGCGAGCACGACAAGATCATGGCGCTCGAATCGGGCGCCGATGATTACATCACCAAGCCCTTCGGTCCGCGTGAAATGGTCGCCCGCGTGCACGCGCTGCTGCGCCGGCGCGCGCCGCACGCGGCCAGCGACCCGGTGCAGGTGGCGGGCCTGCGGCTCGATCCGGGCACGCACCGGGTCACGGCCGGCGCCCGGCAGCTGGTGCTGGGGCGGGTCGAGTTTCGCTTGCTGAATTTTCTGATGCATCATCCGGAACGGGTGCATAGCCGCGCCCAGCTGCTGGACCGGGTCTGGGGACGCGACGTGTTTCTCGACGAGCGCACGGTCGATGCCCATGTCGGCCGCTTGCGCAGCGCCTTGCAGGCGAGCGGCCACCAGGACCATATCGAAACCGTGCGCGGCAGCGGCTACCGCTTTGTCGCCTGGGATGGCCAGCGGACATCGGCCTGAGCGGCACAATCATGGCGTCGCCCGTCATTCTCAGTGCCAACGAGCAGGACTATCTGTTGCGCATAGTCGAGTCCGCCGTAGGAATCCGCACGGCGCGCGATTTCTACCTGTGGAGCCAGGGGCAGTTGCAAGCCCTGCTGCCGCATACCTTGCTGATCGGCATGCAATTCGATGCCGGCGGGGCCGTGCAGACCATCGAAGCGGTGCACGCGGCCTTGCTTGCGCCCGCGCTGGTGGCCCATCTTTGCGACCTGGCGCCGCGTCTGACCCGCCATCACCCTTGTGCCCGGGCGCTGGCTGTCAGCCTTGATTGGCCGGAGCAGGCCCCGCCTGCGCTGCAGGCATTGCTGCAGGACAGCGGCTTTGCGGACATGCTGGTGCACGGGAGCGGGGCGGCCGCCGGTGGGTCCAGCATGTTCGTCCTGTTCGGACCGTCCGGCACGGCGAACGCGCGGACTGGCCATTTCCTGAGCATTCTGTTGCCGCAGATGCATCTTGCTTTGAGCCGGTTGACGCTGGCGGCCAGCCGCGCCGCGCCGCTGGCGCGCGGCTTGAGTGCGCGTGAGTTGCAGATACTCAACTATTTGCGAGATGGAAAGAAAAATGCGGAAATCGCGGCCTTGCTTGGAATCAGCGCCTTGACCGTGAAGAATCATTTACAGCGGATTTATCCGCTGTTGGGCGCGCGCAACCGTACTGCCGCCGTGGCGCGGGGCAATGCCTTGCAGTTACTGGCGATTCAGTAACAGAAGCGCTCGCCAAATGCCAGTTTCCCTGCATAATCACGTGTGCAAAGCAGGGTAGCAAGCGACAAACAAAAGTTGATGTTATTGCATCCGATATGGTAGCCTTGCACGCCAAATTGGATATTGAGGAGTCGGCAGGATGTTTGCAGCAAACCACATGAAGTACCAGCGTGCGCGGCATGCCGGATTTACGCTGCTCGAACTGCTCGTCGTGATCGTCATCATCGGCCTGCTGGCCGCTTACGTCGGCCCGAAATACTTCGCCCAGCTGGGCAAATCGGAAGTGACGATTGCCAAAGCGCAGATGGAATCGTTCGAAAAATCGCTCGACACCTACCGCCTGGACGTGGGGCGCTATCCGAGCACGGAAGAGGGCCTGGCCGCCTTGCTCACGGCGCCGCCCGCGGTGGCCACCAAGTGGAACGGACCTTACCTGAAAAAGGGCGTCCCGCCCGACCCGTGGGGCCACCCCTACCAGTACCGGGCGCCAGGCGCCAAGAGCGAATATGAAATCGTCTCGACCGGCAAGGATGGCCAGCCGGGCGGCAGCGGCGAAAACGCCGATATCGTCACCCAGTAAATTGCCCCTCCAGAAACGGCCCGCCCCATGCAGTTCGCAGTGCGCACCCTTGCGCCGGACTTGTCCATTACCCGCCTGACCGTCGACGCGCTTGACGAGGCCGACGCGCGCCGCCAGGTCGAGGCGCGCGGTCTGTTTGTCAGCGCGGTCGAACCGCTGCGGGCAGGGCGGCGCGCGCGCGGTGGCAAGCTCTCGCTGGTGCTGTTCAGCCAGGAGTTGCTGGCGCTGCTGACCGCGGGCCTGGGCATTGTCGAGGGGCTGGAGGCGCTGCTGGAAAAAGAAGCCAATCCGGCCACGCGCACGGTGCTCGAACGCTTGCTGGGCGGGCTGCGGGAAGGCAAACGCTTTTCCAGCGTGCTGGCCGAACAGCCCGACCTGTTTCCCCCTTTGTACATCGGCATCGTGCGCGCGGCCGAAGGCACCAGCGACCTGCCGCGTTCCCTGTCGCGCTTTATCGATTACCAGCAGCGCATCGACGTGGTGCGCAGCAAGATCGTCAGCGCTGCGATCTACCCGGTGATACTGCTTACCGTCGGCGCCGGCGTCTCGCTGTTCCTGATTACCTACGTGGTGCCGCGTTTCGCCGAGGTGTACCAGGGCGCCGGGCGCGATCTGCCGTGGATGTCGCGCATGCTGCTAAGCTGGGGCCAGTTCGCCGGCCAGCACGGCAGCCTGCTCGCCGGCGCCTTCGCGGCGCTGGCCGTCGGCGCCGTACTGGCCTGGCGCCGCTTGACGCGCGACGGTGGCCTGGGCCGCCTGCTGGCGCGCCTGCCCGGCATCGGCGAGCGGGTGCGCATCTACGAGCTCTCGCGCCTGTATCTGACGCTGGGCATGCTCAGCGAAGGCGGCATCACCATCCTGCATGCGATCGACACGGTGCAGGCGATGGTCTCGGCCTCGGTGCGCAGCTCGCTGGTGGCGGCGCGCGCCGACATCGAGTCCGGCCTGCCGCTCTCGACTGCCTTCGAGGCGCACCAATTGACCACCCCGATCTCGCTGCGCATGCTGCGCGTGGGCGAACGCACCGGCGACATGGGGCCGATGCTGACCCAGTCGGCCGCGTTTTACGACGGCGAAATCAGCCGCTGGATCGACCGCTTCACGCGTACCTTCGAGCCGCTCCTGATGGCAGCCATCGGCCTGGTGGTGGGCGCCATCGTGGTGCTGCTGTATATGCCTATTTTCGACCTTGCCGGAGACATGTCTTGAGTGCCGTCATGATCGATGCCGCCTTGCTGGCGCGCGCACGCGCCCAGAGTCTGCAATCCCAGCGTCCGCTGCTGGCCGAGCTGGAAGCCATGTCCGGGCTGGATGCGCGCGTGATCGTGCGCGAAATCGCCCGGCCCTTCGGTCTGACCGTGATGGAAACGGCCGAGATGCTGAGCCAGTCGCCGGCCTTCGACCTGCTGCCGCTGGCGCAGGCCCTGGCGCGCCATTGCGTGCTGCTGCGCGACCCGGCCGGCGTGCTGACCGGCGTGATCGCCGACCCGTTCGACCTGGACCTGCAGACCTGGATCGAAACCCGGGCCCGGGCCCGGCCGGGCGCGCCGCTGCTGCTGCGCCTGGCGCTGGCGTCCGACATCCAGGCTTACCTGTCCAAGCAGGAAGAGTCGGCGCGCGCGGTCGATTCGCTGGTGGCCGGCAGCAGCGAAGGGCGGCGCGACGGCAAGACCGCCGCCGTGCTGTCGTTCGCGTCCGTGTCGGAAGCGGCCAGTCCCGCCGTCAAGCTGGTCAACTCGACCCTGTACGATGCGCTCAAGGCGGGCGCCTCCGACATTCACCTGGAAAGCACCGCCGGCGGCCTGGCCGTCAAGTACCGGGTCGATGGCGTGCTCGATCATGCCACCTCGGTCAATGGCATTGAAGTGGCCGAACATATCATCTCGCGCCTGAAGGTACTGGCCGAGCTCGATATCGCCGAACGGCGGGTGCCGCAGGACGGCAGCTTCCGGGTCGAGTCGGGCGGTCGCGAGATCGACCTGCGGGTATCGATCATGCCCAGCATTCATGGCGAAGACGCGGTGATCCGGATTCTGGACAAGCGCGCCATGATCGAGGCCTATGGTTCGCTCACGCTCGAAGCGCTCGGCTTCGACGCGGCTTCGCTGGTGTCGCTGCGCACGCTGGCCCAGGAAGCCTACGGCATGCTGCTGGTGACCGGTCCGACCGGCTCCGGCAAGACCACGACCCTGTACGCGGCGCTGACCGAGATCCACAACGGGCGCGAAAAGATCATCACCATTGAAGACCCGGTCGAATACCAGCTGCCCGGGATCCTGCAGATCCCGGTCAACGAAAAAAAGGGCCTGACCTTTGCCAAGGGCCTGCGCTCGATCCTGCGCCACGATCCCGACAAGATCATGGTCGGCGAAATCCGCGATCGCGAGACCGCAGAAATCGCGGTCCAGTCGGCGCTGACCGGCCACCTGGTATTGACCACGGTGCACGCCAATAATGTGTTTGACGTGTTTGGCCGCTTTACCCACATGGGGATCGATCCGTATGCCTTCGTGTCGGCCCTGAACGGCATCTGGGCGCAGCGCCTGGTGCGCATGAACTGTCCGCACTGCGCGGCCCAGTACGACCCTTCCGAGGCGGAACTGGCGTCGGTCAATCTGGAACGCAAAGACGTCATCGGTTACCTGTTCATGCAGGGCAAGGGCTGCGGCGATTGCCGCGGCACCGGCTACAAGGGACGCCGCTCGATTGCCGAAATCCTGACGCTCAACGACGAGATCCGCGAGCTCATTGTCGACAAGCGCCCGATTCGCCAGATCAAGCAGGCCGCTTACGATAACGGCACCCGCAGCCTGCGCCTGGCGGCGCTGGAACTGGTGCGCCGTGGCGCCACCACGCTGACGGAAATCAAACGGGTGACTTTGCATGCGTAGACGCTTCGGACAAACTCTGCGCATCGGCATTGCGCCTGGCGCGCTGGCACTGGCGAGCTGCGCGCGCTGGGGCGGCGCCGCGCCCACCGTCGTGGCCCAACTTGAGATTGACAGCAATGGCGGAGCGGCGGCGCTTGGCGCCGGCCTGCGCCAGCTGCTGGGCGAGGCGGCCGCGAAGCATTGGCCCGCCAGCGTGATTGTGGCCGACGAGCTGGCGCGCATGTGGCAGGTGGTACCACCCGCCGGGGCGGCGCGCATGGCAGACCTGGAAGGCGCGGCCGCGCTGCGCTTCCAGGCGCTGTTCGGCGAACCTGCCGGCGGCTGGAAGATGGCGGCCGGCTGGGACGCGCTGCATCCGTTTGTGGCGGCGGCGCTGCCGCAGCCGCTGCTGGCGCAGATCGGGCAAAGCGCTAGCGAACACCAGCTGGCCCTGGTGGCGGTGGTGCCGCAGTTTGTGGCCAGCTTCAATCGCTGGCGCGGCGCGCTGCGCGGCGGCGCCTGGTTTGGCCAGGTGCACGCTGGCGTGCTGACCCTGGGCGCGACCGACGGCCAGCGCCTGCTGGCAGTGCGCGCCGCCGCGCTGCCCGCTGGCGCCAATGCAGAATGGCTTGCCGAACACGTGGCGCGCGAAGCGCTGCGCCTGAATCTGGCGCCGCCGGCACGGCTGCAGCTGGCCGGTCCCGCGCCGGCTGCCTGGAACAGCAGCGCCGGCGTGCTGGCCTGTACCTTGCTCGACGCTGGCCAGGCGCAGGGCGGCACGCTGTCCGACGCGGCCCGTCTGGCCCTTACCGGAATTGCCGCATGAACGAATTGCAGATCGATTTCGCCGCCCCCAGCCTGCAGCGCACCTTGCATCGCACCGGCCCGCTGACCTGGGCCCTGGCTGCCGTGGCGCTGCTGCTGTGCGCGGGCGCCGCGGTCGCGGGTTGGCACCTGCTGGCCCAGCAGCGCGCCGACCAGGCCACGCTGGCGGCGGCGCGCTTGCGCGCGGCCGTGCCGGTGGCCGCGCCGGTTGAAAAAACGGCGCCAAGGATCACCGATATCCAGGCAAGCGCGGTCAATGCCGCCATCATGCAGCTCAATTTGCCGTGGCGCGCGCTGCATGACGCGATTGGCGAAGCCACCCCGCCCGACATTGCGATGCTGGCGCTCGAACCGGACGCACGCAAACGCAGCATGAAGATCACGGCCGAGGCCAAGTCGAGCGACGCCATGATCGGCTACGTCGAACAACTCAAGAAGCAGGAACTGTTTGGCGCGGTGACCCTGACGCGTCACGAGATCAACGAACAGGACCCGGCCCGCCCGATCCGCTTCCAGATCGAAGCCGAATGGACGGCCCCATGAAGGAAAATACCCTGGCCGTCATCGCGCTGCGCGCGCGCCTGTTCCTGATGGCGCGCGGCGCGGTGCTGTGCGGCGCCTGTGTCTTGCTGCTGGGCGCAGGCGCGGCGCTGGCCTGGCTGCTGCCGCAAAGCGCGCTGCAGGCGCGCGAGCAGCAGGTGGCGCTGCGCCTGATCAAACAGGGCAACGGCCCCCTGGTGCGCGCCGCACCCGTCAGTGCCAGCAACAATCTGGCGCTGTTTTATGGGGCGCTGGGCGAAAAACGCTACGCCGAGCAGCAGGTCAAGACCTTGTTTGCGCTGGCGGGCAAGGCGGGCGTGGTGCTCAACCAGGGCGAATACAAGGCCGCTTACGACCGCAATGCGCGCCTGTACACCTACCAGGTCACGCTGCCGGTCAAGGGCAGTTACAACGATGTCTCGAAATTCAGTCTGATGGCGCTGCGCACGATCCCGTTTGCCTCGCTCGACGAGCTCAGTTTCAAGCGCGAGAACATCGGCGAGACGCAGGTCGAGGCGCGCGTGCGCCTGACGCTGTTCCTGGCTGGCGAGAGTGGAGCTGTGCGATGAACCCGCGTCACCTTGCCATGGGCGTGGCCCTGACCGGCGCGGCGGCGCTGGTCCTGTTCGGCGACAACCGTCCCGCGTCCGATGTGGTCGAGGCGGTCGAACGTGCCCCGGCGGCGCCGCGCACCGCGGCGCCGGCGCAGGCGCCGTCCGCAACGCCCGCCAGCGGCGCGGCCGAACCGGCGATCCTGCGCCTGCAGCCGCGCGCCACCCTGATCGGCAACGAGGACGAGGCCATGGGCGCGCCCGGCGACCTGTTCGGCCGGCGCGACTGGACGCCG
>DASWMN010000036.1:0-11082 GCA_036399735.1 Telluria sp. | reverse complement strand
CGTCATGCGGTAGCGCAGAAAGCGGCCAGCCACATCGACTTGCGGCCGGTAGCTGCCGCGCGCCAGGCTCAGGCCCTCGGCCGCACCGAGCGCGATCAGATCCTGGACGGCGGCCGGCAAATCTTGATGGGCCAGCAGTTGCCGGTCGAAAGCCTGCAGGCGTGCCCGCGCGCCCGCCATGCCGGTGGGCGCGGACGGCGCCGCCGCCGGCGCCAGCTGCTGCGCCGCCTGCGCCAGCGTGGCGCGCAGACGCGCGGCGCGGCTGTGCTGCTGGTAGGCGGCAGCCAGCGCGCCCACGGTCAGCGCCAGGCAGCCAAGCAACAGTGGCGCGGCCATGCCGTAGCGGCGCACCAGCGCACGCACGGCGCGTCCAATTTCCCAGCCGGCGCGCGCCAGCCATGCCAGCGCAGGCGTGCCGGCACCCGCCTCGATCAATCTGTCCATGCTGCTTCCAGGGTAAAACGATACGGCCGCTCGGGCGCGCTTTCGTCGATTTCGTGTTCGCTCAGGTAGGCGCCCGTAAACGGCTTGCGCTCGGCCACAAAGGCGACATAGCGCGCCATCTCGGCGCCGCTGCGCGCTTCGGCCACGATCTTCACCCGTGAGGCCTGGGCGCTGGAGGCGCTGGGCGCGGTCGTCACACTCAGTACCGCCACGCGCAGGTCCGGCGGCGGCTGCAACGCGCGCAAGATGGCCGCGAACGGCAGATTCAGTTCGCGCACCGCCACATTGACCGCCGTGACCCGCGGCAGTTCGCGCGCGTCCCATTGCGGCGCGGGTGGCGCGCTGGCCACGCGCACGGCGGGCCGGTCCACCCGCGCCTGCAACTGGGCGGCCACGCGCGTGTGCTGGACGGCGTAACCCAGCGCCGCGCCGGCCAGCAGCACGCCCACCAGGGCCGGCACGGCCAGGGCGGACGACCAGACCGGCGCCAGCGCGAGCGCGTCGAGCCGATGGCGCGGGCGCGCCGCGCCGGCCAGACGCAGCGCGCCGCCGGCGCCTTGGCCGGCCAGTGCCAGCGGGGCAAACGGGGCCGGGGCCGGGGCCGGCTGCGCGCTGTCGCCGCGCAGGTCGGCCAAGGGCAGCGTGGTCAGGGCCGCCAGCTGCGGCTCGCGCAAGCACTGGCGCTGCCACAGCTGGGCCAGTGCAGCGAGTGGCGCCTGCCCGGCCGGGCTGCGCCGCACGGTCAGTTCGGCCAGCCGGCCGGCGCGCGCCTGGCACAGCAGCAGCATGTCATCGTCCAGCAGCGCCAGGGCGGCCGGCGCGCTGGCGCCAGCGGCCCGCGCCAGGCTCCAGGCCGCGACCGAGAACGCGCTGACGCTTTCCAGGCGCGCATGCAAGCGCCCGGCCAGCAGCGCCAGCGCCGCCATCAGGGGCGCCGGGTAGGCCAGCACCAGGCGCGGCGCGCCAAAAGCGGCGTCGTCAATGCGCACGGTGTCGCGCGCATCGATGGCAAAGCCGGCGCCCTGCAGGCGCGTGCGGGCCAGCGCCTGCGCCGCCTGCGGCTGGCCCAGGGTGGCGCTCCAGGGCAAGCTGGCCGCGCCCAGCCAGCAATCGGCCACCAGCACGCGCAGCGCGGCGCAGGCCGGCAAGGCGGGCATGGCGCGCAGCGCTGCGGCCAGGGCCTCGATGTCGGCGCCGTCGGCCAGGACGACACTGGACAGACTGCCTTCCTGCCAGACAGCGGCAGCGTCGAGCAGGCCGGCGTCGATGCGGCCCGCGCCCAGCGCCAGTACCAGGGTGGCGCCCGCCGGCGCGCTGTTGACCTTAACCGGCGACACGAATGATCTCCTCAAGCGTGGTTTCGCCGCGCGCCACCGCCTCCATGGCTGCGTCGCGCAGCGGCAGCATGCCGGCCTTCGCGGCGCTGGCCTTGAGGGCGGAGATCGGGGCCTTGGCTACAATCATTTCGCGCAGCGCATCGTCGAGCATCAGCACTTCCGCCACCGCCTTGCGGCCCTTGTAGCCGACCCCGCGGCAGTGGCCGCAGCCGCGCCCGGCCTTGAAGGTCCAGCCGCGCACCGCGTCGACTGCCAGGCCGCACTCGTGCAACTGATCCGGATCAGGTGCGATCTCGACCGCGCAGTGTTCGCAGTTGATGCGCAGCAGGCGCTGGGCCACGATGCCGTTCAGGGCGGCCGCGAAACTGTAGGCGTCCACACCCATGTGCAGGAAGCGGCCCAGCACATCGAATACATTGTTGGCGTGCACGGTGGTAAACACCAGGTGACCGGTGAGTGCCGCCTGCACCGCGATCTGCGCTGTTTCATCGTCGCGGATCTCGCCTACCATGATCTTGTCCGGGTCGTGGCGCAGGATCGAACGCAGGCCGCGCGCGAAGGTCAGGCCCTTTTTCTCGTTGACGGGAATTTGCAGCACGCGCGGCAGGCGGTATTCGACCGGGTCTTCGATGGTGACGATCTTGTCGCGCCCGGTGTGAATTTCGGTAATGGCCGCGTACAGCGTGGTGGTCTTGCCCGAGCCGGTCGGGCCGGTCACCAGCAGCATGCCGTGCGGCTTGGCGGCCAGCTTGCGGATCGCGCCGATGGCCGCGGCGCCGAGACCGAGATGCTCGAGGCGCAGGGCCTTGGCTTCCTCGGTCAGGTTCTGGCGATCGAGCAGACGCAGCACCGCGTCCTCGCCGAAAATATTCGGCATGACCGATACCCGGAAGTCGATCTCGCGGCCATTCACGCGCACCTTGAAGCGGCCATCCTGGGGAATGCGCCGTTCGGCGATGTCCAGTTCGGCCATCACCTTGATGCGCGAAATGACCTGTTCGGCCATTTCCTGGCCGTGCACCTGGGTGATCGGCACCAGCACGCCATCGATCCGGTACAGCACATGCAGGCAGCCGGCATCGCATTCGAGGTGGATATCGCTGGCCTGCAGCTTGAGCGCATCGTAGATGGTCGAGTTGACCAGCTTGACCACGGCGCTGCTGTCGTCGCTGATGCTGGCCAGCGTGATCACGGCAGCGACTTCTTCATCGTTGGCCGCGCCCAGACCGGCCTCGAAGCCGTCCATCGCGCGCAGCAAGCGTTCCTGCTGGATCAGATAGGCCTGCATATCGTCCGGATGGGCCAGCGCCACTGGCGGAGCGGGGGCGCCGCAGCGGCGCAGGGCCCAGTCCTCGGTAGCCGCGTCGAAGGGATCGGACAGCACCAGCAGACAGGCGCCGTCGCTGTCGCGCACCGCCACCAGGGCGCGCTGGGCGCACTCGGTGTAGGCCACCAGGTCGAAGTCGGGCGCGAGCGCCTGCAGCGCCGCCATCGGCAGCAGCGGGTAGCCGAACTGCTCGCCCAGGGCAGCCATCATCTCTTCGGCGCTCCAGCCGCCGACCTGCTGCAGCGCCGCCAGCAGGCTGATATCCTGCTGCGCGCACAAGGCCCTGGCCTGGCCGGCCAGGGTCGAGAAAACCGGACGTACCGGAGCGATCATCTGGGTCATTGCAGGCTCCCGGCCAAATCAAAAATCGGCATGTACATCAACACCACCACGGTACCGATGACCAGTCCGATCACCACCATCAGCACCGGTTCGAGCAGGCGCGAAGCCCAGTCGATCCAGCGCCCGAATTCATCGTCGGCAAAGCGCGCCGCCCGTTCCAACATGTCGGCCATCTGGCCCGAGCGCTCGCCCACCTTGACCAGCGACTCGGCCACTTCGCCGGCCAGGCCGGCCTCGACCAGCGCCAGCGACAGGCTCTGGCCCTGCTCCACGGCCAGCTTGCATTGCGCCAGCGCGGCTTGCTGGAGCGGCCCGAGCAAGCCATGCACCATGCCCATCGCGCGCGGCAGCGCAATGCCGGACGCGAGCAGCAGACTGACCGCGCGGTAAAAGCGCGCCAGCCGGAATTCATCGGCGCGCGCGGCCAGCCAGGGCAGGCGCAGCACGCGCTCGAGCATCCAGGCGCGGCCCTCGGCCCGGGCCAGGGCCCAGCCCGCGCTGCCGCCCAGCGTGGCCAGCGCGGCCAGCGCCACTTGCCAGTGTTGATACAGGGTCTTGCCGAAGGCCAGCAGCAGCGCCGACATCCACGGCAGGTCGCGCCCGGACGATTCGTACACCACCGAAAAGCGCGGCACCACGTAGCCCAGCAGGAACAAGGTGACGAAGCCGCCCACGCACAGCAGCATGGCCGGATAGATCGCGGCCGCGCTAAGCTTTTTACGCAGCGTGTCAAACTGGGTCTGGTAGGCGATGAAGCGGCTGAGCGCGCGCGGCAGGTCGCCGGTGCGCTCGGAAGCGCGCACGGTCGCCACGTAGACTTCGGAAAAATGCTGGGGATGGAGCGCCAGCACGTCGGACAGGGTGCGCCCTTCGCGCAGCGACTGCAACAGGGCGGCGATGACGGCGCGCACCGGCAGCACCCTTTCCTTGGCATGCAGGGTCGCGATGGCTTCGGTCAGATTCAGGCCGGCGTCCAGCAGCGCCAGCAATTCCTGGCTGAACAGGATCACGGGGAACTGGACCTTGCCACTGGCGGCCGCGGCCGGCGTACCGCCCGCCCGATCGACCCCCACCACGCGCAGCCCGCGCGCGCTGGCGCGGCGGCAGGCGTCTGCTTCGCTCAGATCGTTGTATTCGAGTTGCTTGCGCACCCCCTGCGCGTCTTCGACGGTCAGGATCAGGTGCGAGGCGGCGTTGGCGGTGGGCGCACCGGGCTTGGTCGCGGCGGCGCTGCTATGGACAGACGACATGGTTGGATCACGACTTGCGCATGTAAACAACTCGACCATCTGCGCTTGCCGCAGTTGCTGAACCCACCATTGCTACCCTTTAGCTGTCAATAAATAGTCCTGTACAGGCACCGTGCACGATTGTACCAATCCTTACAGCAAGAAAGTTGTTTCCTTATAACAATTGCACAAAATAAAATGATAAAGTGTTGTGTAAATGCAGGATTCAGTGCATCGCGTCGCCACCTCATGATCAAAGACGCAACAAAATCCTCACAGGGCGGATGCGTGCGGACTTATCATTGCAGCTGACCAGGGGCCAGCTTCCCCTTTCGGACGAGCCGCTCAATCACCAGGCTGGGATTGCTCTGTGCATCGAGGATCGCCAGCGATCTCGCATTCGCTCTGGCGCCTAGCGCGATCAGACGTTCTACAGCTTGTTCGTGTTGCGCACTGATGGCAATATTCAAGGCGGAATCGCCATCGCTGGTGCTGTTGTTCACGTCCATGCCCAAGTCAACCAGATAATTGAGCATGTCCAATGAGGGATCGATCTCGTTATACAAGGACAACATCACGAGATCGTAGCCCTGGGCCGTGCGCGTTTCCTTGTTTGCACCCAGGGCGATCAGCACCTTGACCACATCCATATGGTGCGCCATGACCGCGTAGGCCAGGGGCGTTCTTCCGAACTGGTCTAACGCATCGATCGAATGACCTTGGGCGACCAGCGCTCTGGTCGCCTTGGCGTCACCGTACTGTGCCGCCATATGCAGTGTCGAGAGCGGCACCTCCGGCGCCGCCGGTCGATCCCGGCAAGCGGCCATGCTGAGCATTACGGCAAACACCGCTGCCAGGAAACACTTGCTCATTTTGCGCAGTCACATCTGTAAAATCGCACCAGCCCCTTGTCTTCCGGGCGGAACGCCCAGTCATTGACGACAATGGAGTCGGTCACCGAACTCTGTGAGGCGGTCTCGTTCGGACCGACCACAATGCCCACGTGGCCCGAGTAGTTCGAGTGGCCGGGATAGACTTTTACTGCAACGTCGCCGTTGGACACCAGACTTGGATCGATTTGGGTAAAGCCCGGCACCTTTCCGTCATACCAGTCTTGTGCGACGTGCGGCAAATTGTCGGGCCGTCTGCCGTTCGACCGCCCTGCAGAGCTCATGACATCATCAACAAATAAATTGCATTTGAATTGGCCGATGCCGAACGGGCTGCGGGAAACGCGTTCCGTGTTCGGATGCGTCTTATAAATTGACCAGGCTTCGCTTCCCTTGTTTTCGCGCGCAGTCCGGGCGATCGCCTCGCGCCGGCGCACCGCGGGATCACGATACCAGGGATCGAGCCCCTCCGGGTCAATCAGGGAGAGCGGATTATGGTTGACATAGGCGTAGGTGTTAATTCCGCCGCGCAGCCCGATCGGATCCGATTCAAGATAGCGTCCCGTCTCCGGATCATAGTAGCGCTGGAAGTTATAATGCAAACCAGTTTCTTCATCTTCCACCTGGCCAGGCAAACGCAGACGTGAATCGAGCGTCGGCACCTCGATCGAAGCCGCCGGTGTGATCACTGTCGCTCGACCGAAGGCGTTGTAGTCCGCTGCCCAGACGATATGTCCGTCCCGATCCGTGGCCTGCACCGGTGCCTGCCGATCATCGTGGTGATAATACGCCGTCGTCATGCCACCATTGCTATTGGTCGTGCGAATGAACAAGGTGCCCGTGAGGAACGGACGGTCCGGCCGGGGCCCATACAAGGTCGCCACGGTCGGCGCGGAGAGCGCCTCGACGCTGAGGTCCTGTTTCAACACAATCGTCTGGGTCGCTTCCGCCAGCAAGCCTTCGTCACCGTACAGGAACAGGGTCCGGGTGGCGCGGGCCAACAGCGTGCCTGCGCGGCTACGATATTGCTCCTTCCAGATGCGTCGTCCGAGCGGATCATAGCCGTAGCGCGCGACCAAGGCGCCGGCGCCGTCCTGGACCATGGATAGGCGGCCCGTGCTGTTGTAACGGAACTGGGTCACTTTGCCAGCGACCGTGCTGCGCACAAGGTTGCCAGCATCGTCGTACTGATAACTAGCCATGCTGGCCGGCGCCGTGCCGCGCTGGAGCAAGCGGTTATTGCCGTCATACTGCCAGGCCCCAGGCAGCGTGCTGTGGGCAATCCGGTTGGCGACGCCATCCAGAGCAAACGTTTCCGTCCCTGCGCCCACAGCCGCACCGTCCAGCGTAATCTTGCGCAGGCGTAGCTCGTCATCGTAACCGTATTGCTGTGCGCGGGTGGTCCCCAGATGGCCGTCGACACGGCTGGATGTGATTTTCTCCTGCATCACACCAAAGGTATTTCCCATGCTCAGCAACGTAGCCCGGTCCGGGGCACTGGCCATCACGGACTTGGTATTGCCGAAGCCATCATACTGACGCGCCTGCACTGTGCCTCCCGGCAAAATTGTTTCTGCCGGGGCGGTCCAGTTAAATTCGCTCACGCTCATCACGCCCTCGCCCGGCACGGTCACCGTGGCCAGTTCACCGTGCTTGCTGTAGCCATAGGTGAGCACGGAATTGTCCGGCAAGGTCAGGCTGGCCTTCTTGCCGCCCGGGCCGTAACTATATCCATATTTCATCACGAAGCCATCCGGATACGTCACGCTCTCGCTCACCTTGCGGCCTGCTTCGTCGCGCGCAATCACGACCGCACTGCGCTTGCCATCCTCCTCCGATGTCCAACCGGCCAGCTGCCCCTGCGGGTCGTAGGAATTGGTCACAACACGGCGCACATTGCCTTCGGCATCCACCGTTTTGATGTCGACCACCTGGTTGCCTGCATCATGGCCGAAGCTGGTCTGATTCCCGTTCGCATCGCGATACACATTCATGTTGCCGTTGGCGTCGTATCCCATGGTGCTGAATTGCCCCATAGGCAGGGTTTCCTTGATCAGGCGGTCGCTCCGGTCATACGCCATCCGCCGCACCGCGCCGTTCGCATCCGTGACCGCGATCGGGTTGCCGCGCACATCGTAGTTGAGGGCCATCTTGTTTTGCAGACGGTCCAAGATCAGAACCGGGCGGCCAAACAAATCGCTTTCGATGACAGTGGACTTTCCTTTCGCGTCCGTAAGCGCACGCTGCACGCCGCGGGCATCGTACTGGGTCTGGGTGCTACGCTCAAGCTCGCCAACGCTGGACAATATGGTCGACGTCAGCCGGCCCAGTTGATCATAGCGTCTGCTTTCAGCGTAGGTGGGATAGGTGATTTGTGTCGGCCCATCCAGGCTGCCGAGGCGTCCGTTTTCTGTTCCGTCCGCAATTTGGTAGCCAAAGCCGGTCACATTGCCGGCGCCATCGGTCTGCCGGATCAGGCGCTGCCAGTTGTCGTATTCGAAACGTACGCCAAGGGCATCGCTGTCGCGCATCTCCAGCGGCATGCCCTGCAAATCGTAACGCACTAGACTCCGGCCCTTGGGCTCGATGCTTTCGGTGCGGCGATCGGCAGCGTCATAAATGAAGGTGCTTTCATGCAGGTCGGGGTCGGTGCTGCTAACGCGGTTGCCCACTTTATCGTACTTGTATTTCCAGACATTATTGCGTGTGTCGGTGAGCTGGGTGGTCAAGCCGCCCGCGTCGACTTGCACATAGGCAGAGTTTTTGCGCGGGTCAATCCGGACCACCAACTTGCCGCTGCGATTGAAAAAGGTCTGGGTCTGCGCCCCTTCCGGCTCGGTTACGCTGCTCAGATTGCCGCGCGCATCATAGGCCATGACAGTCACAGCGTCCACCGTGAGCGTGCCGTCGGCTTCCTTGCGCCCGCGCTTGATTTGACGGATCGGCCGCCCTGTGCCGTCCAATTCATAGTCGGTGACGCGCTGATGGGAGCTGCCGAAGGCCTCGACGAGCCTGATCATGTTGCCGTTTTCATCGCGCTCATAGCGGGTCCTGGTGCCAGTCGGGTCAACTTCTTCCAGCAGCGCGAGATTCAGCGCGGAGTACACATTGGCCACGGCGCTGCCGTCTTCACGCTCATGCTTGACGATTTGGTCAAATTCGTTGACCGTCGTGCGACTGGTGAAACCGCGTGCATCAGTGACGATCTGGGTCCGGGCACCCGTGTCGTACTGGCGCTCTTCGTCGGCCACACCGTTGACCAGCCTGCGCAACAGCTGGCCTGAACGGTTATGGGTCTGCACTTCCACGCGCCGACCCGCGGCCGTTTCCGGCCCCGTGATGCGGCTGCTGAACTGTTTGCTGACATCGTCATATTCAAACACGTAATCGGTCACACCCAGATCGGGTGCCACCATCTGCTTGACCGAATAGCCGGCGTAGTCGAGTTTGGTAGTGCGATTCTCCTGGTCCGTGATCGACACCAGGTGATTTGCCGCGTCATAGTCATAGCGGGTCTTGTTGCCGCGTACATCGATGACCGTGCTCAGGCGGTTGCCCGCATCATACTGGTACTGGACGCTGCGCGCAGGCATGTCCTGCGCCATTCCTGCGACCGGATAGTCGCGCACTTCCGTGATCAGCTTGCCCGTGTAGTGCAAAGAAAACAGGACGCGACCATGCACATCGACCACAGCGCGCAGCAAGCCGTCGCTATCGCGTACCAGCCAGACCGTATTGTTGTTGCGGTCGCCATAAGCAATCATCTGACCCTGGATGTTGTAGTCGATCCATTGACCGGCCTTGTCCATCCAGCGATAACCCTTCGGTACGTCAACCGGCGTCGCACGCACAGTCCCTGCGGCTATCTCAAGCGCAAGTACTGCCGCGGACTGGGGCGCCAGGCCGCGGACGGCGCGTTTTTCCAGAAACGTCCGGTTGGAATAGGCGTAACGGCCATTTTCACCCATGTACAGTTCATTCTTCAGGCGGACGGCCTCCAGCTCACGCACCGGGCTGTTCTGCATGGGGATCCCCTTGCAGAGACTGGCGTAGTCAACGCTCACAATGCGCGGGGGCGGGTAATCGCTGTCATTTTCGCCCATCAGCTTGTTGAAGGGCGCAGTCCGTTCCGACAGCATCGGCGGGAATGGCGGCCGCTCGTCGATCAGTACCATCCCTTTTTGCGGCTGCCAGTCCTCGTCGACCATGACCCAGCAGCCGGACGACGCGTCGCCCGCCGCGCCGAGGGCGCCAGCGGAAGGGGTGCCGGTCTGGGCCCCGGTGAGGTTGGTCCAACTCTGGGATAAGCTTTCCCAGTGGGGGTTGAATTGCCATTCCTTTCCATCCCATTGGCGCACCCAGCGGACCGGTCCAGCCGTGCTCGACAGCGTCAAGTCGTCGACTTGCACGCTGGCGTAGCCATTCGGCATGCTCACGGTCAAGCCAAGCTGTGCGTTGCCGCTCTGTGCCAAGGAACACATGGCCGGAAGGGCACAAACGAAGCCGATGACGGCTTTCCATGTCAGGATCTTATTGCTTGTCATACTATTGCTTCCTACTCTTTCGAATCCGATCAGTCCTCCCCGCGCTGGCCAGGACAGCCAGCACAGGCGCGCCCTGGCGCTCGCGACGTGACGACGCGCGCTGCCAGGCGAGATACTTAGTCATGCATGATGGGGAATTGCCCGCCCAACGGCGGGTCTGGGTGGCGCAACACGGCCGTAACGCGCCAGTGACGATGCGCAATATGGGCGGCGACATGGGCACCGCCGTCGCGTCTCACATTGTAATTATACCAATTCCTACAAGAAATTTGCTGCGTCGCACTAATTTATTACAGACCCAGCCAGAGGATGCCGCCACCGGCTCAGGGCATGGTTCAATACGCGCTTAAGTCAAAGTGGAACAACTTGCCGTCCACCCGCTTGAGGGCAAAGGTGTGCGCTTGGACAAAGCCGAGCGGATCACCCCAGTAGAGATGCGACTGGGTGGGAACCAGCAGCGAGGTCGAGCTGACAATGTCGGGCAAAGTGACTTCCTTGATGGGCTTCCCGTCCCGGTAGAAGCTGAGCAGTACGATGTCATTGGCGGGATGCCGGGGAATCAGATTGCCACCGCCGTAGACCTCCACAAAATACCGCCCGTCATCGCTGACGTAGCCGTATCTGACATACTCGCGCAGCGTCCACAGCACCTTTTTGCCTTTCACGGCATAGGTCCGGCCCTGGCGTGTCGACACCACCTTGACGGCCTTGTTGGCGCTGTAAAAAGCCGTATCGACCTGCGCAGTAGGGGTATCAGCAACGGCTGCAGCAGACGCCAGCAGCATCGAGAGGAGCAGTTTTTTCATTTGCCACAGTCGCAGTCAAGTTTGTTCTTCTGGATCAGCTCAGCAATCGATTTGCTCGTCACCGGCGCGCCGTACGCACCCATGATATCTTTTTCCCAGCCCTTGTCCGGCACTGACTTACCCTTTTTATCGTCCTTGTAATGGTCGTCGACCGACATCAAAT
>DASWMN010000035.1:0-39386 GCA_036399735.1 Telluria sp. | reverse complement strand
CTGGCCAATGTTGTCGCCCTTCTTGAAATCGGGGTGGAAATCCGGCACCACGTTGATGTCGCATTTTCCGGATTTCCAATTCCCCTTGTTCCAGATATTGGCCACTTCCTTTTCCCAGCGCTCCCGCTGCTTTTCATTGGTTACCTTCGGATCGAACCACACCGGCACAGTCACGGTGATGGTGTTGCCAGTGCGCGACACCGTGGCAAGTTCGCCGGTGGGATCGATCAAGCCGATCGGATTGCCACCCACATAGGCGTAAGGATTCAAGCCGCCATTCATCCCGATCGGGTCGCTCTGCAGATAACGCCCGGTTGCCGGATCATAATCCCTCAGAAAATTGTAGTGCAGCCCAGTTTCCTCATCTTCGACCTGGCCTGGCAAGCGCAGGCGTGACGTAATGGTCGGCACCTCGGCCGATGGCGCTGGCGTGATCAAGGTCGCGCGGCCAAAGGCATCATATTGCGCCGCCCACACAATATGCCCATCACGGTCCGTGGCCTGCACGGGCGCCATGCGGTCGTCGTGATGGTAGTACGCAGTGGTGGTGCCCTGCTGGCTGTTTTTGGTTCTGATAAATAAGGTTGCCGTGCTGAACGGCCGATCCGGGCGCGGACCATAGGTGGTCGACAAGACCGGCGCCGACAGCGCCTCGACGCTCTGGTCGGCGCGCAACGCGATCTCCTGGGTCGCCTCGGCCAGCAAGCCCTCGTCACTGTACAGGAACAGGGTACGCACGGCCGTGGCCAGCGGCGCGCCGGCGCGATTGCGATATTGCTCTTTCCAAATGCGGCGCCCGAAGGCGTCGTAGCCATAGCGTGCCAGCGCGGCGCCGGCCCCGTCGCGGACCAGCGTCAGGCGGCCCACGGTGTTGTAGCTGAACTCGGTGACAGTGCCGCCGACATTGCTGCGAATGAGATTGCCCGCGTCGTCGTAGTCGTAGCTTGCTCTGCTTGCAGGTTCGGTGCCACGCTGGCGCAGCCGCCCGTTATCGTCGTACGTCCACGCGCCTTGCAGGGCGCTGTGCGCGGTCCGGTTTGCCGCGGCATCCAGACCGAAGGTTTCCGTCACACTCGCCCCGTTGTGCGCTTCCGTGCTCACCTTGCGCAGACGCGCCTCATCGTCATAGGTATAGCGCTCGGTGCGCCAGGCTTGATTGGCGTCGCTGCGCGTGCCAGTAGATTTCTCCTGCAGCAAATCAAAGGTGTTGTGCATATCCAGCAGTTGAACCTGGTTCGGTGCGGTGACGCTCAATGCCTTGGTATTGCCAAAACCATCGTACTGATACGCCTGCACCGTGCCGCCCGGCAAAGTCGTCTGCGCAGGGGCAAGCCAAGTGAAATCGGTGACACTGATGCTGCCCTCTCCGGGTACCGATACGCTGGCCAATTCCCCATGCTTGCTGTAGGCATAGCCAATCACGCTGTCGTCCGGCAAAGTCAAACCCGTCTTCTTGCCGCCTGCGCTATACGCATAGCCGTACTGCATGACGTAGCCGCCCGGGTAGGTCACCGCTTCGGTGATCTTGCGCCCGGCTTCGTCGCGCTTGAGCAGGGCCGACGTCTGCTTGCCCCCCTCGTTGATGGCCCAGCCGCTCAACGCACCCTGCGCATCGTAGGACCAGGTAACGCTGCGCTGCAAGGTGCCAGCCGAATCAAAGCTGCTGCTGGCGATGACGCGGTTGGCCCCGTCGTGCACATGGATGGTCTTGTTCTTGTTGGCGTCAATATACAGATTCAGGTTGCCGTTGGCGTCGTAGCCCATGCTGCTTGACTGTCCCAAGGGCAGCGTTTCCCGCACAAGCCGGTTGTTACGGTCGTAAGCAAGACGGCGCGCCCTGCCATTCGCATCCTTGACCTCAGTCAGATTCCCACGTACGTCGTAGCTGAGCGCCATCTGGTTGTGCAAGCGGTCACTTACCAGGATTGCCCTGCCAAAGAGATCGGTCTCGATCACGCTTGTTTTGCCGTTCGGGTCAGTGATGGCGCGTTGCACACCACGGGCGTCAAACTGTGTTTGCGTGCCGCGCTCGGTTTCAGCGGCAGCCGACAGGACGGTCGAGGTCAAACGCCCCATCTGATCGTAGCGCTTGCGTTCGGCATAGGTGGGATAGACAATTTCGGTCGGCTCGTCCAGACTGCCCAGGCGCCCGCTCTGCGTCCCGTCGGCGATCTGGTAGCCAAAGGTAACGGTATTGCCGGCGCCGTCGATCTGCTTGCTTGGGCGCTGATCATTGTCGTACTCCAGACGCACGGTGCGCGCATCGGCATCGGTCAACAGGACCGGCATGCCCTGCAAGTCGTACTGCACCAGTTGGCGGCCCTTTGGATCAATGGTCTCGGTGCGCCGATTGGCAGCGTCGAACACGAAGCGACTGGTGTGCTGCTCGGGATCGGTAACAGCGGTCCGGTTACCGACTTTGTCATATTCAAAGGTCCAGGTTTTTTTCAAGCCATCGGTCAGCGCCGTCACCAGCCCGGCCGGATTGACTTCGGCCCGCATTGTATTGTTGCGTGCATCGATCTTGGTCACCATCTGCCCGGCACGGTTGAACACAGTTTGCGTCTGCCCGCCTTCCGGATCGGTGATGCTGCTGGCATTGCCGCGCTCGTCATAGGCAAGAACCGTCACCGCATCCGGGGTGGCCGAGCCGTCTCGTTCGTTGCGCCCACGTTGCGTTTGCCGGACCGTACGGCCGCCCGCATCGGTTTCGTACTCAGTCACGCGCTGCTGCACGGTGTCGGCCGCTTCGATGATGCGACTGATGTTGCCCTTGGAATCGCGCTCGTAACGCGTCTTGGTGCCAAGCGGATCAGTTTCTTCAAGCAGGGTCAAGTCGGGCGCCGCATAACGGCGCGAAACAACACTGCCGTCCGCCCGCTCCTGCTTGACGATTTGCTCAAACTCGTCACGTGTGACGCGGCTGGTGAAACCGCGCGCATCCGTGATGCTCTGGGCTCGGGCACCGGTATCGTACTGACGCTCCTGCACCACTTGGCCATTCACCAGAGTACGCACCAACTTGCCGGAGCGGTTGTGGGTCTGCAGTTCCACGCGTCGTCCAGCCGCCGTTTCCGGCCCCGTCATCCGACTCGTGAACTCCTTGTTGACATCGTCATACTCGAACTGAAATTCGGTGACGCCGGCGTCGGCTGCGATCATCTTCTTGACGGCGCTGCCTGCATAGTCGAGACGGGTGGTGCGGTTTTCCTGGTCCGTGATGGCGGTCAGATGATTGGCCGCGTCATAATCGTAACCAGTCCTGTTGCCGCGCACATCAATTACGCCGATCAGGCGGTTGCCAGCATCATACTGATACTTGACACTGCGCGCCGGCATGTCTTGCGCCATTCCCGCAATCGGATAGTCGCGTATCTCCGTGAGCAATTTGTCCGTGTAGTGCAGCGTATACAGCACGCGTCCGTGGGCATCGACCACGCCGCGCAGCAGCCCGGCGTGGTCGCGTACCAGCCAGATGGTATTGTTATTGCGGTCGCCATAGGCAATCACTTGCCCCTGGGTGTTGTAGTCGATCCAGTCGCCGCCCTTGTCCATCCAGCGGTAGCCCTTGGCAACCGCCACCGGCACCGCACTGATGCTGCCGCTGGCCAGCTGGGCCGCCACGTCGGCGCCAGCCGCCAAGCCTTGTACCGCGCGCTTTTCCAGGAAGCTGCGGTTGGAATACGCATAGCGACCGTTTTCTCCCATGTAAAGCTCATTCTTCAGACGCACCGCTTCCAGGTCGCGCACCGGGCTGTTTTGCAGAGCAATGCCCTTGCACAAACTGGCATAGTCGATACTGACCATCCGCGGCGGCGGGTAGTCGCCGCCATCTTCACCCATCAATTTATTGAACGGCGTCGCGCGTTCGGACAGCATGAGCGGGAACGGCGGGCGCTCGTCAATCCGGACCAGGCCCTTCTGGGGCTGCCAATCTTCATCGACCATGACCCAGCACCCGGATCCGGCATCGTTCGCCGCACCCAGCGTCGCGGGCGCAGTTGGGGAGCCGGTCTGGGACCCGGTCAGATTGGTCCAGCTTTGCGACAAACTTTCCCAGTGCGGATTGAACTGCCATTCTTTGCCATCCCACTGACGTACCCAGCGCACCGGCCCGGCCGAGCTTGACAGGACCATATCGTCGACTTGCACGTTGGCGTAACCGTTGGGCGCGTTGATGCTCAGGCCGATTTGCGGATTGCCGCTCTGGGCCAGAGCGCACACCGCCGACAAGGCGCACACCGCGCCCAACATACTATTCCATACCAAGTTATTCGTCATTTTCATGCTAGTCGCTTCTCACCCATTTGTTTTGCCTTGATGTAGACCCGAGGCCAGTCGCTGACCATCGCTATTTTTTTTTGATAACCGGCCCGTACAACAGCGCGAGTAGCGAAACCGGGAGCGTGCCGAATATCAGGGCGAACAAGGGCCAGACCGGGCCGCCAAAGAGCGCGAGATACAGGAACCAGTACAGGAGCAACTGACCGACCACCGCCAGCAGCAACTTCACGCCTGACGAGGGCCCCAGCACGAATTGCGTACCGCATTGGGGACAGCGCAACGGGCCCAAGCGCAGGCGGGCGCGCAGCGTCAAGCTGGGCGCTTTGCACATCGGACAGTAGTGTGTACGGCACGTCACTGCTTGCACTCGCACGCAGTCGAGGACGCACGTGGATTCTTGATCGGCGCGTTGCCTCCCATCCCGCCGATAATGGATTCCGCGGTATCGGCGCCTTGCTCGATGGCATAGCGCGTGTCGCCATAGATGGCGCCGGCAGTGATTACCGGGCCAAGGAAGTACGGCGTTTTCACCGAAACAGCCACCCCGGCGGTAATGCGGCCTTTCATATACGTCCCGTTCTTGGCGAACCATTTCGCCGCCTCTTCCTTGGCTTTGTCGCGCGCTTGCGGGTTGTTACGCAATTCGTCAATGATGTCGTACATCACAATGTCCTCTTCTGCCGCGCGCGCCTTTTCGCATTTCCCCATCAGCCCGTACGAGCGCGCGACGTGGCGCACCACGCGGTAGACGCCGCGGAAATACGAGCCAGCGCCGCGCGCGAAATCATAAATCCCGTCGAGGCCTTCTGGGTCGACCATCCACATCGGATTGCCCAGAACATAGGCATACGTGTTGACGCCACCGCGCAAACCGATCGGGTCACTCTCCAGATACCGCCCGGTGTCGGGATCGTAGTCACGAAACATGTTGTAATGCAGACCGGTCTCAGTGTCCTCATACTGGCCAGGCAGGCGCAGCAGCGAGGCAATGGTCGGGTGTCCGGGGGTGGCCTGCGGGGTGATCACCGTCGCCCTGCCAAACGCGTCATAGCGTGCTGCCCACACGATCGCGCCGTTCCGATCGCTCGCCTGCACCGGCGCGTTGCGCTCATCGTGATGGTAATAGGCGACGACATCGACACCGTCACTGTTACGGGTCTTGACGAAGAGCGCCGCGCCGCTATACACGTTGCCTGGGCGCGGACCGTATTGGGTGCTGATGCGCGCTGTGCCGCTGCTGGTCACACTGGCATCGGCATGGAGGGTGATGTCCTGACTGGCTTCGGCAATCAAACCTTCGTCGGCATACAAAAAGTAAGTGCGCAGCGCTTGCGGCAGCACCTGCCCATTCTTGTCTGCGAACTGCTCCTTCCACAGCCGCCGCCCCAGCGGGTCGTAACCGTAGCGCGCAACCAGGCGGGTGCCGAGGGTCACTTGGGTCAAGCGTCCGCGCACGTCGTAAGTAAAATGGGTAACGACACCGCCGGGTTCGGTCTTGCGGATCAGATTGCCCGCGTCATCGTAGGCATACGAAACCATACTTGCCGGATCGCTGCCACGCCGCACCAGCCGTTGATTGTCGTCGTATTGCCAGCTACCACTGATGCGACTGTCGAGCACACGATTGGCAATTGGATCGAGGCCGAACGTGTGCGTGGTGCTCGCCGCCGTCCCGGCATCAGCGTCCACCCTGGTCAAACGCATGGCAGCGTCGTAGCTGAACGCCTCACTTTGATACAGCCCGGCGTTGAAATCGCTGCGCGTCTTTTTCGTCGGCTCATTACGCGCGCCGTACTCCGCATGCAATTCGAGCAGCGAGCCCAGCCCTGGCCCCGTCACCGCCAGGTCGGTGGGGTTGAGCAAAGCATCGTAACTACGCTGCTCGGTTGTGCCACCCGGCAGCGTCACCGCAGCCGGCTGCAACCAATTGAATTTGCTCACGCTGATCGTGCCCTCGCCGGGTACGGCTACTTCCTTCAGTATGCCATGCTGGCTGTAAGCATAGCCAATCTCACTCCCATCGGGCCAGCGCAACGCGGTTTTCTTACCGCCGCTGCTATAACCATAGCCATAACTCATGCTGAACCCGCCCGCATAGGTGACGGTCTCTCCCGTCTTGCGGTCGGCCGCGTCATAGCTGATGACTGCGCTGTTAATCTGCCCGCCCGCCTCGTCTGTCCATGTGGCGATCTGATTGGTGCTGCTGTAGCCGTAAGTGGTATGACGCTCCAGTTGATTGTTCTTGTCGTAAAAATGCACCTCAGTCAAGCGATCGGCCGCATCATAGGTGAATGCACGTCTGTCGCCGTTGGGCCCCTGGTAAGTAGCAAGGTTGCCATTAGGGTCATACGTCAGCGCGCTGGATTGGCCCAGCGGCAGGACCTCTTTGACGACCCGATTATTGCGATCATATTCATAGCGGCGCAGTTTCCCGTTCGCGTCCTTGACTTCAGTCAGATTACCCCGCACATCGTACTGGAAGCGCGTCACGTGCGATAACTCGTCCGTCACAGAAATGATGTTTCCGAGGGCGTCGTATTGATAGGACTTGTTTTTGCCGTATGCGTCGGTCTCACGCACAGGCAAACCAGCACTGTCGTACTGGATGGTACTGGCGCTCGCGGCGCGGCCCGTCCCACTCAGCGTGGTCGTCGTGGGGCGCTCGAGCTCGTCATAACGACGCCGCTCGGCATAGGTCGGGTACATGATTTCAGTGGGACCACCCATGCTGCCGCGCACACCACCAGAGGTGCCATTGTCGATCTGATAGCTGAACCGGGTGGTATTGCCCATGCCATCGGCATACGTGCTGGGCCGTTGCAATGGGTCGTATTCAATCCGGCTCTGATTACCATCTGCGTCGATAAATTCGGTCGGCATGCCGGCCGGGTTGTACTTGATCAGCGTCTTTCCGCTTTGCGGCAAGGACGCTTCGATCAGGCGGTTCAAGGCGTCGAATGCCTGCGTCTGGGCAAATTGCTTGGGGTCTGTCAAGGCGGTGGTATTGCCCACCTTATCGTATTGGTGATGCCACGATTGCGCCAGCGGGTTCGTCAGGCTGGTAGGCTGACCGTGGGCATTGAACGCAAATGTGGTGCTGAAGTTACGCGGGTTGGTGATACGTACCAGTTCCCCCAGCCGATTGTATTCAAAGCGCCGCTGTCCACCTTCTGCATCGGTCCAAGTCGCGGCCTTGCCGATGGCATTGTATTGCCCGGTCGAGACGGCATCGGGGGTCACGCTGCCGCTCACTTCCGTGCGGCCGACCTTGGTCATTTTGATGACTTGACCATAGGCATCGTTCTCGAAGCGCGTCACGCGCTGCTCGGACGTGCCGGACGCCTCGGTAATCGACAGGATATTGCCAAGCGCGTCGTTCTGATAGACCGTCTTCGATCCGCGTGCGTCGGTTGAGTCGAGCAGACTCAAGTTCTGCGCGGAATAGGTGCTCTTGACTACGGTGCCGTCTTCGGCCGTGAATTGCACGACCTGACCATACTCGTTCAACACCACCGTGCTGGTGTAGCCGCGTGCATTGGTACGCATTTCCGCGCGCGCGCCAGTGTCGTAGCGCACTTCCTGCTCGAGCTGGCCGTTGACCATATGCCGCACCAGCTGGCCGGAACGATTATGGGTGTAGTCATCGACGCGCCGTCCTGACAGCGTCTCGGGACCACTCACCCGGCTGGTGAACTGCTTGTTGACGTCATCGTAGTCAAACAGATAGTCAGTGACGGTACCGTCGGGTGCCGTTTTCCTCTTTACCGAACTGCCCGCGTAGTCGAGCTGGGTGACGCGGCCCTCCTGATCGGTAATCGACGTCAAATGGTTAGCGGCATCATAGTCATAGCCGATCTTGTTGCCGCGCACATCGGTGACGCTGGTCAAGCGGTTGCCAGCATCATACGCATACCTCGCACTGCGCGCTGGCAAGTCAGCGCTGTTGCCCGCGATCGGATAATCGCGCACTTCAGTGATCAGCTTGCCCGTATAGTGCAGCGTTAACAGTACGCGTCCAGCAGCATCGACCACGCCACGCAGCAGTCCGCCGCTGTCGCGCACCATCCATACGACATTGTTGTTCTTGTCGCCATAGGCGACCACTTGACCCTGGACGTTATAGTCAATCCACTCGCCGGCCTTGTCGAGCCATCGATAACCCTTTGGTGTCTCAACCGGCGCGAGCGTGATACTTCCGCTGGCCAGTTGGGCGACAGTGGCCGCTGTGACAGGCAGGCCCCGCACCGCCCGCTTTTCCAGAAAAGCGCGATTGGAGTACGCGTAACGTCCGTTCTCGCCCATGTACAGCTCGTTTTTCAAACGTACCGCTTCCAGGTCGCGCACTGGCGTGCCGAGCAAAGGGATGCCCTTGCATAGGCTGGCATAATCGACGCTGACCACGCGCGGTGGCGGATAATCGTCCTCGTCCTCGCCCATCACTTTGTTGAAGGGCGCGGTGCGCTCTGATTGCATCGGCGGGAAGGGCGGCCGGTTATCAATCAGGACTGTCCCCTTCTGCGGCTGCCAGTCCTCGTCCACCATGACCCAGCAGCCTGCTGACGAATCGGTCGGCGCCGCCAGCATTGCACCCGCAGTGGGCGTGCCCGTCTGGGCGCCAGTCAAATTGGTCCAGCTCTGGGACAGGCTCTCCCAATGCGGATTAAACTTCCATTCCTTGCCGTCCCACACACGCAGCCAGCGCACTGGCCCGGCGCTGCTTGCCAAACGCATGTCTTCGACGGTGACACTGGCGTAGCCATTCGGGATGCTGACAATCAGGCCGCTTGCCCCGCTATCTGCTTGCGCTAAAGCAATGCCTGCAGCGAAACCGCAAGCAATGACTGTAAGCGCTTTCAGGAACGCAAGCGCGCGTGGTTTGATGTTGAACTGTGCCGCCATAAGTCATCCCCTTGTTTCTTCTACTTCAAACCGGATCACGCCCCGATCCGCGTAATCCGGTCCCTGCCTGCGACATTTGCCGTTCTTCGCGCGCCGCACGCGGGTCATTTAGCGCGTCACCTGCACTGTCCACTTCAGGGCCGACTGCAAAATCAACGTCTGGCCATTGACCGTGGGCGCGCGGACCGTGATCACGCCGGCGCTGGTGCCGACCTCGCCGCCACCGATGGCGCCGAACTGCAGCACCCCGCCGACAATCGACAGACCGCTGCCATTGGCCACCGGGGTGGCGGCCGCACTGGCCAGACTGGTGCCCAGGTTGGACAGCTTGGCCACCACCTGGTAGTCGCTCTGGGTGTCGTTGACCTTGCTCTGGCCGACCACCCGGATTTCGCACACGCGCAGTGCTTCATTGCCGGTATTCGAGGTGGCGTAGATCAAGCCGCTTTGATTGCCCAGCGTGGCACGACCGGCGAAATTCGGGTTCTCGCTCACGATCGGCACGCCCTGGTTGGCGAAATTGGCCACCTGCTTGCTGCACTGGAAAGGCAGCACATAGCTGGCCACGGCACTGCCGCTGGCGCTGGTAATGGCCGCCATCGGGGCGATCAGATAGGCCGGGTTGACCACCGGCGCCAGCATCGGCGTGGCGCTCGCGCCGCTCCAGCTGATGCTGATGGTACCTGTGCCAAAACCTTCATACAGCGCGCCCGGACCGCCCAGCTTGAAGCTGCCGCTCTGGGTCGGGTTCGGAATGACCACCGATCCCGGGGCATACACTTGCGCGCTGCCACGGTTGTCGAAGGCACTCGCATACACGTAGTACACGCCAGGCGCGAGCGCGCTGACATCCCATTCGTAACTGCCGCTGCGGCTGCCGCGCGCCTGACGCAGTCCATCGGCGATCATGGTCCCGCCATAGCTGAAACGGTCGCGGGCATAGTACAGGGCCACGGTCGGCTCGCGGTTGGCATCCACCCCATCCCAGCGCAGCGTCACCACTTTGCGGCTCGCGCCGTTGGCAGTGACGGTCAGCGGCACGGCCGCCGCCGACGGGCTCACCAGGGCGATGGCCGAGCCCTGGGCGGCGACGCCGCCGGCGCCCACGTACAGCTTGGCGCTGGCGCTCCAGGCACTGGCCGCATTCTGGCTGTCGAGGGCACGCACGCGCCACCAATACCAGGCTTTGGCCGGCAAGCTTTGCGGCACGATCAGGCTGTTGTTGTCGGAACTGGCGTCGCTGACCTTCTGGGTCAGCGCTTCGTCCTTGTAGATCTCGAACTGGTAGCGCACAGCGTCGCCTTCCGGATCGGTGACGACAGTCGCTTCCAGGCTCGGCTGCGCGAGCGCGCTCCAGGCGCCATTGCCCGGGTTGTGGATGGCCGGCACGGCCGGGGCATCATTGGCGGCGCTGGCAACGAACTGGCCTACCGTCCAGGCCGATTCAAGCTTGCCGTCGCGCGCCTTGACGCGCCAGAAATAGCGGCCATTGTCGCTCAGGGGCGGGGTGTTCCAGTTGACCTGGGCCACGCCACCCGTAACGACCGGGCTGATGCGGCGCGCGTCGCTGTCAAAAGTATTCACGCGGTCGATCTCGAACACATACTGCAAGGCCGGAGCGGCGCCGTCACGGGCCGCTTCCGTCACGCTCAGGGTGGCGCTGGCAGCGGCCACCAGGCTGCCGGCGGGCGGGCCGGCCAGGACTGGCGCGGCCGGGGCCGGGCTGCCCAGGTTGACGCTGAAGGCGCGCGGCACCGATGAAGACAAGGCACCCATGCCCGGCAGCGCCGGGGCGCGCACGGCGGTCACACGCCAGAAGTAACGAACCTGGTTCTCGAGCGCGGTGTCGACTTTCCAGCTGGTGATGCCGCTGCTGTGCTGGGCCACGCCGTTCACTTGCGCGGCCACCTGGGTCAGGGCGGCATCCTTGTAGACCGTCACATTGTAGGCCAGCGCTTCATCGTACTTGACGCGGGCGTTGGTCCAGGACAGCACCGGCGTGGCGCTGTCAACCTGGGCATCCGGCGCCGGCGCCGTCTGGTTGAACACGCTCGGATGCGGGTTCGGGTTGTCGGTCGTGAACGTGGCATAGACCCACGGGCTGGCCAGGTTGCCGTCGACGCTGCGCACACGCCAGAAGTAACGGGTGTGCCAGGCCAGCGCCACGCTCGGCTTCCACATCAGCAGCATGGCTTCGCGCCCGGCCGTGGCACCACTGGTGCTGGCCGGCTTGGCCACGGTGCCGCTCTCGAGCAGGCTGGTGTGGCCCTCATCGGCATACAGTTCAAACTGCAGCGACTTGGTCGAGTCGGCCACCAGGGCGGCAGTGCGCGCCTGCAGGCTGAGCACGATCGGCAGATTGCTCGCGCCCGACATCGGGCTGTAGGTGCTCGGCGTGCCGGGGCCTGGCGGCAAGGCCTTGGCCTCGACCGTGATCTTGGCCGTGCGCTGGGCGCTGAGGCTGCCGTCGGTGGCGCTGAACACGATCGGATGCGCGCCTTCGCTGCCGGCTTGCGGGGTCCAGTCGAACACGGCGCGGGCCAGGCCAGGGGCAGTCGGATCGGCAGCCTGCATCAGCAGGGTGGCGCCGGCCGGCAGCGCGCTGGCGCTGATGCTCACGGTTTTGCCGTTGGGGCTGCTCGCTTCGACCAGGAAGGACACTTGCTGGCCCACTTCCACCGTCTTGTCCGAGATGAACTGCAGCACAGGCGGCAGGGCATTCACAGGCGGCGCGTCGAACTGGGCTTCATACACCCCGGTCGTGTTGACGTCGAACACGTTGATGAAATATTCCCACTTTTTGGTCTGTTCGTTGCGGGTCTTCGACAGCCAGACGTTTTCCGGCGCCAGCACCTTGGCGTCGGAACGCACGATACTGCCCAGCACCTTGGTGCCGGCGTAAGGATCGTTCAGACGCACATAGGCGAAGCCGTCGGTGGGCGGGAAGTTCAGGCGGTACTTGGCACTGCCGCCCAGATTGTCGAAGCTCGCTTGCGCGCTGCGGTTGCTGACGATGGTGTCGGTGCTGTCGGACTCGTAGACACGGATCACGTCGCCATCTTCGGCCAGGAAATCGCGCACCTGGTCGCGGCCCGGCAAGTCGACCTTGACGTCGCGCAGCAGGAAGTGGGCATTGGTCGCTTGCAGGATCGAGGTCAAGGCCCCGCCCAGTTCGTCAGCGTGGGTAAAGCGCGCGGTAAATTCGGTGAATTTGCCGGCCAGCGTGGTTTCCATGTTCCAGCGCCCCATCTTGCTGCTGTTGCCGGCGATGTCGCCGAAATTGATCAACAGCGAATTGGCGGCTGGCGCATCGTTGACGTAGCTACCGGTCAGGGTGAAGTTGATCAACAGGCCCTGGTTGTTCTCGATGATCTTGGGCTGGGCCGAATCGATCTTCAGGTTCTTGGCCGTGGCCACGCCATTGTTCTTGACGCGCACGCCGAGCGTGAACGGTTCGGTCGCTTCGACCTGGGCCGTGAGGGGATCGTCGGACACCACGTCGCGGGTGAGGAAGTAATCGAGCGTGAGCAGGGGCAGCGGCTTGACGGTGATCACGTCAGGCGAGACTTCCAGCACCGCGTCTTCGGCGCCGAATTTGTACTTGAGGGTGGCGCCGACCAGGAATTTCTTGCCCAGCGCGCTGGTACCAGCCGCGCCCGGTGCGGGAATCAGCAGCCAGTTCATGATGGCGGTGGATTTGGGCGCGACCACGCCGCTGCCGTCCACGTTGCCGATGTTTTCCTTGCTCGACAGGCGCACGAAGAATTTGGCCGAGAGATCGTTCGGATCGCTGCTCACGCGCACCGGCACGCCGTTCTCGTCCGTGACATTGACCACCACCGAGACGTTTTCGATGCTGCTTGAATCGGTCGTGTTATTGATCTTCATCTCGGCATCGAAACCCTGGCGCTCCAGGGTCAGCTCCTGCTTGATTTCGATCTTGACACGGGCACACACTGTTTCCTGGGCGTGGGCCTGGGGCAGCGCCAGACTGGCCAACAGGACGGTGCCGGCAAGCCAGCGCTCGGATCGGACCGAGGCCCACGTTATCGTTCGCATGATCATCATAAATTTCTAAGTTGTTTGGTCGACGGGCCGCAACCCGTGTCTTCGCCTTGATCGTTGTCCCGCCCGGCGCCGCTGGGCAGCACCGGCCGGGACAGGACGCATTTGCCTGCCTTACTTACCGCACGATTGCGGTGCGCCGCCGCCGCCTTCCGGCACGTACACGCACTTCTCGCCTTTCTTCGGCAAGGTCTGCGGCGCTTTGGAGGCACCGCCGCCGCCGCTGCCGCCACCCCAGCCACCGCCACCGCCCCAACCGCCGCCACCGCCGCCGCCGCCACCACAGGTGCTGGCCGAGACCGCGACAAAGCCGGTCTGGGCGCCGCAGGTGCTCTTGTTGCCGTTGGCGCAATCGTAGGTGCAGCTCACGCCCACCGAATTGCTGTAGTTGTAGCAACCGCCACCGGTGGCCGCGCCGTCGCCGGCCACGTCGAGTGGCTTGAGCGCGATCACGCGGAACGGAATCGTCACGCGCTGCTTGGCCGCCAGGGTGGACGGAATATCGGCCAGGAACTCGTAGCGGAAGAAGCCATCGCTGACCGGCAGGCGCTGCACCACGTTGTCAGCGCGCACCAGGCCGAAGTTGGTCAGATTGATTTCGCCGTAGTACACATCGCCCGGAATCATCTTCGGCAAGTTGATGCCGGCTGGCTGCATCACCACGACTGCGGCCGGTACATCGGTCTCGAAGGTGGCATTCAGGGTGATTTCATAGCGGTCCTGGATGGTGATTTCACGCACGCTCCACTCCACCGTCACCAGGTTGTAGTCCAGGAACACCGGCTGGTTGATGGTGATGCCCGGCTTGACCAGCAGGCGGCCACCGATTTCCTGGTGGTTATTGGCCTTGGCCCGGAACTTGTAGCTGCCCGACGGAACGTTCTGGAACAAGGCTTCGCCCAGGCTGTCCGTGACGAGGTCGAAGGCGATGGCCGGGACGTCCTCGTTGATCAGGCTGATGCGGGCAGCGGCCAGACCGGCAATCAGCTTGCCATCCTTGCCCACCGTGGCGGTGTAGATGTCGGCTGCCTTGAACAGCACATTGCCCTGCCCGCTCTGGCTCAGGTTGACGTACACGTTGAGCGCACTGGCAGGCAGATTGTCGCCCGTGATGTGCAGCTTGAATTCGTACACCCCGGCCTGGGTCGCCGCTGGCGGCATGAACGACAGGTCGATGGCGCGCGTGGCGCCCACGGCCAGGTCGCCGCCGGACTGGCTGGCGATGCTGACCCAGGCCGGAACGACGCCGCCGTCGGCGCGGGTCAGCGCGAACTGCAGATTGTGCGCGTCTTCGGTGCCATTGTTCTTCAACTGGAACGACTCGATCTGGGTGCTGCCCTGCGCCATCCCGGTTTCCAGATAGCTTGGGGTGTTGACCAGGTAAGGCTTGGCGTCGGACAACTGATAGTTGACCGTGACCTTGCCGATCGGCGTGGCCGCGTGCTCGTCGCTGATCACGTCCAGGATCAGGCTGCCGGACGGCAGCGCTTCGCTGGCGGCCACAAACTGGGCCGGAATGTTCAGGGTCTGGCGTTCGGCCAGGCTGACCGGCGCGGCCGGCGTCAGCTTGATACCCGGCGGAATATAACCGAGCGGCTGGCTGGCCGGGTCAAGCGTCAGGCGCAGATTGGTGGCAGCGGTGCCGGGACCGGCCTTGGCCGCGAACGGAATCTGGAACGGGTAGTTCTTCGGCACGTCCAGCTTGTACGGGCTTGGGCCGACCGTGATGCGGTTGATCGTGAAGGCCTTCTGCTCCGGACGGTCGGTAATGCTCGGATGCACCGCGCTGACCTTGTACAGGCCCGCATCGGTCAGGGTCGGCTTGAAGCTGTAGACGAAGTTGCCCGAACCATCGGTGAGCACCTGGAAGCTGCGCTCGAAGCCTTGCTGGTTCATGATCAGTTTCAGACGCGTGTTCGGCATCGGCTGCTGGCCGGCGCGGTCAAAGGCGCGGCCACGGATGGTCACGTCCTGGTCGCCGAACGAGCTGATCGGTGAAACGTCGGTCACTTCACCCAGGTAGGCCGTGTCGAGCAGCGACACCACGCGTTCGGAACCGCGCCCGCCGATCTGCACTTCATCCGGCGCGCCGCTGTGGTAGCGCAGCTTGTCCACTTCCAGCACCACGCGGATGCTGTTCGGGCTCGAGCCCGGCACGTTCAGTTCGAACACGTCCGACACATAGCTGGCGCCGGCGCCGATGCGGGCCACGGTCAAGCCATTGGTCAGGGTCACGACGTTGGCGCCGAACACCTGCTTGTACGGCTGGGTCGCCAGCACGTTGCCGTCGCCATCGAGGATCTTGAAGCGCAGTTCGCTCGAATCACCGGCGCCGTTGCCGGTCGCCGTCAGCAGTTCGATGTCGACGTCGCCCGTGTTTTCAATCGACAGCTTGATCTTGCCGGTGGCACCGCGGGTGAATTCCTCGGTGGCCATGCCGACCACCAGCGCGCCATCGCTCACTTGCATGGTCTGGCTGCGGGCGATCTTGATCAGCGAATCCTCATCGGGCACGATTTCCACGCCCACCTGCGCCACCGGCGCGGCAGCCAGGTCGGCATAGCCGCCCACAATCACGGCCACCATGCGGGTCTGGTTCGGGGCCAGCGCGACCGGCTCCGACTTGTGCTCCTTGAATACGGTCGCATCCTTGTCGATCGGCAGGCGCACCACGGCGCGCACCTCGGCCAGGGTGCTGGCCGAGGTATTGGTCAGTTGCACCTGCAGCTTGTTCATCATGCCGCGCTTGATCGGCAGGCCGGCCACCACGCTGCTGCTGACACTCGGCAGCACGATGCTGCGGCCCAGTTCCACATTGCTGGCATCGACCGCGGCTACCGTATAGCGCCGTTCACCGCTGGTGTAGCCGGTGTCGGTCAGGCTGGTGGCGGTGATCGTGGCAGGCGTGAGCTTGATCTTGTGGGCGTCGTCGCCGACGTACACCAGATAGCCGCTGACATTGCCATTCGGCGCAGTCCAGCTCACCACCGGCAGGGTATTGCCGATCTGCTCGACCTTGAGCTTGCGCACTGGCAGCAGGCTGGCATTCAGGTAGCTCGAGTTCGAGATGGCCGATTCATTGCCCGCCGCGTCCACCGCGGTCACCACGTAAGCGCCCTGGGTCGGCGACGGATTGGTGTCGTAGGTGACCGGATTCTTGATGCGGGTCTTGAGCGGGGTCAGACCGGCAACGCTGCCGATGCTGGTGCCGCTGGCACGGTACAGATTGTAATAATCGACCGTGCTGGCCAGTGGCGGCTGCCAGGTCGCGTAGATACCCTGACCGGTCAGCTGCAAGGCCAGGTTCTGGGGCGCGCCGGGCGCGTTGGCGATGGCTTTGACTTCCACTGCCGCGCTCTGGGTCGAGACCGATTCCTGGCCATTCGACTGGCGTACCGCTGCCACGGCATATTTATAGATGCCATCCTGGACGGTCTGGTCGAGATGGTCCACCCCGCTGGCACGGGCCAGTTCGGTCAGCGTCGGCTGGCCCGGTCCCTGGCGGTACAACTGGTAAGCAAAGGCATCGTCCACCGGCTGCCAGCTCAGTTGCACCTTGCCGCCCGGTTTGGCCACGGCGGTGAAGCCGAACGGCGCATTCAACGGTGGCAGATTGCCCTGGTACACCTGGAAGCGGTTGAAAGCGCTGACCTTGGTCGAGTAATTGTCCAGATCGTCCTGGGCCTGGAAGCTGAAGCTCAGGTTTTCCGGACCGGCCTGACCGGCGTCGGCCGGCAAGGTGAAGCTGGCGCGCCAGGTGGTGGCATCGATTTTTTGCAGATTGCTCAGGGCGACTGCCGAACGGACCGGTCCGGACAGCAGGTATTTCACGCCTGGCGTCGTCGCCGGCGCCTTGGTGAAGCTGAATGTGGCCTGGATCGGGGCCGGGCTGTCGTTCTTGATCGGCGCGCCCGGATTGAGCACGATGCCCGACAGGCCAGGGCCCGCGGTTTCGATCTTGAGCGTGGCGCCGGCATCGATCACGGTACCCTGGTTGCCGACCGCATCGCGGGCCGAGAACAGGGCGGTGGCCGTGCCGGAACCGGTGTTCGCATCGACCAGGAAGTTACCGGCATAAGTCAGCTCGCCGGTTTTGGCCAGCAATACCGTCAGCGGCATGCTGCCCGGGGGCGTGAGCGACAGGAATGGCGTGATCTGCAGCGGCTCGCTGACGGTCAGCAGCACGTCGACCCGGCCCTGGCCAATGCGGCCGGTGAGCGGATCGGTCTTGCCAAGCGCGGTGTACTGAATCGACAGCGCTTTCGGCGCAGTCGCGTCCGACACGGCCTGCGCCGCGTTGCCCGGTGCCGAGGCAGTGCTGGCCGCGTTCACCGACACCACGCGATAGTGCCAGCTGCCGTCTTGCGGCGGCAGATCGTCGAACACGGCGCCGCCGAGCGGCGCGCCATTCACCTTGACGGCTTCGCCGATGGCCACGAACGGGAATGCGGCGCGGTACACATTGTAGCCAACCACGGCTGGATCGGTGGCGCGCACCCAGACCAGATGCACCTTGCCGCCACCCTGGGCCTGGGCCGTCAGGTTGCCCGGCGCGGCCGGGACGTTGGCGTCAAGCGTGACCAGGCGCGGCGCCGATGGTGCGCTGGTGCCGTACTGGTCGGCGGCGCTGGCGCGCACTTCATTGGCGCCCGGGACCAGCGTCACGCTGCCCGAGAACAGACCGCCGGCGCTGGCCACGATGGCCGGACCGGCATTCTGGCCGTTGAGCAGCAGCTGTACGCTGCTGCCAGGCTGGGCGGTACCGGACACCGCCAGTTCGGCGTTGCGGGTGGTAATCCCATTGGCTGGCTGCGTCAGCAGCGGCGCGTCCGGGGCAGCGTGCGCCACCTGGATCGTGTAATTGACATTGGTGCTGTTGCCGAGCGAATCGGTGGCGCGCACGCCCAGGTTATGGGCGCCATTGGCCACCCCGGCCAGGCTGAAGCTGACGCTGTAGGCGCCATTGCCGCTGGCCGTGGCCACGGCGACGCCGTCGAGCAGCAGTTCGATACGGGCAATCCCGCTGCGGTCGCTGGCGTTCAGGGTCAGATCGCTGTTGCGGGTAAATACGGCGCCGTTCGCCATGGCCACGCCACCGACGCTGATCGCGCTCAGGTCCGGACCGCTGGTATCAGGCAGGACCGGGGCGCGCGACAGGGTAACGGTAGCGCTTGCTTCACTGATGCGGCCGGCCAGATCGGTGGCCACCGCCTTGATGGTATGCTGGCCGTCGGCGTGGCTGGCCACGTTCCAGGCGTAGCTGTAGGGTGCGCTGGTGCGGGTGGCAACCTGGACGTCGTCGATGTACAGCAGCACCTGGGCGATGCCGCCGGCATCGCTGGCGGCCGCTTGCACGGTGATCGATTGGGTGATGGTGCTGCCGGGTGCCGGATTGGTCACCGTCACGCTTGGCGCGGTGGTGTCGACCAGCACGTTCAGAGCGGCAGCGGGGGCCGCGATGACCTGGGCTGCGCTGCGGTACTGCACCGTGATGGCCTTGTTGCCGTCGCCGCCGCTGGTCACGAACGGAATCTGGCCGCGCCCCATCGGCAGCGGCTGGAAGGACACGCCGGCAAAGGCGCCGCCTTCGGCGATCCGGTATTCGACGGCGTTGCCGCAGGCCAGATCGAGCAGCACGGTATTGTTTTCAACGAAAGCGGCTGGTGCAGCCATGCGCAGGGTCGGATTGAGCAGCGGCGCGGCGCTCACGAAGTTGGCGAAGCTGACGCCATCGGAGACCTGGTCGCCCAGGCCGGCCGGATTGCTCGCATGCTTGGGACCGCTGGGATTGCCCCACCAGGCGCCCTGGGCGGCAATGGCGCTGCCCGGGGTGGTGTTATGGATGGCCAGGCCGCTGTTGGCGATGAACTGGGAGCTGCTGAAGCTGGCGCTACTGCCCTGGGCTTCCACCCCGGTGCCGTTGCGCAGCACAGAGCTGCCGCTGACCGCCGGCGACGCGCCGTCTTCCAGGCGCAAGCCCACGCTGCTGTCACTGATCTGCAGGAAGCTCAGCGCACTGTTCACGGCGCGCAGGGTCAGGGCCGCGCTCGGGTTGCCGTTCTCGGGCGCGCCGGCATAGCGCAGGGCCAGGTCTTCAAACGACATGGCGCCATACGCGAGCGTGGATTTCTCCACGCGCACGCCGCGCCAGTCGGCGGCAGTGGCGCTTTGCGGCTGGGCGCCGCTCTGGCCGCCCACCGTATCGTCCTTGTGGCTGGTCAGAACCACGCCCTTGCCGGTTTGCAGGCGGTCGCGCACCACCAGCTGGGCATCGGGGCCGAACTTGACCACCACGCCATCGGCCACGGTGAGCGTGGACGCCAGCGCGGCGCCAGGCAAGGTCTGGGTCAGCATGGCCGCGAGCACCGCCCGGGCGATCACGCGTTGAGTAAGAGTCGTGCTGCGAGTCGTGCTGCGGTCGGCCATGGTATGTCGCGTCGCTGGTGCGTTTGAGTGATGCATGAAGTGGGTCATCGCCGCCTTAAGGTGTAATGGTGATGACGCCGGACGTCACGCTGTTGAGATTGCTGCCGCTGGCCGTAACCGTGGTCGTGCCTGCTGCTACGGCGGTCAGCTTGACATAGCCCGTATCGGTGGCATTGGCCGCGATGGTGGCCGTGGCTGGCGCCGTGGCGACCCCTGGCGAACTGCTGGTCAGGTTCACCACGATCGGTGCAACGGCGGTCTGGTTGCCGCTGTAGTTCGCACCCGGCACCGACAGCGCCGCGTAGAAATCGCTCTGGGCGCCGACCTTGATGTTGCCCGGCTGGCTCAGCGTCAGGTTCGGCAGGATCACCGTCAACGGCAGGTCGATCAGCGAACTGTAGCCCTCGGCGCTGGCCACCACCGTGGTGGAGCCGACGCCCACGCCGGTGACGTAGAAGGTCACGCCGGGCTGACCGGCCGGAATCTGCACGCTGGCAGGCACCGTGCACACCGCGCTCGAGGCGCAGCTCAGGTTCACCGTGACTGCCGCGGCGCCGCTGAAGGGCGAGCCGTTGACCACGCGGTTGATGCTGACCTCATGCAGATAGGTACGCAGCCCTTTGCCCACCACCACCTGATCGCGGTTGAAACGCAGTTGCGGCGGCGACACCGTCACCACGGACGAGGTGCCCGGGTTGGCGTTGCCTGCGCTGGCACGGACCTGGTAGCTGCCAGCCACGTTCGGGGGCGACACATAGGTGTAGCCGTTGCCGCCGCTATAGCTTTCCGACTGGCCCTGGCGCAGTACGACCTGGGTCACACCGGCCCCGCCGGCATCGCTGAAGCCGCCCACGATGCCGTCCGGGTTGGCATTGACGATCGCCAGATCAATCGCCATATCGGTGGTCGCGGTCTGGTTGCTGGCGTAGCCGGCGCCTGGCACATAGGTATTGACGTAGAAGTCATCGCGCTGGCTGGCCGGCGAACGGATCGTGTCGAGGCTGGTAAAGCTCAGCTCGACCGGCACCACATTCACGCTCGACTTGACCGCCGGCGCGCTGTAGCCGGCGGCACTGGCATCGATGGTGACCGGCGTGCTGCCGGTCAGATTCAGACCGCTGACGGCAAAGTTCACCGTCGAGGCATTGGCCGGAATCGTGACAGTGACCGGCACGGCAACCTTGCTGCCATCGCTGACCGACAGGGTGACCGGCAGTGCTGCCGCGCCATTGAAGGGGGTGCCGTTGATGGTACGCTGCAAGGCGATCTCGTACAGGTAAGTGTTCATGCCCTTGCCCACGTAGACCGGGGTGCGGGTAAAGCGCAGCGCCGGGGCCGTTACCGTGACCGGCGGCGAGACGGCGGTTGCGATATTCGGGATGCTGGCCTGGACCTTGTAGGTGCCGGCTGCGGTTGGCGTGCCCACGTAGTGGTATTGATTACCACCCGAATACGATTCCGACTGATTCGCGCGGAACAGAATTTGCGTCGTCTGCACATTGGCCGTAGTGAAGAAGCCACCCACGATATCGGCCGGAGCCGCGTCCACGATGCTCAGGTCCGCCAGCATGTCGGCCACGGCAACCTGATTCGTTGCATACGACGCACCGGGCACCTCCACCTGCAGGTAGAAGTCGTCGCGCGCACTGCTTGACGAGCGTTCCGTATCGAGGCTGGTAAAGGTGAACTTCGGCGTAATCACGGTGCCGGACAATTTGACCGCCGGTGCCGTATGGCCGGCAGCCGTCGCATCGATCACCACCGCGTTGCCGTTGGTGAGGTCGACGCCGGTCACCTGGATCTCGACCGAGGAAGCGTTGGCCGGAATGGTGACCGTGGCCGGCACGGTGAGCTTGCTTGGATCGCTGCTGCTCAGGCTGATCACCAGCGGTTCGGCGCCATTACTGAGCTGGCCCTGGACCACGCGCTGCACCCGCACCTCGTACAGATAGGTGCGGAAGCCTTTGCCAACCACCACCGAGGCGCGGCTGAACTGCAGTTGCGGCGCACTGACCGTGACCGGATCGGAGGTCAGGGTGGCGATGCCGGACGCGTTGGCACGCACCTTGTAGGTGCCCGGCGCGGTTGGCGTGGACACATAAGTATAGCCGTTGCCACCGCTGTAGGTCTCGCTCTGGTTGGCCCGCAGAATCACCTGTGTCACGCCCGTGCCGCCTGCGTTGGTGAAGCCCGGCACAATGCCTGCCGGTGCCGCCTCGACGATACTCAGGTCGATCGGCAGGTCGGCAACGGCGATCTGATTGCTAGTGTAGGCTGCCCCTGGCACGCTGAAGTTGATATAGAAGTCATCCCGGGCGCTGGTGGCGGCGCGACTGGTATCGAGACTGGTAAAGCTCATCACTGGCGTGACCACCGTGGACGACACTTTGGTCGGCGGCGAGGTGTAGCCGCTGGCCGCAGCATCGACGGTTGCCGGGCCCAGATCCAGACCACTGATCTGGAAATAAGCGGTCGCCTGGCCGGCGGGAATGACCACGGTGCTTTGCACACCCAGCTTGGTGGCATCGCTGCTGCTCAGATTGACGGTCACCGGCTCGTTGCCATAGTAGGCGGCGCCATCGGTATAGCGCGTTACCGCCATCTCATACAGATAGGTACGCATACCCTTGCCGACCGCCGTGCTGGTACGGTTGAATTGCAGCATCGGCTTGCCGCTGACGGTCACTGGCAAGGCCTTGCCGGCCAGGCCAGGCGCGCTGGCGTTGAGGGTCGTGACGCCTTTTTGCACACCGGTGACCGTGACCAGCACCACACCGCCCGAGGTCTCGCCTTCAGCAATCGTGATGCTCGAAGGCGACACGCTGGCCTTGCTGCCATCGGCCATCGCCAGATTCACCTGCAGACCGCCTATCGGCGCCGGACGCGACAGCGACAGCGGCATGATCGTCACCGCTTCTTCCGGCAGCGACAGGGTGTCGATCAGCGGATTGCCGAAGCGGATTTGCACCGCCTCGACCGAAACCGGCATCTGCGCCTGCTGATAACCGGACGCGGTGGCCGTGATCGAAGTGGCACCGGCGGCGACACCGGCGATCGTGAAGTTAACGTTCAGGCCGCCTTCCGGCACGGTCACCGTGGCAGGCACGGTGACGTTGGCCGGATTGCTGCTGCTCAGGTTGATGACCAGGCCGCCTGCCGGCGCCGGATCGGAAAGCGTCAGCGGAATCGAGCGGCTCAGGCCAGGCGCAACCAGGGCGGCGCCTGGCAGCGTCAGCGACACGGCGCGCACATTGACGGTCGCGCTGGCGCTGGTGTATTCGGTGGCCTGGGCCGACAGCGTGGCGCTGCCCAGGGCCAGGGTCGACACCGTGAAGGTGGCGCTCTTGCTGCCGGCGACAATGCTGACGCTGGCCGGCACGGTGGCGGTCTGGGTCGCGCTGCTGGCCAGGTTCACTTGCAAGCCTTGGGCGCCAGCGGCCACGCTGGACGTCACGGTCAGCTCGGCGCTGCGGCCGATACCGAGATTCAGGGCGCTCGGTGCCAGCGTCAGCGACGGCGCAGGCGCCACCGTGACCTGCGCCTGGGCGCTGATCAGGCCGGTCTTACTGACCGTGACGGTGGTCTGGCCCGGTGCCAGCGCGCTCACACTCAACACGGCCGTGCTCTGGCCTTCCGGCACCAGCACGGTCGAACTCACGCTCGCCACCGATGGCACGCTCGACACCACAGTGACGAGCGTGCCGCCCACCGGTGCCGGATACGGCAGCGTGGCGGTCAGACTGCGGTTGGCGCCGACGGTGAAGCTGAGCGTGTTCGGGGTCAGACCCAGCTGCGCGGTCTGTACCGGCAGCGTCAATTCATTGGACAGCAGGAACTGGCCGGCCTGGAGCGGATCCGGCGTGCGCACCCGTACCTGCAGCGTGCCGTTGACCGACGGGGTGACGATCGCGGCTGACAGCTTGGTGCCGGAAACAAATTCGGTCGCCACTGGCGTGCCGTTCACCAGCACCACCGATTGAGCGATAAAGTTCTGGCCGTTAACGGCCACTGCCACCGTCCCCTGATTGCTGAAGATGGTAGCCGGGTTCAGGCTGGCGAGGATAGGTTGCGCCTGCACCACGTTGAGCGCATTGACTTTGTGCACCCAGCCAGCATCGGTCAGCAAGCTGAGCGTGGCCAGGCCGGCAGCGCCAGCGGCTGTCGCCGTCACCGACAAGGTAGCCTGGGTGGCGCTGGCACCCGCCAGAATTTGTGCGCTCAGACCGGCGCGGTCGAAACGCACGGCGGACAGTCCGCCCAGACGGCTGCCGTTGAGCGCGACGTTCACGGTCTGGCCCTGCTGGACCTGCTCGGGCGCGACACTGTTGATCACGGGGCTGATGCCAACCGACAGCGCACCCGAGGCGAGCACGTAGGGGATACCGCGCAAGGCCCAGTTGACGTTGCCGGTCATGTCACCGGCTGGCACTTCAATGCCGTTCACACTGTTGCCGCTGGCTTGCAGGCCGACACCGGACGGCGAGGCCGCCAGGTCCAGCGTGATGGCCGCGCCAAGCTGATTGCGCAGATTCAGGTAATTCAGGACCGGCGCCGCGCCCTTGACAATCAGCCCGCGGCCATGCTCGAACACCATGTGCTCCAGCTTGGTCGATGGCTGCGTGCCGGCATGAAACGACCAATTGCGCCAGTCGCCTGGCACGGCCTGGGCCGACAGCCTGGTCTTGTCCGACAACACGCGGATCGGCTGGGCCGCGCTGCCGATGGCCTGCAGCGCGCCTGCTTCCACCGTCAGACTGGTGCCCGCTTGCATGTAGACCGTGACACCGGCATCGATGCGCAGCCGCGCCCCGCTTTGCACCGTGATGTCGCCCGTGACCACGTAAGGCGCGCCGTCCAGGGTCCAATGGCTATCGGCCAGCATCGGCCCCGCCACCATGGTTTGCGCCTGCGCGGGCGCACTGCAGATCGCCATGCCCAGGAGCAACATTAACAGCGCTTGCAGGCGCAGCGCAAAGGTCAGCGTTGCCGCCAGCGCGGCCCGGCCCGCAAAGAAACGGGCAGGAGGCGACGTGGCGAGGTCGGTGGCAGTGCGCAAGAAGGTCAAGGGCATGATGAAAAGGGTCGCGTTTTATTATTCAGGGGGAAACTAATGTCACAGTGCGGACGCGCTGGACAGCAGTGCTAAGGGCGTAGGCGTATGCCTTAGCGGGCACGCCCGTGGCGCTGGGCGGCGGTCGAGGACAGGAAATAGTCGGGCAAGCCGGCGTTGCTATTGCGTTTCGAATACAGCATTAACAACCCTTTGGCCTGAGGCAACATGTAAAAGATGAAACTGAACGGCGCATATACACAATTCAATTTCATTGCTATCAATTATTTAATTCCGACCGGAAATTATAAAGATTTCATAATTGAAGTCAATCAACCATGCAAAATAAACATGATTTACTAGCGTCAATTGTGTAAATTGTTGTAAATATGCTTAACGTATTGCCTGAACGCGAAATTTGCACTTAAAGGGGGCCGCGGCCACCGAAATGGCCGGGAAAGACTTGCGAGGATGGGCAGGTCAGGCGGCGTAGCCGCCGGCGCCTAGTTGAGCCAGCCGCGTCGGCGGAAGTAGACCAGGGGGGCCACGGCCGACACCAGCATCAGGCCGAGGGCCATCGGATAGCCGAGGGCCCAGTCGAGCTCGGGGATGAGCTTGAAGTTCATGCCGTACCAGCTGGCAATCAGGGTCGGCGGCAGGAAGGCAACCGAGGCCACCGAGAACATCTTGATAATCTTGTTCTGGTTAATGTTGATGAAACCGACGGTGGCGTCCATCAGGAAGTTGATCTTGTCGAACAGGAAGGAAGTGTGGCCATCCAGCGATTCGATGTCGCGCAGAATCTGGCGCGCTTCTTCGAACTGCTCGGCGTTGAGCAGGCGCCCACGCATCAGAAAGCTGACCGCGCGCCGCGTGTCCATCATGTTGCGGCGGATACGGCCGTTCAAGTCTTCCTCGCGCGCGATCGCGTTCAGGGCTGCCGCAGCATCCTGGTCGGTAAATTCTTTCTGCAACACGCGGCCGCTGACTTCTTCCAGGTCCTGGTAAATCCCCTCGAGCGCATCGGCCGAGTACTCGGCATCGGTGGCGTACAGGTCGAGCAGCACGTCCATGTAGTCGGCAATCGAGCCGGGGCGCGAACGGGCGCGCATGCGCACCAGCCGGAACACGGGCAGATCGTCGGTATGGACCGAGAACAGCATTTTCTTGGCAAGGATGAAAGCGACCGTGACCACGCGCGAGGGGCCGTCGTCTTCTTCCAGCAAAAAATCGGTACGCAGGTGCAGGTCGCCGTTTTCGGCTTCGTAGTAGCGGGCTGACGCTTCGATATCCTTGACTTCATCTTCGCCGGGCAAAATCACGCCGTAGATGGTCTTGACCCAGGCCCGCTCGTCGTCATTCGGATCGGTCAGGTCGACCCAGACCGGCGCGACATTTTCCAGGTCTTCCCGGCTGTCGATGGGAACCTGGTTGAGGCGGCCATTTTGTAAGACAAATACGTTGATCATGCGCTTTTCTCGGCCGGGATTCGAAACAGCGCAAGTGTACCCGTTCGCAATTTGCGCGGCCACCCCGAAACAACAATTTTGTCCTAACGCGACTGTTTTTCGATCATTTTGTCAAGCAGGCGCTTTTGCGGGTCGTTTTCCTCCGGCGGCGGCGGGGGCAGCTTGGGCGCCTCGACCCCGCGCGTGACCTGGATCTTGATATCCCGGCTGGTCGCATTGTCATCGGCGCAGTCGGTGTTGGAAATCACGGTCTTGCCATTGATGACACATTTACGCATCTTGCTATCGGCGCCCGTCGCCGCGGTTTTTGCCGCATCGAGCACCGGCGCCACCCGGCTTTCGCCCACCATCTTGCCGACCTTGCCGGCGCCTTCGGCAAACAGATTGCGCTCATTTCGCATCGACATCAGGGCCAGCACGGCAACCCCGGCCACCAGCATGGAGCCGAACAACACCATTTTCAGGCTCACGAAACCCCGTTGACGATCAAGCATGCAATTTTTTCCTGGATAAACGGGCGCCGTCATGGCAGTTCAGCCGAATTCATGCGGTTGACAATCAGACTGGTGCGCCGCGCCAGATAATTGGTATCGCGGTGGCGGTCGTAATAGCGCGGGTTGGGCAGCATCACCGCCAGCCGCGCCGACTGGCTCGGGCTCAGATTGGCCGCGCTGGTGTTGAAATAGTGGCGCGCCGCCGCCTCGGCGCCAAAGGTCCCGCGCCCGTATTCAACCACGTTCAGGTAGATCTCGAGAATACGTTCCTTGCTCATCACCGTCTCGAGCATGAAGGCAATGATCAGTTCCTGCCCCTTGCGGATGTAATTGCGCGAGCCCGACAGGAACAGATTCTTGGCCAGCTGCTGGGTAATGGTCGAGCCGCCGCCGACCACCTTGTGCTTGCGGTTGTTGCGTTCATACGCTTTTTGTAGCGCTTCCCAGTCCACCCCGTCGTGGTCGGCAAAATTCGCGTCTTCCGACGCGATCACCGCGCGTTTCAGATTGTTCGAGATGGCCGCGTAAGGGACCCACTTCTGCTGCAGCGTGGCTTTCGGATTTTTTTCACGCAGCACGGCCAGCTGGTCGCTCATCATGTTGGTCATGCGCGGGTTGACGAAGTTGTACCAGCACACCATCAGCAGAAAATACAGCTGCACCAGGGTCACAATCATCAAGGGGCCCAGGAACAGCCACTTGATCCAGGGACGCTTGCGCGCGCTGCCGGTTTTGCCTGGTTTGCTCATCCGTTAGTCCGCATCTGCTGCAATACAGCGGCCGTTGCCGGCCGCACGCCGCGCCAGAGCGCGAACGCTTCCGCCGCCTGTTCCACCAGCATGCCCAGACCGTCGCGCGCAGTGGCGCCAGCGGCCGTGGCCACGGCCATGAAGGGCGTGGGCTGATTTCCGTACATCATGTCGAGCGCCAGCGTGCCAGGGCCGAACACGCTCTCGGGCAGAGGCGGCACGTCGCCGGCCAGGCTGGCGGCGGTGGCATTGACGATCAGATCGAACTGCCCGTGCAGGTCGGCAAAGCTGCTGGCCGACACTGGCGCGCCATCGCCGCCAGCCTGGGCCGCGAGCGCCTCGGCGCTGGCCAGGGTACGGTTGGCAATGATGAGGCTGGCAGGCCGTTCGGCCAGCAGCGGCAGCAAGGCGCCGCGCGCCGCGCCGCCGGCACCCAGCAGCAGCACGCGTGCCCCGGCAATCGGGTGCTGCCCGTTGCGCACAATATCGGCCACCAGGCCGGCGCCGTCGGTATTGTCGCCGACGATTTCGCCATCCAGAAAACTGAGTGTATTGACGGCGCCGGCAGCGCGCGCGCGCGGCGTGAGCGCGCTGGCCAGGGTGGCCGCTTCCAGCTTGAAGGGCACCGTCACGTTGGCGCCCTTGCAGCCGGCACCGATCAGCGCGGTCACGGTGGCGGCAAAGCCGTCCAGCGGTGCCAGGCAACGTTCGTACACCAGCTGCTGGCCGGTTTGCAGCGCGAAGGCCGCGTGAATCAGGGGCGACTTGCTATGCGCAATCGGGTTGCCGATCACGCAGTAGCGCTCGCTCATGGATTGCCCCGGAACTCGGTCTCCAGGGTTTCCTGGCGCGTGAACTTGAAGCCGGCAACCATCACCCACAGGTCGTCCTTGTCGGTCGACAGCATCTTGGCGGGGAAGCGCCCGAACGGTGCGGCGCGGCGCACGATGGCAATCGCGGCCTTGTCCAGATCGGCATTGCCCGAACTCTTTTCGATGCGGATGCCGCCATCGCGTTGATACACGGTGCCGTCCTGGAAGATCGGGATGTACAAGATCAGCTCGCCATACATCTTGCGGCCATCTTTCTGCGGGAAATTCAGCGTGCCGATTTCCTCGATCCGCTTGGACATCTCTTTATAGTACATGGCGTAACCGACTTCGCGCGTGCTTGGCGAAATGAAGGTTTTGCGCGGGCGTTTGTTCTCGTCTTCGATGCGCTGGTCAATCTCGGCGGCGGCGCGGGCGATTGCCTTGCTGCTTTCGAGCAGGTCGCGGCCCGAAGCCTGGGGCTCGGGCTTGGCCTTTTCGGTCACGGCGGAGGCCTGGAAATTCGATTTGCGGCTGCGCGTCAGCAGGTTTTGCTGGGCTTCTTCGAGTTCGGCGATGCGGCGCTGGGTAGCGACTTCGGTTTCGCCTGTCTCCATCCGCTTCATGTCCGGCAGCGGGGAGCGCGAGCGGCCGGCTTCGGCCATGCCGCCGCCATCCAGATTGGCCTGGGCCAGGGCGTCGGCCTTGATCGGCGGCTTCTTGTGCTTGGCGTTGACGAGAATGACTTCAAGCCCCGGATCGACCGGTTTCAATTTGAAACTGTCAGGCGCAGCGAACTTGAAGCTCAACAGTAAACCATGGAGCAACACGGAGCCGAGGAGGGCGATCTTGAGCGGGGTAAGTTGGCTGAGGTACTTCACGCGATAACGGAAAGAATCTATTGAATCAAAGAACGGCCATTCTACATACTAATGGCCGTACCGCGTAGCAGTTTGAGGCATCCCCCGCGCCCGCAAGCCGCTTAAGGGGCGTTCGGCACTGGGGCAACGACTGCCACCAGCCCCTCCGCCTCGACCACTTCCTCGACCGCCGCCTGGCCGCTGTCGCCCTCTTCTTCTTCGTACTCCAGGTCGGCATCTGCGCCGATCTCCGGCGAACTGGCCACTTCCAGCAGGCGCGCCTCGATCGTCAGATCAAGCTCGTCCCAGCGCAGGATGTCGAGCCGGACCTGGGCGCCGCGCGCCACCGGCGGCATGCCAGCCAGACGGATAATCAGCGGAATGTCGACCAGGCGCAGCACTTCATCCTTGAGCACCACGGCATCGACCTGGCGTTCGGCCTGCTGACCGAGCCAGCGCAGGCACCAGTAGCGCTCCATGTTCTGCTGATGGTCGTTGTAGGCGGCATACGCGGCGTCGAAGGCCGACACGATGGCGAACAGGCCGGCGTCGCGCGGCTTGAAGTGCGCCACCAGCGGCGCCGTCACGCCGTGCTCGGCGCAGGCCAGGATCTGCCACTGGTTGACCAGATCGGTGTAGCGGCGCAGTGGCGAAGTGCTCCATGCATACTGGTCCACGCCCAGGCCCTGGTGCGGCGCGGCATGCGTGACCATGCGCACCTGCATCTTGGCGGCCCAGCCGGCGCCACTGCCGGCGCCTTGCGAACGGTAGATGCCGGGCACGCCGGTATCGTGCATCAGCTTGCCCCAGGTGCTGTTCGCGAAAATCATCAGCTCGGCCACGATCTTGTCCAGCGGCGCCCCGCGCTTGCGGCGCAGCACCGAGACGACATCATCGTCCACATAAAAATTGAAGTCGACCCGGTTGTTCTGCTCGGGCTTGAGGCCGAAGGCTTCGCGCTTGACCATGCGACCCGCTTCCAGGTTCAGGGCCCATTGCCACAGCAGCGCCAGCTCGGCCTTGTGCGGATAGTCGCCGGCGCCGCTGGCCAGGGTTTCCTCGTTGACCAGCTCGTCCAGATCGTTGTGGCGCAGATTGCTCTGGATCGGCACCATTTCAGCCCGCGTTTCGGTCGCCTTGACGCGCCAGTCGGCCGGGTCGAGCGTGGCGTACAGCGACAGGGCCGGGCAAGTCTTGCCCTCGGCCAGGGTGAATGCTTCGACAACTTCGTCGGGCAGCATGGTGATCTTGTCGCCCGGCATATACACGGTGGACATGCGGGCGCGCGCCATCTTGTCGACCGGGTCGTCCGGACGAATCCCCAGGCCAGGGGCGGCGATGTGAATGCCGACCCGCACCGAACCATCTTCCAGGGTCACGACCGAGAAGGCATCGTCGATTTCAGTGGTGGTCACGTCATCGATCGAGAACGCTGCCACGGCGGCCAGCGGCAAACCGCTAGGCGTGGCCGGGACCGGCACGCTCGGGAAGCCGGCGCCGCGCGGGAAATTCTCGAACAAAAAGCGCGCCATATGCAGCTCCTTGGGCGAACCGATACCGCCTACGCTCAGCAGCAGGCGCTGCGGCGTGGTGTGCAGCTCGTTGCAGGCCGCGTCCAGCGCCTTGTATTCGATGGTGTTCTTGTCCGGTTTGAACAGCAGCTGCTGGACCAGCGGCGCCAGCGCGGCCGGCAGCTTGCCGTCTTTCAGCTCCGCCACATAGGCATCCTGGATCAGGCCTTGCTGCTTTTTCTTTTCGATGCCGGCCTGGGCCGCGCGCAGCGATGCTTCCGGCGCCGCCTTGTAACGCCCGCGCCCCTTTTTATAGAAGTAGATCGGGGCCCCGTGCAGGGCCAGGATCAGGCCTGCCGCTTCAGTCGGCAGGGGGGCATGGCCGAAATACTCGGCGCCCAGTTCCATGAAGCCGAACTCTTCCTGACCTGCCACTTCCCACAGAAACTCGAAATCGACATCGGTGGCGATCGCCTTGGCCGCGTCCAGCAAGTCCTGGGGTGCCGGCTTCTCGTACTGGACCAGCACATCCTTGACCTTGACCTTGGTGCGCTTACCGCTTGGCATTTCGACCTGATAGGCCTCGCCTGCCTGCGACAGCACGCTGCCGACCTTGAAATCGCCGGACTCTTCAAAAAATAGATTCATTATTTTTACTTTGTATTATTTATCGTTGTATGCGGTGGTGGCGGGCGCAGCGCCAGGACCGCAGGCAGGAACACCTCGGTCACCAGCAACACGCCCCGGCGGCGGCGATACAGACAGCGCCGCGCATATAAAACAGTGTCGCCATCGACCCCGAGCGCCGCGCGGGCGCGCTGCATCAGGGGATGGCCGGCGCGGATCCGCGCAAATTCAAGCGAGCCGCGCGTTACCAGCGGGTCGTAAAACAGGGTACTGCCCAGCGAGCGTTCGCCCAGCGCATTAAACAGAGGCCAGTCGCTGGCCGTGGCCGACATCGGCACCACCGTGTGCGCAAACACCACCGGCACGCCGTCGCAGCGCAGCAGCACCTCGCGCTCCCACACCCGGCCCGGGCGCGGCATGCCGATCGCCCGCGCCTCGTCCGCCAGGCACAGGGCGGTGCGCTGATGCAGGCGCTGCACCCGGAACACACTGCTGTGCGCGGTCAGGCGCGCGGTCAGCGAGCCGCCCGTGCTCAGCCATCGCCGCAGGGCCGCAGGCGCGCCCACGGCGTTGACGTGCCTGTGCCACAGCGCCTGGCGCAGCGTTGCAAGCCTCACTGGCCCGAATCCGCCGCCAGGCAGAATGCCAGCACTTCATCCACATACTGCGGAAACTCGGAAATCGCATGGTCGCTGCCATCGATGACGCGCTGCTCGGCGCCCGCGTAGTGGCGCACCATGGTGCGGTAGTCGAGCACTTCGTCGCCGGTGGCGGCGATCAGGTAATAGCGTTCCGGCCGCGTGATCTGGTCCACCGCCAGCGCGCGCAGTTCATCGATGTATTCGCGCTTGAATTCGAACGGCTTGTCGGAGTGGTATTCGGTGGTCACGCCCACGTGCTGGTCCAGATCCTGGAGCGGCACGATAGCCGGATTGAGCAGCACCCCACGGCAGCCGATCTGTTCGGCCAGCCAGGTGGCGTAATAGCCGCCCAGCGACGAGCCGATGATCGCGATCTGATGCGCCTGATAAGGCGCGAGCAGGGTCTGCACCAGCGCGATGGCTTCTTTCGGCGAAGCCGGCAGCTGCGGACACAGCAGCTCGGCGGCCATGCCGCGCTGCTTCATGCTGGCCGCGACCACGCGCGCCTTGAACGAGCGCGGCGAGGAACGGAAACCGTGCAGATAGACGATCATGGCGCCAGGCCTTCCAGCAGTTTCTGGTGCACGCCGCCGAAGCCGCCATTACTCATGACCAGGATATGGTCGCCCGGCCGCGCCGCGTCCAGGATCGCCTTGACCAGGAAATCGATCTGGTCGAAGCTGTGCGCGATGTCGCCCAGCGGCTTGAGGGCGTCGGACAAGCTCCAGCCCAGTGCCTGCTGGCTGCCGAAGCCGAATACCAGATCGGCGTCGCGCAGGCTGCCCGGCAAGGCATCCTTCATGGCGCCCAGTTTCATGGTGTTCGAGCGCGGTTCGAGCACCGCCAGAATACGCCCGGCGCCGGCGCCGCTGCCCAGCTTCTGGCGCAGGCCGCCCACGGTGGTGGCGATCGCGGTCGGATGGTGCGCAAAATCGTCATACACGGTCACGCCGTTCACCACCCCGCGCACTTCCATGCGCCGCTTGACGTTTTCGAAGCGCGACAGCGACTCGGCCGCCTGCGCGGCCGGTACGCCCACGTGGCGGGCGGCGGCAATCGCGGCCAGCGCATTGCTGCGGTTATGCTTGCCGGTCAGCTTCCAGTCGACCGTGCCAACCACGGCGCCCTGGAACACCACGTCGAAACTGCCGCCCGGATGCTCGGCCATGGCCCAGCTGACGCCCTCGCTGCTGCCGAAGGTTTCCAGCTCGCTCCAGGTGCCGCGCTTGAGCACGCGCGCCAGCGAGGCCTCGTCGCCATTGACCACCAGCCGGCCAATGCCGGGCACGGTGCGCACCAGGTGGTGGAACTGGGTTTCGATGGCGCCGATGTCGGGGAAAATGTCGGCGTGGTCGTATTCGAGGTTGTTCATGACCGCGGTCTTGGCGTGGTAATGGACGAACTTGCTGCGCTTGTCGAAGAAGGCGGTATCGTATTCGTCCGCCTCGATCACGAAGAAGTCGGATTCGGCCGTGCCTGACAGGCGCGCCGAAATGCCAAAGTTCATCGGCACCCCGCCAATGAGGAAGCCGGGCGAATACCCGGCGTCTTCCAGGATCCAGGCCAGCATGGCCGAGGTGGTCGTCTTGCCATGCGTGCCGGCCACGGCCAGCACCCATTTGTCGCGCAGGATATGCTCGCCAATCCACTGCGGGCCGGACACATACGGCAGGCTGCGGTTGAGAATCTCTTCGATCAGGGGATTGCCGCGCGAGACCACGTTGCCGATCACGTACAGATCAGGGTTGAGCTGGGTTTGCTCCGCGCTGAAACCCTGGATCAGTTCGATGCCCTGGGCTTCCAGCTGGGTGCTCATCGGCGGGTAGACGTTGGCGTCGCAGCCTGTCACTTTATGGCCGGCTTCCTTGGCCAACACTGCCAGGCCGCCCATGAAGGTGCCGCAAATACCGAGGATGTGAATATGCATGACTGAACCACTGCAAAGGGATGAATACGCGATTTTACCCGACGCCATGCCATTTTCGATTCCAGAGTAATATCTCGATCATGATGCCGAACCAATCCGACGACCTGCAGCAGTTGCGCGCCCAGATCGCCGCCGTCGCCGCGCGCATGGTCGCGCAGGACGGGGCCGAGTACGGCGTGGCCAAGCGCAAGGCGGCCAGCCAGGTGCTGGGCGCTGAACAGCCGGCCGCCAATTTACTGCCCGACAACGCCCAGGTGGAAGAAGAAGTGCGCCGCTACCAGGCCCTGTTCCAGGGCGACAGCCAGCCTGCGCGCCTGCAGCGCCTGCGCACCGTCGCGCTGCAGGTCATGGATGCGCTGGCCGAATTCAAACCCTACCTCACCGGCCCCGTACTGAATGGCACCGCCGGCGAGCACGACGATATTCATTTGCAGCTGTTTGCCGACAGCGCCAAGGAAGTCCAGATTTTCCTGCTCGGCAAAAACGTCGAGATCGACATCTCGGAAACGCCGCACTTCAAGGGTGCCCGCCACGACCCGGTCGAAACTGTCAGCTTCCTGTGGCACAAGGAAGGCGTGCACGCCGAGCTGTACGAACTGCATGATCTGCGCGGCGCCCTGAAGGCGCGTGCCGATGGCCGCCCGCAGCGCGTGGACGCCGCCGGCCTGCGCGCCATCATGCAAGAAGACCAACAAAAATCACCCTCCTCCCCCCACCAGGACCCAGCATGACCAGAAAAGAAGTATTTACGTATGTCGGCTTCGCGCTGCTGTTTGTCGCCATCGGCGCTTATGTGGCCGCACGCCGCAATGTTCCCGCTCCCGTGGTCAGCACGCCGGCGCCGGCCGTGGCTGCCGGCCCGGTTGATGAACTGTTCGGCCAGTCCATGAACGATGCCAGCGGCGCCAGCCATGCCCTGGGGCGCTGGAAAGGCAAGCCGCTGGTGGTCAATTTCTGGGCACCGTGGTGCGCGCCCTGCGTGGCCGAGATGCCGGAACTGGACCAGCTGGCCACTGCCAGCGCCGCGCGCAACATCAATGTGATCGGGATCGGCATCGATTCGCCATCGAACATCGCCGAATTCGCCGGCCGTCTGAAGATTAACTACCCGCTCTACGTGGCGGGCCTGTCCGGCACCGAACTGGCACGCAAGTTCGGCAACAGCGCCGGCGGCCTGCCTTATACTGTATTGATCGGCGCGGATGGCAAGGTGGTAAAAACCTACCTGGGCAAGCTCAAATTCGATGAGCTGCAGGCGGACCTGAACCGGCTTCAGCCCTGACAGACTGTTAATAGCTGGTACTTTTTGCCGGCTTTTCGACCGCTCGTGCAATTTTTTTCCCTTGCCAATGCCGGTGGTTGGCGGCAAAATGCGTGACTTTCGCGACAATGGGTTTCTCCAACATGGCAAAAAAGCTCTTGCTGCTCAACGGCCCCAACCTGAATCTGCTGGGGACCCGCGAGCCTGAGGTGTATGGCAAGGCGACCCTGGCCGACATCGAAAACGCCGCTGCAGCCCAGGCTGCGGCAGCGGGAGCAACGCTGGCATGCTTCCAGAGTAACCATGAAGGCGCCCTGATCGACCGCATCCACGCCGCCCGCAGCGAAGGCGTCGACGCAATTGTCATCAATCCGGGTGGCCTGACCCATACCAGCGTCGCCTTGCGCGACGCCCTGGCAGGCGTGGCAATTGATTTCGTCGAGGTTCATATTTCGAATATTTACCAACGGGAAACGTTTCGCCACCATTCCTATCTGTCCGCCATTGCCAAGGGCACCATTTGCGGGCTCGGCACTGATGGATATCGTTTTGCCATCGACTTCGCGCTCAAAAAGCGCTAATCTCCTGGCATCTTCAAGCAATTGCGCGGTTACGCTTTTATCCGAGCCGACCGCATACTCTTAAAATCAAAATAATTCCAAGGGGTTTCACATGGATTTACGAAAACTCAAGACGCTGATCGACCTCGTCGCCGAATCGGACATCGCTGAACTTGAAGTGACTGAAGGCGAGAGCAAGGTACGCATCGTCAAGTCGTCCGCAATCCCGCAAAACCAGATGGTGATGATGCAGCCGCAAGGCATGCAGCAGCACTATGCGCCGTCGCATGCGCCCGCCCCTGCCGCTGCCGCGCCGGTTGCCGCCGTCGCCGCCGAGCCGACCGGCCACATCGTGAAGTCGCCGATGGTTGGTACCTTCTACCGCTCGTCCGCACCAGGATCGCCGGCGTTCGTTGAAGTTGGCGCCACGATCAAGGAAGGCGACACCCTGTGCATCATCGAAGCGATGAAGCTGCTCAATGAAATCGATTCTGACGTTGCTGGTGTCGTGACCAAGATCCTGGTCGAAAACGGCCAGCCAGTCGAATTCGGTCAACCGCTGTTTGTGATTGGCTGATCGCGCCATGTTTGAAAAAATCCTTATTGCCAATCGGGGCGAGATCGCGCTGCGCATTCAGCGTGCCTGCCGCGAAATGGGCATCAAGACCGTGGTGGTCCACTCGGAAGCCGACAAGGACGCCAAGTACGTCAAGCTGGCCGACGAGTCGGTCTGCATCGGTCCGGCCCAGTCCTCGCTCAGCTACCTGAACATGCCCGCTATTATTAGTGCGGCGGAAGTCACGGATGCCGAAGCGATCCACCCCGGCTACGGCTTCCTGTCGGAAAACGCCGACTTCGCCGAACGCGTCGAGAAGTCGGGCTTCGTCTTCATTGGCCCGCGCTCCGAATCGATCCGCCTGATGGGCGACAAGGTCTCGGCCAAGCAAGCCATGATACGCGCCGGTGTGCCCTGCGTGCCAGGCTCCGAAGGCGCACTGCCGGAAGACCCGAAAGAAATCATCACCACCGCGCGCAAGGTCGGTTACCCGGTCATCATCAAAGCCGCCGGCGGCGGTGGCGGGCGCGGCATGCGCGTGGTGCACACCGAAGCGGCCCTGCTCAACGCCGTGGCAATGACCAAGACCGAAGCCGGTACCGCCTTTGGCAATCCGGAAGTGTATATGGAGAAGTACCTGGAAAATCCGCGTCACGTGGAAATCCAGATCCTCGCCGACGAACACAAGAACGCCGTCTGGCTGGGCGAACGCGACTGCTCGATGCAGCGCCGCCACCAGAAAGTGATCGAAGAAGCGCCAGCGCCGGGCATCCCGCGCAAACTGATTGAAAAGATCGGTGACCGCTGCGCCGAAGCCTGCCGCAAGATCGGCTACCGTGGCGCCGGTACCTTCGAATTCCTGTACGAAAACGGCGAGTTCTACTTCATCGAAATGAACACCCGCGTCCAGGTCGAGCACCCGGTCACCGAAATGATCACCGGCATTGACATCGTGCAGGAACAGATCCGCATCGCCTACGGCGAAAAACTGCGTTTCCGTCAGCGCGACATCATGCTCTCCGGTCACGCGGTCGAGTGCCGTATCAATGCCGAAGACCCGTTCAAGTTCACCCCGTCGCCAGGGCGCATCGTATCCTGGCACGCGCCAGGCGGCCCGGGCATCCGGGTCGACTCGCACGCCTACGCCGGCTACTACGTGCCGCCACATTACGATTCGATGATCGGCAAGGTCATCGCCTACGGCGCCACGCGCGAACAAGCGATTCGCCGCATGCAGATCGCGCTGTCGGAAATGGTGGTTGAGGGTATCCTGACGAATATCCCGCTGCACCGCGAACTGATGGTGGACGCCCGCTTCATCGAAGGCGGCACCAACATCCATTACCTCGAGCAAAAGCTGGCAGACAAGCCGGACTTGCCCAAGGCTGGCGCCATCGGCAATAAATCGGAAAGCAAGGCAGAAGCATGAGTTGGACTGAAGTCGTCATCGAAATCGCAAGGGAACATGCCGAGGCCCTGTCGGACGCCTTGATGGAAGCGGGCGCCCTGTCCGTCTCCGTCGAGGATGCCGACGAAGGCACCGAGCAGGAAAAGCCGCTGTTTGGCGAACCTGGCATGGAACCGACCGAAGCGGCGTGGGAACACAGCCGCGTGGTTGCGCTGACCGATGTCGACGCCGACCAGGACGCCATCGTCGCGGAAGCGGCAGCGGCCATCGGTCTGGCCAAGGCGCCCGCCTTCAGCGTGCGCAATGTGGCGGACGAAGACTGGGTGCGCCTGACGCAATCCCAGTTCGCGCCCATCCACATCGGCAAGAACATCTGGGTGGTCCCGAGCTGGCACGAAGCGCCGGACCCGGACGCCCTCATTCTTGAACTCGATCCGGGCCTGGCCTTCGGCACCGGCAGCCACCCGACCACCCGTCTGTGCATGGAATGGCTGGAAGCGCACCCCGCGCCCGGCAAGACCGTGCTCGATTACGGTTGCGGCTCCGGCATCCTGGCGATGGTCGCCAAGAAAATGGGCGCCGGCGATGTCGCCGGGGTCGACATCGACCCGCAGGCGATCGAATCGGCGCGCGCCAATGCCGAGCGCAATGGCTGCGAAATCGACTATTACCTGCCGGACAGCTTTGCCGCATCCAGCAAGGCGCAGCATGCCAGCGGCCGTTTCGACATCGTGGTGGCCAACATCCTCTCGAGCCCCCTCAAACTGATGGCGCCGATGCTGGCCGGCCGGGTTGCCCCGGGCGGCGCACTGATTCTGTCCGGCGTGCTTGCCCGCCAGGCCGAAGAAGTGGCAGAAGCGTACGCGCCATTCATCAAGTTGGGCGTATGGGCGGAGCAGGACGGCTGGGTGGCGTTGCACGGCCAGCTCGGCAGCGACGCCGTTCCTTCCGCGCGCGGTCAATAAAGGCATGGCCCTCGCCACACGCTGCCCCCACTGCAAGACGACTTTCCGGGTCGCTGCCGACCAGCTAAAGCTACGCGGGGGCATCGTGCGTTGTGGCACCTGCCATCAAGTATTCGACGGCAATGCCACGCTGGTCGACCTCGATTCACCGGTGACGGTGATGCGGGTCGATCCACCGGCGGCACCCGAGATTCCCGCCTGGCTGGCGCGCAATGCGACGCCGCCGGCAAGGGCGCCGGAACCGGCGCCTGTCCCGCCAGCACCAGCCCCACCAGAACCCGTCGCAGCGCCAGTCCCGGAACCGCAAGCTCCCGCGCCGCTCGCGCCGCCGCAGACACTGCCAGCGGCGCCCGCACCCGATACTGGCGAGGCACCGATCCCAGCCTGGCTTGCGCGCGCCATGGATGCGGATGTCAAGGTCGAGCCGGTACTCGACATTTCCTTTGAACCGATTGTCTTCAAGCGGGGCAGCAATGCCGATGCCGGCGCCGAGCCCCCGAGCCCGGCCGAACCAGCGAGCAGCGACCCGGCGCCGGCACCGAGGCCGTTCGAACTGATCATCGAACCCGACCTGCTGGCGCAAGCCGAGCGCTTGCACGATGCTGCGCCACCGGAAGTGCCCGCGGCCACCCGGGCGACCGGCTGGCCCTTTGGCGCCAACGGCATTTCCGCGCCGGAGACGATCGACGAACCGATCGAGCTGCCCGGGACGGCGCCCACGTCGGTCATCGAAGCCGAACCGGTCAAGGAAACTGCACCCGTCGTGGAAGCCGAGCCGGTGATCGAGGCCGAGCCTGTGATCGACGCCGAACCGGGGATTGAAGC
>DASWMN010000034.1:0-6186 GCA_036399735.1 Telluria sp. | reverse complement strand
CGGTATCGAACGCCTGCAACGGTTGAGGCGCAGTTCAAGACCCTTAATTGACCGTCCGGGAAATCCGGGATACCTCAGTCCCGGCAACCTGCCATTTCGTAATGCACCTGCATACGCCGGAGAACAACTACGAAGAGTGTGTAAGGCGGTCGGAGTGCTCAACAAATTTGGAGATACTCCGCAGGCAGCACTTATTTTGAAAAACATGCGCGTATCGGGGGAGACGAAAGCGGCGGCGCTGAAAGTATTTAAGGTTATAAAAAGATGATGGATCTCCTTTTGGAACAGACATGCGACCGTTCGAAAATTCAATATTTTTTGTCTTTGGTATTTGAGAGTTCTGTTGCGCGAATCAGAGTTTTCAGTTCTGAGGAATTCAACGCATTAAATGAAGAATTGAGTGATTCTTCAATTGACTGTGCCTGTGTATTTTCCTCTGTAAGCGGGGATGCTGCTCAGCTTCTCCAGCTATACCGGTACCGCGTCGATCAGGTACAGGCCGTCACCCGTATCGCCGCCATTGCCACTCAGAATGGCATTCGCTGCTACTTGCCAACCGATTCATTGGATGTCTGGATTTGTGTGGGTCACGGCGACGGACCGAAATCCGTTAAGCAGATCGAGTGCGATGAAGATGATTGCTACTTATTTGTTTAGTAATGTGACAAAGGAGCGCGCGCCGCCTCTTGCACTCAATAGCCGCGCTACAGGGACGCCAGTCTGGCGCGCACACTAGTGCGGCAAGCGCGACCAAGGCGAGTGCGGCGCTGTCGCATCGTAAGAAGGTGATGGCCGACCACGCGCAATGGCGGCGGCAAGCGGCACCGTTATCGTGGCCAGCGGCTAGCTTGCAGGCGACATTTTACTGATGGGGATTAAGAGTGCATCCTTCATATTTTATGATTTTAGACTCGCTCGAAGAACAATCGCAGATCGAGTTGACGCTCTCCCCTGAAGCATCGGAGTGGCTTTTTTACGTTAATTTTTGGGATGGAATAAACGGAAAGCATCAAACAGACTTTGCTCAATACGAGGAAGAGAGTTTGTCAGCTGATATTGTTGAGGAAACGTCCAATTCATTGGCGAGTATGAAAGCGTCTCTCATCAATGATGATGGGCAAGTAATAAGTTTTCGCTATGCGTGGAACCAGAACAAAGAGGAGTTAATTTGTCGTGTTAATAGCCAACTCATTGCTGATGAGATTGAAAGGAAGCGATATATACAATTTATATCGTCAATTTCCAAAGCCCAAAATTATCGGTGGCTGCGCTTCGGTGTCCGCCTTCTTGAAACTCTGCGAATTGGATGGGCAGGCGCAGCACGCAGCAGCCTCGCTGAACCTGCTCATTGAAAATCGGCTGTCGGGCGCCAAAATCTTTTCGGTACAGATATCAAAAAAATAGTCGCATCTCTCGCTTGTGAGGAATCACAGTGCCTCCAACTTCAGGAACGCGCCCTTGGTGTAATTTTTCTTTCGCGCGCATTTGTCTCGCGCCCATGCCACAATCTGTGCCAAGATTGCCTGGCGCGCCATGGTGACGAAACAGTTTTTCAAGCAGCTAGTGAAAGCGAGGTTGATATGGATGTGAAGAGGACCCCTGCCGCGGTTGAGGAATTTTTGTTCAGCAGAGGCCAGAATCTGGACGATTATTTCGTCAAGCAAACGCCTGTTGCCGAGACGATTTGCTATCGAAACGCGGAAGGCGAGGTAGTTGACCTCGCCATTGCCGATCCTGAATTTGCGGAGGTAGTCAGTTCGCGGATGAAGGAGCTGGGTGTCGAGATAATCCGTTCGCAATAGATGCCTTGCAAGCTCGCGAGGATAGGTCGATTTATCGCAGCCAGGCTGCACTCTGCGTGATGGCGCCTTTAACTCAGCAATGAAATTGACTATACAACCATATCGGCGCAACGCTCGACACTGTGCTACGGGGCATCGGTAGCATCAGTGTCGAAGTGGAAGATGAAAACGGCGCGCTGTGGATTCTGAGGGTCCGCGCCCGGGATGGCGCTTTTTCTCTCACCTTTGGCATGGTGCGCGCTGCGGAAGGACTGTTTTAGCGTATCGAAATCCCGTGGTCCCGGATTCGTAAGAGCTGGTGGCGATACTCCTGCGACGCTGAACGCCAGACCGTCAGCGCACCCGCACCCGCATCCGCAAACCCACTGGCGTCATGGTCAGCGCCATGTTCTCGCGCGGCGCCTTGCCATCCGGCGTCTCCAGGCTCACGATATCGAAGCGCCCCAGTAAGGTCGCCATCGCCATCTTCATCTCCAGCAGCGCCAGATAGCGCCCCGGGCATATGCGCGGGCCGCCGCCAAAAGGCATCGAAATGCGCTTGGCGGAGGTGGCGTTCATCGCCGGATTGTTTTCATCCATCCAGCGCTCCGGCGAAAACGCGGCGGCGTTGCGCACATGGTCCTCGCTCACGGAGTCGTGCCGCATGACGGAAATGATCATCGTCCCGGCCGGCACGTGCACATCGCCGACCTGGCTGTCGCGCTGGGTATGAAAGCCGATGTGCGGGGCCACCGGTTTCAGCCGCATCGTTTCGTGCGCACAGGCTTCCACATAATCCAGCTGCGCCATATGCTCGATCGTCAGCTCGCGCGCGTCGCCGCATACCGCGCGTACCTCGGCCACAGCCTTGGCCAAAGCGTCCGGATTGGCCCACAGCAGGTGGATCATCCACGCCAGCGTGTTGGCGGTGGTGTCCTCGCCGGCCAGCAGCATGGTCAGCACATTGCCGGCAACCTGGCTGTCGTCGATGCCGCTGTCGGGCTGGTCGGCCGCGGCAATCATCGCTTCCAGCAGATTGCCAGGGTCGGTGCGCAACTGCGGCTGCTCCGCCATGCGTGTGCGCGCCTGCGCCACGAAGCCATCGACGGCCGCCATCACCTCCTTGATGCTGGTCGCCAGCACGCGGTCCGCGCGTGAAGGCAGCCAGCGCCACACCGGGAAGGGCGCGAACATGCGCTTGAACAGGGCCGGAAAAATTTTGTCGAGGTGCTGCTGGATTACGTCGCCGTCCGATTCCAAGGTGTTGACCTTGGCGCCAAACGCCAACCCGGCGATGGTGTCGACCGTAAAGCGCATCAGGTCCGCCTGCAGGTCGATGGCGGTGTGCGCCTCGGCGGCCTTGGTCCAGCGCCCGGCCAGCCTTTGCGCCACTTCCTTCAGCGCGGGGAAGTAGCGTTTCACATGGCCAGGATCGAAGCCTGCCATGACCATGCGGCGCTGGCGCTTCCAGGCCTCGCCGTTGGAGCCGAACACGCCGTTCGGCATGCCCATTTCCTTCCACATTTCAGTCAGGCGCTGCGAGCGGCCGAATCCTTCGGGCCGGTCGCGCAGAAGCACGCCGATGGCCACATGGTCCGCCACAACCATGATGCGGCGCGGGCCAAGGCGCAGTTGGTAGTAGGGGCCGAACTCGCTTGCCCACGTCTCCAGCTGGCGGTGCATTTCGTTCGATTTGATTTGCAGGGCGTTGCCGAAGATTGGCACGCGTTTCGGGCCGGGCAGTTCGTCCACACTGCGCAGTGGCGAAGCCCCGGCCGATGCGGCGGCGGGCGAGTCGAGTACGTCTTGTCCCATCATGCTCTCCTGTGGTGAAGCAAGTGCGAACGTCGAATGTAACGCAGCGTGCCCGGTTGAGAAAGCTATTTTTGCGGCCGCGCCGTCGCGCGAATTTCCTTGGTTGAATAGCGTTCGGTTTATTTGAATTCGCTTTCTTGCAACACCTTGCGAATGGCGTGATTTCGTAATTGGTTTGTCACCTGTGCTCGCTAGAATCGCTCGGCTGTGTCCAGAGTTTTTTTTTAAAAAACCGATTCTTTACAGGAGAGAAGTGATGTTGAAAACTGCTGCCCAATGCCTGATCGCTGCAACTGCCGTTTCCTCAATGCACGCGATTGCCGCCTGCCCCGATTACGTTACCGCCGCTTCCCCGCCAGCGCTTGCCGGCCCTGCCAAAAAGGGCTTCTCCAAATTCGGCAATACCTTGCTATCGAACTGGTACAAGCCCTGGCACATGGCGCACGACGTAATCGCTAAAGCAGGCACCCAAGCAAGCATTGAAGCCAAGTTCGATTACGACGCCGTGCTGCACAAGGACCTGGAAGGTGAACGCGTACATGCCTACCTGTATGGCACCGGCATGACGCAGTGGCAGTACCTCGGCAACTACACCACCAATGGCGACGGCAAGATCGCCGTGCCGCTGGGCGCACGCCCCGTGGGCGACTATGTGGTGCGCTTTGTGGTGGAGGGCGACCTGAGTTCCACCGCCGGTTACGTCAGCGTGGTCGATCCGGGGCGCGAGGCGGTGCTGTTCGATATCGATGGCACGCTCACCATCAACGACTTCGAAGCCTGGGCCGATTACGCCGGCATCAAAACGGCGACTGCCTATTACTATGCGCCGGAAGTGGTCAACGCGTATCGGCAGAAGGGCTACCAGATCATTTTCCTGACTGCGCGCCCGTACTGGGTCACCAAGGACGGTCGCGAATGGCTGGGCATCAAGAACATCGGCCAGTGGCATTACCATTCCAACCCGTATGGCGACGGGCCCATCCCGCCCAATACCCAGCAATTCAAAACGGACTATGTGCGCTACCTGCGCAATACCGTGGGCCTGAATATCATCCGCGCCTACGGCAACGCCACGACCGATATCGCCGCCTACGCCGACGGCGGCATCGCCAAGGCCAACACTTACATCATCGGGCCCAACGCGGGCGCCTCCGGAACGCAGGCGATCAACGGCGAATATGGCGGCCATTATTCGTTTGTGGTCCAGCCAACGCGCGAGTCCAGTTGCCGCAGCTGAGACTTTTCTGCATCGGTAAGCCACCCGTAACCGGGTGGTCATAAATTGTAGTTACATTCAGCTGCTGTTATCTACCCGCGAATTCAACAACAGGAGAGACGATGAAATCTGGACTGCTGGCCACAAGCCTCGCCGTGGCAATGCTCGTTAGCGCACCCGCCTTCGCATGGAAGCAAGATACCCACCGCCGCATCGTGCTCGATGCCGTCGCCTTCATGAAGAACAATCCGTCCACCACCAATTACGCCAAGCTTGAAGCGGGCGTGATCCGCGCCGGCTACACCATGGAGCAGTTCGCGCAGGCAGTCGGCCAGGGCGCTTATGATGTGGACGATTTTGCCGACACCTACCTGTGCGGCGCTACTACCGGCAGTTGCGTAATCGCGCCACTGTGGGGGCTGGGTTCGGGCGTCGCCAATTACACCTCGTACTGGCACTTCCAGAATCACACCAGCGGGCGCGACGTGCACGGCAACGCCTTCGGCGGCTACAACTACGCCAAGATCGCCAAGCGCGGCGATATCGACAAGCTGGCCGCCGCGTGGCTGGTGGGCGACTATCTGGACGATGGTTCCGGTGGCCTGAAGGGCTGGTTCGGCGACAGCAGCAAGTACAACAGTTTCGGCATCACGGAATCGCATTATCGCCAAGGCAGCTATGCCACCCCGCAGCAGTATTCGGATTTCGAATCGGCGCCTTTCCAGCCGGTTTCCAACCTTGGCCAGTACTGGTTCTCGCAATTTCTCGCCCGGCCAACCGCACAGTCGCTCGGCTTTGCCCTGCACACGACCGACATCGTGCAGCCGCACCACAGCTGGAGCACCTCCGGCAACGGCCACACGGGTTGGGAGCAGTGGGTCAACGACTATTACGACAGTGAACAGCTGGGCGACAGCGTGGCTGTACGCAATGCCCTGGCAACGTTCACGCCGGTGGCGGCCACCTCGAATGACATTCGCGCACTGCTCACGCAAGGCGGTACCTACTCGTATGCGAACGGCGGGATCGTGCTCTCGTCGACCGACCATGCCGACCGCCGTACCGTCGCCAGAAAAATGATCCCGCATTCAATCGCGATGGTGGTGCATGTGCTCAATCGCGCTGCCGAGCGCCTGGCGATGTGAGGCGGCCGATCTTGCTGCGTGCACTGGCCGGCGTCCTCACGCTGGCATTGCTGATGCCCGCCATTGCCGCGCCACCGCTGGCCGCCCGCATCGACGGTGCGCCCTTGTATGACTTTACTGTCGATACGATGTGGCACATGTCGCAGGCGGGCGCGCCCAAGGTGCAGCGCAAGGAAGTGCTTGATGCCTTGATCAGCAACCGTCTGCTGGCCGCTGCGGCGCGCAGACG
>DASWMN010000033.1:0-2602 GCA_036399735.1 Telluria sp. | reverse complement strand
TCGAATCTTTTTTGTAACATTGTTTTTTTATTAGAGTTGCTTTTTACCCACGATTACTGGCGCATCGTCGCGTTGTGCGGCGTGCACGTCGCGGTATAGCAGCATGTCGGCCAGGCGCTCTTCCTGCGCCGGGTCGAAGCCGCAGCTCGCTTCGAACAGGGCCGGGTTTTCATAGGTGCCAAACAGCCAGTCCCACAGAACAATGTCGCCGTAATTGTTCTTGTGGCGGCCGTACTGGTGGTGGATGCGGTGCATCTCCGGGCGCTGGAAAAAATAGCCGACCCAGCGCGGTGTGCGCACACTGGTGTGATAGAAGAACTCGCCCAGCGCCGTGCACAGCGTGTACCACGCGCCCGCCTCCGGCGACAGCCCGAGCAAGGTGTAGACCAGCAAGCTGCCGATGATGGAGTTGACCAGCATCTCGCCCGGATGTTTGTAGAACGAGGTAATCACTTCGATCCGCTGCGGGCTGTGGTGGATTTGGTGGAAGTGCAGCCACAGCCAGTCGATCTCATGGCGCCAGCGGTGCCACCAGTAAAACACGAAGGTGGCGATCACGTAGGCGACGATGCCGCCGGCAACCGGATGGAGATGGTGCGACAGGTGAAACAGCGAGTACTGCGACGCCCAGCGCTCCCAGGTAAGTCCTGCCAGCACGACGATGCCGAGCTGGAAAGCGTTGATCAGCAAAACACGAAACGGCCAGGTACGTACCTTCGGCAGCTTCCAGCCGGGAATCAGGCGTTCAAGGACAAAACAGGCGGCGAATACCGCAAAAATTGTGGGGAGCATGGGGGCCTCTTTGAGTGAGGCGCCAGTGTGCCATTCGGCTTGTCGGCAGAGGATTACGGCGGATGTGGTAGCTTGCGACGGCACCAGACGTAGCGCCAGACGATACCCGCCGTATCTTGTCAGGGTGCCACGTCGCCCGCCTTCTCCGCGATCGGTCTGGCGTGACGCACCAGGGAGACCAGCATTTTGCCGGGTTCTTCGTTGAACATTTCATGCGCCGAGTTTTCAAACCAGACCAGGGCTTTGGATGGCGCCTTCACTTTCATAAACCATTCTGCAGCGGCCGTGGCTGACACGTTGTAGTCATGCCTGCCGTTGAAAATGATGATGGGGCATTTGAACCGGGTGTAGCCGCTGTAATCCAGTTCTGTCACCCCGAGCAATAGATGCTCGGATGAGAAGTCGTTCGCTTTCCAGATCGTTCGCAGATCGGCGTCCGTATATTCTGGCGACAGCTTGTTCAAGGCGGCTTCCTGCGCGAAATTCTTGCGTCCATAGACGGCGCCGCCGTAATAACCGAGCCACTTTCGCTGGACATAAAGATCCTGCAAGGTAAAGTGATGGCCTGGCGCAGCGTACGGGCCGAGCGCTTCAAGTTCGCGGATGGCTTCCTCATTCTTGTCGCGTCGCGCTGCGTCGAGCACAAAACGCATCCCGCGCCGTTCGCTCTCGGCCGCGTTGACGACCTGGCCCATGCCAATGTAGGCATGCAGCCAGTCGGGATGGCGATGCGCCAGTTCAATTCCCAGCGAACTGCCCCAGGAGTGCCCCAGTACGAAAATGCGCTCCTTGCCGAATTCGCTGCGCAGCCAGCGCACCATCTCTTCGGCGTCGGCCATCATGCGCTCGCGCGTCATCGTCGGCGCGATCGTTGCAGGGTCGTTGGCGGCATACGTCTTGCCGGCGCCGCGCTGGTCCCATTGCACAACGGTGAAGTATTCCTCCCAGCCGCGCTGGAAGTACCAGCTGCTGGGCATCGAAACGTAACCGGGTCCGCCGTGGATCATCAACAGGATGGGATTGCGGCGATCCATACCGCGCACCGAGATCCATTGATCAATGCCACCGATACGCACGGACTGGCTGCGTTCGATGCCCATTGGCGTGACGATGTGCCGCATGTCGGCAATGATCTTGACCGCTTCGGCGCGGTTGGCCGGACTTTGGGCTTGGGCGAACAGGACGACGAACAGCAGCGCGAGCGCGCAGGCAAGGCGAATCGGCATGGGACTCCTTGAGGGCGGCGTAGTGGGACCCCTGAGTGTATAACAATGTTTCAAGATGAGTATTCTGGTATGGACAAAGGATCAGCGCCAGTCACATGCCAGCGTTTGATGCCATGAAGACGAGTCATGTCCGCGTCTCCGTCAACCCGCCGATGGCGCCCGCTGCCGCGTCGATCAGTGTTGTGATGGCCCGTATCGATTCGACGGTCGGCGCTCCGCTCTGCGCATCGAGCCCCGTTGCATACGTTCGACTGATCATGCTGCGGTAGTGTGCAGCATTGGGAACGGCGGGCTTGATCGAAATAACGGCATGCACAATCACTTCGTGGAGTTCAGCGTGACAGGCCGGAATGATGCTCGTGCTGCCAGGCGCTACGGCCGCGGAGCGCCGGCGAATGTCCTTGAGGCGGGCACTGCACTTTATAAGAATGGAACGCAACTGGTGGTCAAGATAGTCGATTTCTGGCATCGGTCATGGCGTTATGTACGGTGAATTTCGAATCGTAATGCGATTGCTTGACGATTTCGACGCGACGCCGCATCGACTTGATTCAAATCAAAGTCTGACGCAGAAAATATTGCTT
>DASWMN010000032.1:0-4604 GCA_036399735.1 Telluria sp. | reverse complement strand
TGCCACCTTCGACGCGTCGCTGCGGCTTGACTCGCCGGACAATCGCTTCCATGCTGAGGCCTACGTCCGCAACCTGACCGATGAACGCGCCAAGAACTGGGGCGGCAGCGGCTTGGGCGGCCAGATGATTGCCAGCTTCATCGAGCCGCGCATGTACGGTGTGCGGATGGGTATCAGCTACTAAGCAGGTCCCCTGTAACGGCGCCGAACGGGCGCGGTAGCCGATGTGGTCTTGCCTGGCAGCGGACCGCATCGGCTTTTTTGCATTCAACGACACGAGGTTGCGAGATGGAAGACAAGAAGGTCAGGAAGATTGTGATTGTGGGCGGCGGCACGGCCGGCTGGATGGCGGCCGCCGCTCTGTCGCAGTTGCTTCCGGCAGGGCACCACTACCAGCTGATCGAGTCGGACCAGATCTCCACCATCGGGGTGGGGGAGGCGACCATACCGAGCATCCGCAACTTCAACCTGCATCTGGGCATCGACGAAAACGACTTCATTCGCGCCACCCAGGGCACCTTCAAGCTGGGCATCGAGTTCGTCAACTGGGGCAGGCAGGGCGACAATTACATCCACGGTTTCGGCTCGGTGGGGCGTGACCAGCCAACCGCCAACTTCTACCAGTACTGGCTCAGAATGAACCAGATGGGCCATGCACCGAGCATGGAGCCGTTCTCGATCAACACCGTGGCAGCGCGCATGGGGCGCTTCTCGCGCGGCCGCCCGGACCTGCCCAATTCGCCGCTGTCGGACCTGTCGTACGCCTTCCACTTCGACGCCGGCCTGTATGCGCGCTATCTGCGCAGCTACAGCGAGGCGCGCGGCGTGCAGCGCACCGAGGGCAAGATCGTCGGCACGGTGCTGCGCGAGGGCGACGGCTTCATCGAAGCGGTAGTCATGGAAAACGGCCAGCGGATCGAAGCGGACTTCTTTATCGATTGTTCCGGCCTGGTGGGCCTGTTGATCGAACAGGCCCTGCATACCGGTTACGAGGACTGGAGCCACTGGCTGCCATGCGACCGGGCCATTGCAGTGCCGTGCGAAACGCAGGGAAGCATGCAGGCGCTGACGCGTTCGACCGCGCATTCGGCCGGCTGGCAGTGGCGCATCCCGCTGCAGCACCGCACCGGCAACGGCCACGTGTTCTCGAGCCGCTTCATGGAACCGGCCGAGGCCGAGAAGATCCTGATGAATAACCTGGAAGGCAAACCGCTGGCCGAGCCGCGCCTGCTCAAGTTCGTGACGGGCAAGCGCAAACAGACCTGGAACAAGAACTGCGTTGCGATCGGCCTGTCGGGCGGCTTCATGGAGCCGCTCGAGTCGACCAGTATCCACATGGTCAAGACCGCGCTGATGCGGCTAATAACCTTCTTCCCGGACCGGGGTTTCGACCAGGTCGATATCGACACCTTCAACCGCCTGTGCGACAACGAGTACGCGCAGATCCGCGACTTCCTGATCTGCCATTACAAGGTCAACGCGCGCGACGATTCCGACTTCTGGCGCTATGTGCAGGAGATGGAAGTGCCGGCCGCCCTGCAGCGCAAACTCGATCTGTTTGCCAGCCATGGACGTATCCTGCGCGAGAACGAAGAGCTGTTCCCCGAAGACAGCTGGCTGCAGGTCATGCACGGGCAGGGAATGCGGCCACGCTCTTACAATCCCGTGGTGGATCAGCGTTCACCCGAAGAGATTGCGGACTTCCTGCACAATACCGCGGCAGTCATCCGCAAGTGCGTTGATGCGATGCCGGGGCACCTGGACTTCATTCACGCCAATTGCCAGGCTGCGGTGAAAAAAGCGGCCTGAGGCCGTCAGAGAAGCGCCTTTACAAGGCGCGCCTTGCATCAGCCGGCATTCACGTCCGGTTCGTACTTGCCGTCCTTGAACCTGCCAAGAAGCAGCCAGTCGCCACTGTCATAACCGATGGTCGCGCCTTTCACCGTTTGCAGTGGTGCGGGCAGTGGGGCATCGCGCAGAAGCGAGTGGACCACGATGGCGCTGTAGGCCAGTACCAGCGGATAGCCGGCGTCGTGCCCAAGACCGTCAGACCGTCCGTACGCGCCCGCATGGATCTGTGGCAGGACGACTGAGTCGAGGTAGTTCGCCATTTCAATCTCTTCCCGTTGGCGCGCCCAGTCCAGGGAATCGACAGCGAAACTGGGTGACACGCCCACATACATATAAGGGCTGATACTGTCATCGTCGTTGACCATTTCGCATAGCCCGAACCAGAGTCCTGCGCGCTTCGGTTCTGCGCCGGTGGCCGGTAACGCTGCTGCGAGCCAGCCCTCGGTATCGGATTCGTCGGTCTCAAAATCGATCCCCGAAAAATGCTCCCAGTCGGCGTGCGGTATCTGCCGCGCGCATTCCGCAATGACTGTGTGCATGCGCGCCGTGATGCTGCCTTCGGCCGCAATAGCAGCGATCAGGGTTTGAAACAGGCGTTCATAGTCATACTTGGCTGTCATTTTTTATGGTGTTCCTGATGTGATTGCGCCTGGCCTAGCCAGGCATTGGCGAGCATAGGCACTACCCGCGTGGCATTGCCCGGCACAAATTTGAAACCGAATGGGACCTTTTCGAAATCCAGGCAGTTCAGCACCTTTTCGGCGCGCCCGCGCGCAGCGTTGACCAGCGACGCGGCCGGATACACCGATAGCGAGGTGCCGACGACCAGTACTTTGGCGGCGCTGGCCACATGGGCGCGTGCTTCGGCCATGAACTGGGTTTCTTCGCCAAACCAGACAATATCGGGCCGCAGCTGGGTACCATCTTCACAAAGCTGGCCCAGGGTGATCGGCGCGGCACCAATCCGGTAACGGCGGCGCGCATCGGATGTGCCGCGCGCATACACCAGTTCCCCGTGCACGTGAAGGATGTTGGTCGAGCCTGCGCGCTCATGCAGGTCATCGACGTTTTGCGTAACGATGACAACCTCGTACGCTTGTTCGAGCGCCGCAATGGCGCGATGGGCTGCATTTGGCGCGACCTCGGCCGCCTTGGCCCGGCGCTCGTTGTAGAAGGCGAGAACCGCTTCCGGACGCTCTTGCCAACCCTCGGGCGATGCTACTTCATGCCACGAATACTGGTTCCAAAGGCCGTTCGAGTCGCGAAAAGTCGGCAGGCCGCTTTCAGCACTCAGGCCTGAGCCGGATAAAATGACGATCTTGTTTGGCTGGATTTCAGGTTTCATCGTGCTTTGCAATCCGGCCGTTCATCGGCCAGCGGGAACAATCGGATACAGCACAGGCAGTGCCACCATCACACCGCATACAGCAAAAGCGAGCAACCAGATCAGTCCCAGTTTCACCCGGCGTCGCGTAAAGCATTTTTGGCACACGTCAACCGTCTCGGCGGGTCCGAATTTCGAATACCGATAGCTCAGCTGACGCACCCGCGACCAGCCCAGCTGCCCGGCGCACATGCCGCACTGGCCCACAGCATTGCGGTTGGCGTGACGTCTGCTGCGGCGGAAGTCGCGGATCGAGAAGATGGTGACAAAAGTAGCCGACGCGACGAAGAGCCAGAATTTATCCATAATCGACGCATTATCGCAAAAAACTGTGCCGGCCGGCCCCAATGCTGCGCTATGCGGCGTTTTTCCGATAACGGAAAAAGCCATTGATCGTCAGGCGGCCCGTCTTGGGGGTGTCCGTGAGGAGATCGGCGCGGGTGATGTTCGCCGCATGGAACAAGGTGCCGTCATAGAAGATCGCCCGGTTGAATTTCGCCGGTACCGTGCAAAGCTGCTCGAACCAGGGATTCGATTGGCTCAGGTAGGCCGCTTGCACGGGTTCGCCGCCATCGGCGGCGCGCTGCAGATAATCGGCCGTTTCCGGCTCCGATCTGGTCGGCGCATAAAAGCTGGTCCCGCCCAGGTCCGGCGCATCGAACAGGTACGCGACGCTGGCTGCCACGCCTTCGCTGGCGGGTAAAGTGACTGCATCGCGGTGGCACAGGCGCTGCAGAGGGCTCAGCTGCGCCACTGGCGAGGTGGCCATTGCCAGCCGCGCCGAGGTATGCAGGATGCGTCTGGCGCCCAGGGCACGCCGCACATGCAGCATGAAAAACGACTCCAATGCTGCGGCAAAAGCCGGTCCCAGACCCAGCTCGGGACCCGGATAGTAATTATCAGGATCGATGGCGAAACGGTGGCGCTGCGCCGCGGCCCACTCGATCAGATTGTGCGGATCGAGCAGAAAGTCGTCGACCACCGCACAGGCGTGTCCGGGGCTGATCGGCACGTAGCCGATCGTGGGGCGGGGATTGAACATTTGCAGCTCCGCGTTGACACTCAAAATCATTGAATGATATAGTCAATTAGCTATCTTGGAAACCCTTCCAATCAGAAGCGGGCCCAGACCCGTTCCGCTCACTCAGGAGACACGATGTACAAAGCACGACAACTGGCGGTCGCGGCGATGCTCGCCTGTGCCGCCGCCAGCGCGCAGGCAGCCGATCCCAAGCCCGAAGTGATTCACTGGTGGACCTCCAGCAGCGAGGCCGCAGCCGTGCGCACGATTGCCGACGCCTATCGCAAGCAGGGCGGCGTGTGGAACGATACCGCCATTGCCGGTGCCGACCAGGCGCGCGCCGTGGCG
>DASWMN010000031.1:0-37889 GCA_036399735.1 Telluria sp. | reverse complement strand
AGAACGTGCTCGAGGCGTTCCGCCAGAGCATCGACACGCTCGACTGGATGGGCCCGGCAACCAAGAAGGAAGCCCAGGACAAGCTGTCCAAGTTTACGCCCAAGATCGGCTACCCGAACAAGTGGCTCGACTACAGCGCCCTGACTGTGGCCCGTGACGACCTGGTTGGCAACGTGATGCGTTCGAATACCTTCGACTATAACCGCAACCTGAACAAGCTGGGCAAGCCGATCGACCGCGACGAATGGGGCATGACGCCACAGACGGTGAATGCGTATTACAACCCGCAGCTCAACGAAATCGTGTTCCCGGCCTCGATCCTGCAGCCGCCGTTCTTTGACATGAATGCGGACGACGCGGCCAATTACGGCGGTATTGGTGCCGTCATCGGCCACGAAATCAGCCATGGTTTCGATGACCAGGGCAGCCAGTTCGACGGCGACGGCAATCTGCGCGACTGGTGGACCGCGGAAGACCGCACCAAGTTCAAGGCCAAGACCGCAATGCTGGTCAATCAGTACGGCGCCTACTCGCCAGTGAGCGGCTACAAGGTCAACGGCGAACTGACGCTGGGTGAAAACATTGGCGACAACTCCGGTGTGGCGATTGCTTACAAGGCGTACAAGCTCTCGCTCAAAGGCAAGACTGCACCCGTGATCGACGGCCTGACCGGCGACCAGCGCTTCTTCATGGGCTTCGCCCAGGTATGGCGCATCAAGATGCGTGAAGAGAAGCAGATCCAGCTGGTCAAGACCGATCCTCACTCGCCAGGCAAGTTCCGCGCGAACGGCACCCTGATGAATCAGCAAGGCTATTACGACGCGTTTGGCGTAAAGGAAGGCGACAAGATGTACCTGGCGCCGAAAGAGCGTGTCACGATCTGGTAAACACACTGTTGCATGATTTCAAAAAGGCCACGAAAGTGGCCTTTTTTACATCTTTCGCAAGCGGAAACAGGGGTGTTCTCGCGTACAATGCTTGCACGTCAAAACGGCAAGGATGATTGGATGGAAACGATACTGTGGGCTTGCAATCTGCTTGCCGTCGTCTACCTGTGCTTCTGGGCATTGCGCCAGGATGACGGCCTGCCAACAAAAAAAGACAAAGTGAAGTAAGCCCCATGCGCGATCTGTTTTTCCTGGCCTTGCTGCCGCTGATGCTCTACACCATGGCCAGGCGGCCGTTCATTGCGGTTGGCATGTGGCTTTGGACCGCGATGTTCTATCCGAATGCCTGGCTGTACGGCATGGCCAATGGTTTGCGCTACAACCTGATCTTCACCGGGATCGCCATGCTGGGCTACCTGGTGCTCAGGGACAAGCCGAAGGTCAGCTTTGGCGCCATCGGCGGCCTGGTATTGCTGTTCTTCCTCTGGACCACGGCCTCGACCATCATGACCAATGGCTTGCCCGAGGTGACCTGGGAATTCTGGTCGCGCTTCCTCAAGGTGTTCTTGCTGTTCGTGTTCGTCATCCTGATCGTCAGCAAAAAGCTGCACGTCGATTTCGTGCTGTGGTGCGTGGCCCTGTCAATCGGCTTTTACGGTTGCCTGGAAGCACTCAAGTTCATTGCCAGCGGTGGCGGCCACAAGATTGAAGGTTTCCAGGGCCACGTGCTGGGGGACCGCAACGAGCTGGCGCTGGCCTTCGTCATGACGCTGCCGATCTGCGCCTATCTGCTGCGCGAATATGGCAAGCCGTCGAAGCTGATCCGCGTCGGTCTGCTGGGCGCGATGGGCCTGCTGGTCGCGGCCGTGATCGGCACCCAGTCGCGCGGCGGCTTTGTGGCGCTGCTCGGTCTGGCTGCCTATTTCTTCATCAAGAGCGATCGCAAGGTGCTGCTCTCGATCCTGGGCGTGATCCTGGCGGTGGGCATGTCCTACCTGGTATCAGAAGAATGGACTTCGCGCATGGATACGATCGGCGAGGCCAACGCCGATGCCTCCTTCATGGGACGGGTGGTGGCATGGAAGCTGAGCTTCATCATGGCAACCCGGCATCCCTTCTTCGGGGGCGGCTTCAAGACCCTGGAATATTTCCCGATGTGGCAGTCGCTGTCGCAGGACTTCTTCTCGTACGCCTTCTTCTATACCGGTGACACGCTGCCGGAAACACACCGCGCACGCGCCGCCCATTCGGTCTACTTCCAGGTGCTGGGCGACCATGGTTTTGTCGGCTTGTTCATCTATCTGTGCATGCTGGTGCGCACCTTCCTGACCGCGCGTGCCCTGTCAATCCGGGCCCGGCTGCAGGCGGAAACCGCCTGGATCGCGCACCTGGGCACCATGCTACAGTTGAGCCTGTTTGCCTTCTGCCTGGGCGGCGCGGCCCTCAGCTTTGCCTATTTCGACTTGATGTTCGCGATCTGCGCGCTGGTGCAGGTGCTGCATTCGCGCATCTTGCCGGCCACCCTGGCCGGGACCGCCCCCGCGCCCAAACTTGCGCCGGCATGAACCAGAATTTTCTCAAGGGTCTGCTGATCATCCTGGTGGTTGCAGATCACAATGAATTCACGCGCTCGCTGTTCCCCGAGTTTTTCCGCGGACTGAGCTTTCACGTGGTCGGCTTCATGACGATTCCCTTCCTGCGCCCGCCCATGCCGGTGGCCAGCGCCGCCTTTGCCAGCTATGTCTTGCGCCTGTATTACCCGTTCCTGCTGCTGACCTGTGCGCTGTGGCTGGTGGTGACCCTGACCGCGCCCGCGCCTTTGCTTGAGCGCATCGGCATGCTGGCAGCGGTGCTGTACAGCGGCAACGCGGATCTGCTCAAGCAGGTGGTCCACATGGGGCTGCTTTGGTTCCTGCCCTCGTTCATCGCCATCGTGACCATCCGCAACCTGATCGATGTGCGCAGCCCGCGTGTGAGGATGGTGGCGCTGGCGCTGCTGCTGGTGGCCCACCTGTTCATCGGTCTGGTGGCCAAATCGATCCAGAACTTTCTGCCGCTGGGCTTGCTGCCTGCGCTGTACATGATTCCGCTGGCCTGGGCCGGCGTGGCCGTGCACCGGCGCTGGCTGGCGCCAGCCGGGGTGGCGGCGGCAATTACCGGTACGGCCCTGCTGTTTGTGGTAGTCAAGCTGGTCCAGATGCAACTGCGGCTGGACAATGAAATCGGCTTCGCCGCCGTTGCCGACCTGCGCACGCCGCTGGCGCTGCTGGTCAACGATCTGGAAGCGGTATGCGGCACCCTGATGCTGTTCCAGATCGCGCGCCTGCGCGTGGGCGGCCTGGTGGCGGCCTGCGGCAAGGTCAGCATGCAGATCTATCTGTTCCACGCGTTTGTCGCGCTGGCCATCTACAAGCTGCTGATGCATGCCTTGCCGGACCGGGGTCCCGCCTTGCTGTTTGCGCTGTCGATGCTGGCCACGGTGCTGCTGACGCTGGCATTGGCAACGCTCGTCATGCGCCTGCCCCTGGCGCGGCGCTTGCTGTTCCCGCGCAGTCTGGACGACTTGCGCGGCAAGCCTAGCGCGCTGCCGGCGCCGCCGCTGGCGCCCTGAGCAGGTCGGGGTTGTCGAGCTGGCAGCGCTGCCGCTCGCGCGCCAGGCGCGCCCGGTTCGCTACCAGGGTACTGCTGTCGAGCAGCGTGCCGAAGGCCGGGTCCTGGTCCGGCTGGTCCAGCAGGCGCGCCAGCATCAGATTGCCCAGCGCCGCCTTGAAGTGGCCCGCCTCCCAGTACCAGCGCGTGACACTGCTGCGCTCGCCCTTGGCCGGAATGGCTTCGCACTGGTAGGGCGCATAGCCGCTGAAGTCCCACAAAGACAGGCGCGCGCCCGGATGGGCGGCGCGCACGGCGTCCACCCGGTGTGCCAGGCGCGTGCGCCAGTCGTCGAACAGGGGCCCCATGCCGGCCTCATTGATCAGACCCATCAGCTGTGCATGGTAGGGATAAATCACCACGTCGACCCGGGCGCCGTCGGCCACGCCGTGCTCGATGACCGCTTGCAGCTGGTCGAAATTGGTGGAACTGCCTGCTGGACCGACCAGGCCGCGGGGCAGCTTGGCCAGGCGCTTGCCGTAGTCCAGTGCGCGCTGCTGGAACAGGGCGTAATAGCCTTCCTGGCGCGCCATCTGGCCGTATTCGCGCAGCGGATTGAAGCCGAGCGCGCTCATGGTAGGGGCCTCGGCGTCGCCCTGCTGGCGCAAGGTTCTGAGCGCGTCGCCCAGTGAATCGAGCGAAAACACGGCATCGAATTGCCATGCCAGTTCTGCCGCGCGGTCCGGTCCCAACGTGGCCGGCGCAGGGACAGGCGGGGCCGCCGGGTCGATCGGGGCATCGAGGAATTCGGCGCCCACAATCAGGTGGCGTGGATGCAGGCCGCCCTGGTGCAGCTGTTCTAGCTGTTCGCGCGCGACCTGGATGCGGGTGCCAGCCAGCGCCAGATTGTAGGGCCGGCGGCCGCCGCCCGCCAATGGCGCATAGCCGGGATCGAGTCCGATCTCGGCGCGCGAATTGCCGACGATGAGCAGGTCGGCCTGCCGGGCCCGCGCGCCCGCCAGCTTGATCTGCTTCTGGTAGCGCTCGGGCTGCGGCTTTTCGTGATTGAAGCCGGGACGGTCAAGCAGGCCATACAGGCGGTAGGGGTCGACCGTGACCACCAGCGCCGCGCAGGCTGCCGCGCCGAGCACGGTGACGGCGCCGGCCCAGGCCAGAAAGCGGCCGTATTGCTTCGATGAATCCATCCAGACCTCTAGAATTGGAAGTACAAAAACTCGGCCGGCCGGCTCAGCGACAGCAGACTGGCCAGGCACAGCACGCCGATCACGGCCGCCCATCGCCGCGAGGGGCGCCAGGCAAGGGCGCCGGCGCCGCCGTCGCGCTGCAGCTGGTAGTCAAGTGCCGGTTCATAGCGGCCCATGATCTGCTGCGTGTTCGGCAACAGGAAGGCGATGGCCGCCCCGACCACAACCCAGCTCCAGGTCTGCAGGAAGCGGGTGCCGCCGCCCAGATAGAAGCTTATGCCGAGCTGTTCCAGGCTGCTACGCAGGCCGCCCAGGCGGTTGCCGATCGAGTCCGGCAAGCCGATCCCGTAGGCGCCGAACAGGCCGCGCAGGATGGTCAGCGCGCGTTCGAAGTCGGCCGAGCGGAAAAAGACCCAGGCCACGCACACCGCGCCAAATGTCAGCAGCATGCCAGCGGCGTTCCAGGTCCGTCCGGCGGTGCTGATGCGCAGGCGCGCCGCCAGGGCCGCCCACGCATGGTTGAGCATCAGGTAAGCGCCATGCAGGCAGCCCCAGACCACGAAGTTCCAGCCGGCGCCGTGCCACAGGCCGCCGAGCACCATGGTTGCCATCAAATTGAAGTAACGGCGCGCTGCGCCATGCCGGTTGCCGCCCAGAGCGATGTACAGATAGTCGCGCAGAAAACGCGACAGCGTCATGTGCCAGCGGCGCCAGAATTCGGTGATGTTGACGGCCTTGTAAGGCGAATGGAAATTGAGCGGCAGGCGGATGCCGAACAGGCGCGACAGGCCGATCGCCATGTCCGAATAGCCTGAAAAATCGAAATACAGCTGGAAGCTGTAGGCCAGTACCCCGCCCCAGGCCAGCAGCAGCGAGGGCTGGTCGCTGGCGTCGAAAAAAAAGCCGGCATGCGGCGCCAGATTGTCGGCGATCAGCACCTTCTTGGCCAGGCCGATCGCGAAAATCGCCAGCCCGATGGCCAGATTGGCGCGGCTGGGGCGGTAGGTGGCATCCTGATCGAACTGCGGCATCATTTCCTTGTGATGCAGCACGGGACCGGCGATCAGGTGCGGGAAATAGGTGACAAACAGCAGATAGTGGACGAAGCGGGTTTCGCTGACCTTGCCCTGGTAGGTGTCGACCAGGAACGCGATCTGGGTAAAGGTATAGAAGGAGATGCCGATCGGCAGAATCACATTGAGCGCGTCGAGTTCCGCGCCAGTCAGGGTATTGACGCTGCCGATAAGAAAATCGGCATACTTGAAATAGGCCAGCAAGGCCAGGTCGGCCGCGACCGCGACGATCAGCAGGCGTTTGCGCGCGCCTGGGGCGGCCGTGCGGCCCATCTGCCAGCCGGCGCCATAGTTGAACAGGATTGAGGCCAGCAGCAAGGGAATATAGGCCACGCTCCACCAGCCGTAAAACACCAGCGACGCCCCCGCCAGCCACGCGGCCGCCAGCGTCTTGCTGCGGCGGGCGAGGCCGAAGAAACCCAGTGCCACGATGGGCAGGAACAGAAACAGGAAACTGAAGGAGTTGAACAGCATGGATGCAATCCGGGTGTCAGGCAGAGCGCGACTTTAGCAGAAAATTGCTATTCTTTCAACTAGATGGGCAGACAGTCTGGCGGGCGCGGCAAACGCAAGCGGGGGCAGAACTTGCGTTCTGCCCCCGGGTCGGGTACTGCTGGCGCTGCGTGCCGGCTTAGCGCGGCAACACGGCGAACTGCGGGCCGAGGCCGTAGTCAGGCTTGACGCTGCGTGCCATGAACACGGTCCAGGCGTTGGCGCCAGGACCGCCGCCCACGTCGGCAGCGTAAGCCAGGGCCGGCTGCATGTTCGACGGATAGCCGGTGTTCGAGCTCGAGTAACCGGTCATCTCGCCCACTTTCAGCGACAGGGCGGTCGCCATGGCGTTGCTGTTGCAGCCAAGCGGCAGCAGCGAGGCCGGTGCGCTGGCCTTGTAGGCCTGACCCATCGAGGCGAAGAACGGGCCGGTGGCGGTGGCGCGGATATTCAGTGCGTAGATCGCGCCGGAAATCCAGCAGGCATCCGGCGAGGTCATGCGCATGATCGGGAACTTCGCCTTCCACTGGAGCAGTGGCAGTGCCTTGCTGAAGCCCAGTTCATGCATGTGGCCGACGGCTGCGGTGAAGAAGTCATCCATCCAGGGCGCCATGCCGAGGCCGCCGTTGTAACCCATCGCCGAGCCGTGGGTCAGCACGCCAAACCCGTTGGTCGCCGAATTGTTGGTGTAATTCAGATTGTACCAGTCCAGATTGTTGTTCACGAAGGTGTTCAACTGCGCCTTGAGCGGGTCGGTATCCGGCGTGATGTAGGCAGCTTCGCCCACGGTGCGCAGATGCCATGCCTGGCCGCGCACCTGGTCGGCCTTGATCAGGCCTTTTTCATGGTCACGGTAGCCCGGGTTGCTGTTGAAGACATCCCACATGGCCCAGAATTGCAGTTCTTCCAGGAAGTAATAGTCGCCGGTGACCAGGTAAGGCAGGTAGGCGAAGGCTGGCTGGTGCGCGCCGTCATGGGTGTACGGCGTGGCGCAGTCGGCGCCAGTGGCGCACACCGGGAACGATTCGTAGGCCTTGGTGACAGGATTGTAGGTGTCGGTCTTCTGGCCCAGAATGGTCATGTACGGATAGTCCCGCACGCTGACCGGACGGTCGGTGTTGCGGTCGCGGTAGTGCGACGACCAGCTGCCAGCCAGTTCGGCGGTGCCGAGGGTCACGTCTTTGGTGCGCTTGTCCTGGGTTATCAGGTAGGTCGCGGCCCAGGCTGGCAGAATGCCGATATCGTCGCGGCCACCGGTGGTTGGCATGTAAGCCATGGCCAGGCCGACGCCCATAGGCTCGGTCTTGGCGCCGCTGAAGGCAGTTTTCCACGAATTGAGCTTCGCTTCGCTGAAGCTGATGCTGGTATCGAAGTTTGGCAGCGCGCGGCTGCTGATCAGGTAGCGCACATTGTGCTTGGCGTGCACGGCAGGCTCGCCGCCGGCCCAGAACACCTTGCGCCAGCGGGCATGGTTGAAGTGCTTCAGCGCTGCCTTGGTGTAGACAGCCTGGCCGCCGACCATGACTTTGGCGTCATAGACGAAATTCTGCGGGTTCGGTTCGAAAGCCCAGTTGTTTTCCACCGTGACATCGACGCGGACCTGGCTGGTGCCGGTGAAAGCGCGGATGGCAAAGCGGGCCGACAGGTGCGGATGGGGCGCGCCATTGGCATCCTGCAGCGGCGCCGATACCAGCCATTCGTTGGCGACCGGACCCGACAGCCAGGTCTTGTAGTTGCCCGAACGCAGCAGTGCGTCGGCTGACGCGGTGTAGGCCTTGCCACCGATGGTGGCGCTGACACTGGTGGTGAAGCCTGAATCGAGCAGGGCAGTCGGCGTGGTGGCGGCCGCATCGGCACCGGACGCAACGCGTGCCATCTGAATGGTCTGTGGCTGGCCGGCGACCAGGTTGGCCAGCTTGGCCGAAATAATTGCGTGGCGAACCGAGCCGTCCGCATGGCGGGCCTTGACGTTCACTTGCAGCGGTACCGCCGTGCCATCGTTGAGTTTACCGGTGACGGTATGGCTCGCGTCCAGGTCGCCTTTGGCGAACACCTGGCCGAAGGTGACCGGCACTTTCGGCTGGGTCGTGCTGGCGGTCGCTTCAAAGCGGATGTTGGTAACCACGTTATCGCCCACGATATCGCTGTCGGTCGGCGGCGGGGAGGTCGGCGGGGTCGGTGTCGGGGTCGGCGTTGGCGTCGGCGTCGGCGTCGGCGTCGGGGTGGGCGTAGGCGTAGGCGTAGGCGTAGGCGTAGGCGTAGGCGTAGGCGTAGGCGCCACCGCGGTCGGGGGCGTGCCCAGGACTGCTGGCGACTGGGTAGGGGATTCGCCGCTGCCACCGCAGGCGGACAGCAATGCGCCACTAATCAGTGCAGCAAGGAGTCCAGATGTTTGATGAGAAATTTTACGCATGTAGTTTCCAAAAAGCAGTACAGAGTCGAGACGAAATAGTGCCATGCGTCAAGATTACTCTGTTCAATTAAATGCCGGCAGGAAATTTTAATCGTGCGTGGTATTTCGCAAGGAATACAACACTAAATTAGTGGGGAGTAAATCAAATTCCCCAACAAATCATGCCAATTCCACGGTAAATTCTTCCATGTTGCCAACAACGCCATGACCATTATCAGTTAGATACTTTGCCTAAAACTCAATTATCGACAGGCATTATAGTGCCTAAAAGAATATAAAAGATACCGAAAAGATTTCGCTTCCGGCAAGTTGCGGAGAGGCGAAAGGGCAGGGATGCGGCGTGCGTTTTAGCGACGGGGGAGGATGGCGAACTGCGGTGCAGTGCTGTAGTCGGGCTGAACAGCGCGACCGATGAAGCGGGCCCACGCGCGTGCGCCCGCGGCGCCGCCGGCGTCCGCGCCAAAGGCGAGGGCCGGTTGCAGATTGGAAGGATAACCAGAATTGGACGACGCGTAGCCGCGCATTTCACCAGCTTTGAGCTTCAGGGCCTGGGCCATTTCCGCGCTCGCGCAGGGAAGTTGGGCCACCTCGGCGGTGTTGCTTGCTTGCCACACCTGGCCGATATCGGCGTAGATGGGGGCGCTGGCACTGTCTCTGACCTTCAGGCTGTAGGCGGCTGCGCCCAGCCAGCAGGCCCCTTTGCCGTCCATGCGGGCGATCGGGAATCGCACTTTCCAGGCCAGCAGCGGCCGGGCCGCCGTGAAGCCCAGTTCGGCGACATGCCCCACGGCGGCGGTAAAGAAGTCGTCCATCCATGGCGCCAGGCCGGTGTTGCCCTGGTACGCGACGGCGTAGCCATGGACCAGCGCGCCAAGCGTGTTGGCGTCGGCGTTGTCGGTATAGGTGGCGTTGTACCAGTCCAGGTTGGCGTCCAGCATGCGCAGCAGCGGCGCCTTGAGCGGATCGGCGTCCGGCGTGATGTAGGCGGCCTCGCCGAGCGTGCGCAGACTCCAGGCCTGGCCCCGCACCTGCTCGCCCTGGAGCAGGCCCTTGGCATGCCGGCGATAGCCGGGATTGTGCATGAAGGCGTTCCACATGGCCCAGAACTGCAACTCCTCCAGATAATAATAGTCGCCCGTGACCAGATAGGGCAGATACGCGAAGGCCGGCTGGTGCGAGGCATCGTGCTTGTTCGGGGTCTTGCAGCCGTCTGGCGTGGCGCACAGGGGGAAAGCCTCGCGTTTTTTAGTGGCCGGGTTGAGCGTGTCGCTAGGCTGGCCCAGGATCGTCATATAAGGATAGCTGTCCAGGGTGACCGGGCGCCCGGTGGCCTGGTCGCGGTAGTGCGCGGACCAGCTGCCGGCCAGGTCGGCGGTGCCCAGCGTGACCAGCTTGGCGCGCGGGTCCATGCTCAACAGGTAAGCAGCACCCCAGGCCGGCAGCAGGCCCAGGTCGGGACGTCCACCCGTGGTCGGCATGTAGGGATTGGCCAGGCCCACCCCCATCGGTTCGGTGGCGGGGCCGGACCAGGCGCGCTGCCACCCGGCAAGGGCGCTGTCGGCGATCACAAGGCCCTGATCGTAGTTGGGCAGGGCGCGCGACGCGATCAGATAAGCGGTGTCGTGGCGCACATGCAGCTGCGGCTCGCCGCCCCACCAGAACACCTTGCGCCAGCGCGCGTGGTGGAAATGGGGCAGCGCCTGGCGCTGCCAGACCTGTTTGCCGCCCACGCTGATACTGGCGTCATAGAGGAAGTTGCGCGGCGCCGGCTCGAACGCCCAGTCGTTTTCGACCGTGACATCGACCCGCGCCCGCCCGCCCGCCGCGCGCACGGCGAAGCGCGCCGCCAGGTGCGGATGGGCTTTGCCGTCGGCATCCTTGAACGGCGCCGCCAGCAGCCATTCGGTGGCGGCCGCGCCCGCCAGCCAGCGGGGCGCATCGCCGTCGCGCAGCAAGGTGTCAGCCGAGGCCTGCCAGGTCTTGCCCTCCAGCGTCAGAGTCACGCTGGTCCGGAAACCCTTGTCCAGCAATACCGCCGGCGCCAGCGCGGCGGTGGGTGTGGGGGCCGCAGCCTTGAACAGGCTCAGGCGCATTTTCTGGCCGGCGGCGAGCGCCGCAATGTTGGCCGAAATGATGGCGTGGCGCAGCGACCGGTCAGGGTGGGTGGCCTTGACGTCGACCTGCAGCGGCACACGCGTGCCGTCGTCGAGCTGGCCGATCAGGCTCTGGCCAGCGCCAATATCGCCCACCGCAAAAACCTGGCCGAAGCTCAGCGGAACGGCGCTCTGGGCCGCGTCGCCGGTGCTCTCGATCCAGACCGCGGTGAGCGCGCCGGCCATCGGCCTGACTGCTTTGGCCGCCCGCGCCGTCTTTGCCGGCGCGGGCGCAGCAGTGACGACCGGGGTAGCGCCGGGCAGGCGCACCGGATGTCCTTCGGGCAAGTGGACGGCCTGGGCCAGGCTGGCAGGGGGCGCGCCAGCGCAGGCAAGTACAACAAGCAGACGGGACAGAGAGCGCAGCATCGAAAAGGCGTGTGCAAAGTGAAAGTACAGGCATGATAGTCCGATTGCCGACCGGCTGCGTTCGCTAATGGATCCCATCGGGGCCAAGCACCGGCGTTGCGGCGGCGCTGGCGCAGGGACGACAAACGCCCGGACGAAAAAAAACCGCCCCGGAAGGCGGTTTTCTGATCGCGCGGCGCAGCTTACTTCGACGCGCCGGCCATGTAGTCGACAGCGGCCTTGACTTCATCGTCCGATGCGTTCAGACCACCTTTTGCCGGCATCATGCCTGCTTTGCCCTGGTAGCCCTTGATCGCATGTTCGTACAGAACAGCGGTGCCCTGCTTGATGCGTGGTGCCCAGGCTGCCTTGTCGCCCAGCTTGGGCGCGCCGGCGATGCCGGCGCCGTGGCAAGCCACGCAACCGGCGTTGAATACTTTCTCGCCATCGATGGCGACTTTGGCAGGCTCGGATGCCGGTGCCGCTGCCGCAGGTGCAGCTGCCGGAGCAGGGGAAGCAGGTGCTGCCTCCGCGCCCGCTGCTGCTGGTGCAGGCGTGGTGACCAGCGCCGGTACTTTCGGCTCGTCGAACTTGGCGCCGGCCTTGTTGGCCATGAACACCACTGCGCGTGCAACTTCTACGTCGTCCAGGTCCGGGTTGCCGCCTTTGGCAGGCATGGCGTTCAGGCCGCCGATGGCGTGCTTGACCAGGGTATCGACGCCTTGGGCGATGCGTTTGCCCCAGCCTGCAGCATCACCGAGTTTCGGTGCGCCGGCGGCGCCGCTGGCGTGGCAGGCAGCGCAATTGGCATTGTAGACGGCATCGCCGGCCAGCAGCACTTTCGGTGCGTTCGCATCTTTCAGGGTGAAGCCTTCATCGGCCACTGGACGCACGCGCGTTTCAACCGCAGCTGCGCTCTGGCTTTCGGTGCCGGCGCCTTCGAGCCGGGTGGTGGTCACGAACTTCACCAGCAGAATGATGCCGATGACGGTAACCAGGAAAAAGCCGGCGATCGCAGCGACCAGCTGCTTAGGGGTCCGGATCGCGGATTCGTGTTCGTTGTGTGCGTCGCTCATGATGTCCTTAATACTTACTATTTTTCAAAAAGCTGCGTGGCGGGCTTGCGTTTTGCATACTGATTGTGCAAATGCTCGCCAAACCCGCGATTATAGACCCAAAGCCCCTGTTTTGGAACGCATATTGCCCCGGGAACGACACTTTCCATGGACGCCGTAGCAGAAAAACGGTATCCTTCGGCTCTCTTCAAGTCTTCCCCCTACGCGGCTGTAGCTCAGTGGATAGAGTATTGGCCTCCGAAGCCAAGGGTCGTGGGTTCGATCCCCGCCAGCCGCACCAGTTTTTCCCTGGACCTCTTGCGTTCGCCACGAGTTTGCACACCACGAACACGCGCGGAAAACCGTCATGCATCCTGCTAAAGTCAATCGCGAAAAACTGGCGCGCTTTACCGACCTGCCCAACATCGGGCCGGCTGGCGCCAAGGATTTCGAACTGCTCGGCTACACCAGCCCGGCCCAGCTGGCCGGTCTCGATCCTTTCGACCTGTATCAGGCCCTGTGCATCGCCACCGGGCAGCGGCACGACCCCTGCGTGCTTGACGTGTTCATGTCGGTCAGCGATTTTCTGGCGGGCGCTGCGCCACGGCCCTGGTGGGATTTCACCGCAGAGCGAAAGCGCCGCTACAGCCAGCGCACGCTCTGAGAACAGATGCTTCCTGGACGTCAGCTTGGCAGCCGGTCTTGCCCATGTTCCACTGCCCCTGTGCGGCGTAATGACAACACACGCTTGACAGCACGACACGCCATTCGCGATAAAAAAATGATAAAATGACATTCCGCCGTTCAATTGAACAGCGCGCATTCCTGTCTGCTGGTGCTGAACAACAGTGTTACAAAAAGCGCTTTTTGACATCCTCAAACTGCGTATAGTTTGCTTGCACCGGTAGTGCAAAACGGGCCCGATTCCAGCCTCGCCGCGTCGGGCTGGCCCGTACGGCAGTGGTATCTGCGCCGGGATGACGTGTCAAAACACTGTCACATTGCTTGCATACACTGCTTGTGCTGATGCGCGCGACATGCAGACTGCATAAAGCGGGTGCGCTGGGACGGGGAATACAGGGGTGGTGTATGCGCCCCAAAATTTTGTCGGTAGTAATGTATTTTTATCAATGTTTAAATGAAGCCCTTGTTTCTTCTGTGTAAATGTCATTGCTCTTTATCTTGAGACAATGCGTAAAAATATGCTATCCTAGTTAGTATAATTGCAAAACCTAATTCTTAAACGGAACTTGATAATGAAATCTGATGATGTCGTCGCGGTAGTTGGCCTTGGTTATGTGGGTCTGCCTTTGGCCGTTGAATTCGGTAAAAAACGCAGCACCATCGGATTTGATCTTTCCGCCAGCAAGATCGAAGCCTACCGCCGTTTCGTCGACCCCACTGGAGAATTGTCGAGCGACGATCTGCGCGCCGCCACGGGTTTGACGGTCAGCACCGATCCCGCCGCCCTGCGTGAAGCCGATTACATCGTGGTGGCAGTGCCGACCCCGGTGGACGAAGCCCACAATCCCGATTTCACGCCGCTGGCCGGCGCCAGCAAGACCGTCGGTCTGCACATGAAAAAGGGCGCCATCGTCATTTTCGAGTCCACCGTGTATCCGGGCGCGACCGAAGAAGTCTGCATTCCCATCCTCGAAAAGCATTCCGGCCTGAAATGGCAGCAGGACTTCCACGTCGGTTTCTCGCCAGAGCGTATCAATCCGGGCGACAAGGAACATACCCTGACTACGATTCTCAAAGTGGTGTCCGGCGACGACGCGCCCACGCTTGAAAGCATTGCCCGCCTGTATGAGTCGATCATTACCGCCGGCGTTTACCGCGCTTCCAGCATCAAGGTGGCCGAAGCGGCCAAGGTGATCGAAAACACCCAGCGCGACCTGAACATCGCCCTGATGAACGAGCTGGCCATCATCTTCGACAAGATCGGCATCGATACGCTGGAAGTACTCAAAGCGGCCGGCACCAAGTGGAACTTCCTGCCCTTCCGTCCGGGCCTGGTCGGTGGCCACTGCATCGGCGTCGACCCCTACTACCTGACCCACAAGGCCGAAATGATCGGCTACCACCCGCAGGTGATCCTGGCCGGGCGCCGCATCAACGATGGCATGGCCAAGTTTGTGGCAGAAAAAACCGTGAAGTCGATCATTGCCGCCGGTTTCCACGTCAAGGGCGCCAAAGTCAATGTGCTCGGTTTGACATTCAAGGAGAACTGCCCCGACCTGCGCAACTCCAAGGTGGCGGACATTGTCTATGAATTGCAGAGCTATGGCGTGGATGTGCATGTCTACGACCCGGTGGCCGCGGCCGATGAGGCCCAGCACGAATACGGTATTCGCCTGGACCGCTGGGAAGACCTGCCGCGTGCCGACGCCGTGGTCGCTGCTGTGGCGCACAAGGAATTGATGGCGCGCCCGCTGGCGGACCTGCAGTCCAAGCTCAATCCGAATGCTTGCTTTATCGACGTCAAGTCGCAGTTCGACAAAAAAGCGCTGATCGAAGCCGGTTACAGCGTCTGGCGCCTGTAAGCGCGTCGCAAGCGGCCCGAACATGCATGGCTTGACTAGTAAAAAAGGATATCGTGAATAAGTTTACCGAGGTGCAGGCGCAGTTGCGCGAGCAACGCTACCACTGGCTTGTGACCGGTGCGGCCGGCTTTATCGGCTCGAACCTGGTCGAGGCCTTGCTCAAGCTGGGCCAGCAGGTCACCGGCCTGGACAATTTCGCCACCGGCCACCAGCGCAACCTTGACGAGGTGCGTGAACTGGTGGGCGCCAGGGCCTGGGCCAATTTCCGTTTCATCGAGGGCGATATCCGCAAGCTCGGCGATTGCGTGGCCGCCTGTGAAGGCGTCGATTTCGTGCTGCACCAGGCCGCGCTCGGCTCGGTGTCGCGCTCGATCCAGGACCCGATCACCACCAACGATACCAATGTCACCGGTTTCCTGAACATGCTCACCGCCGCGCGCGACGCCAAGGTCAGGCGTTTCGTTTACGCCGCCTCGAGCTCGACCTACGGCGACCATCCCGACCTGCCGAAAGTGGAAGCCGTGATCGGCAATCCGCTTTCGCCTTACGCGGTCACCAAGTATGTCAACGAGCTGTTTGCCGATGTGTTCGGGCGCTGCTACGGCACCGAAACGATCGGTCTGCGCTACTTCAACGTGTTCGGCCCGCGCCAGGACCCGCACGGCGCCTACGCCGCCGTGATTCCGCAATGGATAGCCGCGCTGATTGAAAACCGCGACCTGTTCATCAACGGCGACGGCGAAACCAGCCGCGATTTCTGCTTTATTGACAATGTCGTGCAAGCAAATCTGCTGTCGGCCATGGCACCGGCCAGCGCTGCCAACGAGGTCTACAACGTGGCCCTCAACGAGCGCACCAGCCTGAACCAGCTGCACGCCATGATGCGCGACCTGCTCAGCAGTAAATATCCGCACGTGGCCAGTCATCAGCCGCAGTTCAAGGATTTCCGGGCCGGCGATGTGCGCCATTCGCAAGCCGATATTTCCAAGGCAGAAACGCTGCTTGGCTTCGCGCCCACCCACCGCATCGGCGAGGGGATGGAGCAAGCCATGGCGTGGTACATCGCGCACCTCGACCGAACGCGTTGAGCGCGACGTCGCAGCGCTGCCGCCGCATGCACCGTGCTCGCTTCCCAGTAGGTAATAAGAATTCCGGAGGAAAAAGTGTTAAAGATCTCTAATCACTACGTGTCGAAAATAGTGTTCTTCCTATTGTTCGTCGAAGTCCTGGTGCTGGTCGGTGCGGCCTATGCCGGCGCTGCCGTGCGCTTTCTCGATCTGGGCGCCACGAGCGGCCCCCACCTCGAACACTTTTTCGTCTCGGCGCTGTGCTTCGCGATGGCGATCGTGTTTTCCATGAGTGCCATGGGGATGTACCAGCTCAATTTCACCGAAGGCTTGCGCAATCCCTTCTTCCTCAAACTGATGCCCTCGTTCGCGATGGGTTTCGTGATCCTGACCCTGATTTTCTATATCGCGCCCGAGCTGCAGATCGGCCGTGGCGTGCTGCTGAGCGTGTTTGTCATCGGTGCCGGTGGCATCTTCGTGGCGCGCATGGTGTTTTTCAAAACCAGCGAACTGCGTTTCCTCGAGACGCGCATTATTTTCCTGGGCGGCGGTCCGCTGGCCAAGGAGTGCAGCGATCTGGCCTTGCATAACACCAGTTATCACAAGTACGACATCGCCGGCTTCATTCCGATTCCATCCGAAGAATGCTGCGTGCCGACCAATATGCTGCTCAAGGTGCGCGAAGGCGAATCGCTCGCTTCGCTGGCGGCGGCCCACAATGTCGAGGAAATCGTGGTATCGGTGCAAAACCGCCGCGCCGGCTTCCCCATCAAGGAGCTGCTTGCCTGCAAACTGCAAGGCATCAAGGTGACGGACGCGGCCAACTTCTTCGAACGCGAAACCTGCCAGATCCGGGTCGATTCTCTGCAGCCGAGCTGGCTCGTCTTCGGTGGCGGCTTCGACCAGAGCTTCATCCGTACCTTCATGAAGCGCGGTTTCGATCTGATCTGCAGCGCCATCATTCTGACCGTGTCCTTCCCGGTCATGGTGCTGACCGCACTGCTGATTTACCTGGAAGACCGTTCGCCCATCTTCTACCAGCAGGAACGGGTGGGCCTCGATGGCCATCCCTTCAATGTGCTCAAGTTCCGCAGCATGCGCAACGATGCGGAAAAAGGCGGCAAGCCGCAATGGGCGGCGCAAAACGATCCGCGCGTCACGCGCGTGGGCAATTTCATCCGCAAGACCCGGATCGACGAATTGCCGCAGATCCTGAACGTGTTCAAGGGCGAGATGAGCTTTGTCGGTCCGCGTCCGGAACGGCCTTACTTCGTCGAGCAGCTGATCGATGTGGTGCCTTACTATAACGTGCGCCACAGCATCAAGCCGGGCATCACTGGCTGGGCCCAGGTGCGTTATGGCTATGGTGCCTCGGCGGATGATGCCTTGCAAAAGCTGCAATACGACCTGTACTATGTGAAAAACAACAGCCTGTTCCTGGATATCCTGATCCTCATCGATACGCTCAAGGTCGTCCTGTTCCGCAGCGGCCGTTAATGCGAATGTGCGCGCGTGCCGGTTCTGCCGGCGCCCGCGTTGGATGGCTGCCCTGATGGATGGTGCACATTGACCAGTATCGCAACCTACAGCTATTTGGTAGCCGCCCTGGCGTTCCTGTTCCTCAGCCTGATGCTGATGACACGCTGGCGCAGCCGTACCCACGCCACCGCCATCACCATCGCCGCTGTCGCCAGTCTGGCCTGGAGTGCGACGCTTGCGTGGTCTGCCTCGCATCCGGCCGAATGGTCCGCCTGGACCGACTGCGTCGAGATCCTGCGCGACGGCGCCTGGTCCGCCTTCCTGGTGGTCATGATCGGCAACTACCGTGATCCGGCCAGCCGGCTGCCGCTCAAGCTGAGCGGCTGGGCGCTGGCCATGGCGGCGTTCTACCTGGTCGCCATCCTCGGCACCGCGGCCAGCGCCTGGCATGTCGACCTGCTGCTGCCGGCCGGGCTGATGCTGAGCGTGACCGCGCGGGTCGGCATCGCCGTGCTGGGCATTGTTCTGGTGGAGCAGCTGTACCGGAACAAGCCGCCGGCCGAGCGCTGGGCCATCAAGTTCGCCTGCCTTGGCATTGGCGGCATGTTTGCCTACGACTTCTACCTGTACAGCAATACCATGCTGTTCCACCAGATCGATGTCGATATCTGGGCCGCGCGCGGGGTGATCAATGCCCTGACGGTGCCGCTGATCGCCATTTCGATGCACCGCAGCGCCTCCTGGTCGTCGGAAATGGCGCTCTCGCGGCGCGTGATGTTCCATTCCGCCGCCTTGTTCGGCTCGGCCATCTACCTGCTGGCGATGGGCACGGCCGGCTATTACCTGCGCTACGTGGGCGGCAGCTGGGGCACAGTGATGCAGGCCGCCTTCCTGTTCGGCGCGCTGATTCTGCTGGTCGTCATCCTGTTCTCCGGCACCTTCCGCGCCTGGCTCAAGGTCTTCATCAGCAAGCATTTTTACAGCTACAACTACGACTACCGCGAGGAATGGCTGCGCTTTACCCGCACCCTGTCCGAGGACGGGCCGGGACTGGGCGTGCGCACCATCCAGGCCGTCGGCGAGCTGGTGGAAAGCCCGGGCGGGGTGCTGTTTTTGCGCGCCGAAAGCGGCGACTTCGAACCGGAAGCCTACTGCCAGGTACCGGCGCGCAGCGTCAGCGAACCGGCCGATTCGCGCTTTTGCCGCTTCCTGGAGAGCAAGCAGTGGGTGGTCGATCTGCAGGAATACGACGCCAATCCGGCCATGTACGAAGACTTGCCCATGCCGGCCTGGCTGGGCCAGTTCCAGCGCCGCTGGCTGGTGGTGCCGCTGATCATGCAGGGCAAACTGTTTGGCTTCATGCTGCTGACCCAGCCGCGCAGCCCGGTGGCGCTGAACTGGGAAGTGATCGACCTGCTCAAGATCGCCGGCAACCAGGCCGCCAGTTATCTGGCCCAGCAGGAGGCCGCCAATGCGCTGATGGTGGCGCGCCAGTTCGAGTCCTTCAACCGCATGTCGACCTTCGTGGTCCACGACCTCAAGAACCTGGTGTCGCAATTGTCACTGCTGATTCCGAACGCTGAAAAGCACCGCAACAACCCCGAATTCCAGCGTGACATGCTCGACACCGTCAAGCATTCGGTGCAAAAGATGACGTTGCTGCTGCAGCGCCTGTCGCGCAGCGAGTCGCCCGAGCAGCTCGCGCCGCTGGCGATCGACCAGGTGCTGCGCCAGGCGGTGGCGCTCAAGGCCGCGTTCGAGCCGCACCCGCTGGTCGACGTCAAGCAGGCCGGCCTGAAAGTGCTGGCCGACCGCGAACGGCTCGAGCGCGTGCTGGGCCACCTGATTCAGAATGCGATCGAGGCCACGCCCAAGGATGGCACGGTCACGGTCGCGCTGCGCCGCGAGGACAGCAACGCGCTGATCACCATTACCGACACCGGCGAAGGCATGAGCGAAGAATTCATCCGCGAACGCCTGTTCAAACCCTTCGAAACGACCAAATCGGCCGGCATGGGCATTGGCGTATTCGAAAGCCGCGAGTACATTGGCGAATTGGGCGGCAAGCTCGATGTTGTCAGCGTGCCCGGCGAAGGCACTACCTTCCATGTCATTTTGCCGCTCCACCAACACGAAGCGCAAACGCTCGATTTCGCCGTATAAGGCCAGAGGATTGCTGTGACCCCAAGTAAACAAAAGCTGCTCATTATCGAAGACGACCCGGGACTGCAAAAGCAGCTGCGCTGGAGCTTCGACGCCTACGATGTGGTTGTCGCGGGCGACCGCGAAAGCGCGCTGGCCCAGATCCGGCGCCACGAACCGGCCGTCGTCACCATGGACCTGGGCTTGCCGCCCGACCCGGACGGATCGACCGAAGGCCTGGCCACGCTGCAGCAGATCCTGGCGCTGGCGCCAGCCACGCGCGTGATCGTCCTGACCGGTAACCAGGACCATGCCAACGCGGTCAAGGCGATTGCGCTGGGCGCCTACGACTTCCACCAGAAACCTTGCGACAGCGAGGTGCTGGGCCTGGTGCTGCAGCGCGCGTTCTTCCTGCACGCGCTGCAGCAGGAAAATCAGCGCATGCTGCAGCTGCAGGCCGATTCGCCCATGGCCGGCCTGATCACGCGTGACGCCGGCATGCAGAAGGTGTGCCGCATGATGGAGAAAGTCGCACCGACCACGGCTTCGGTGATGGTGCTGGGCGAAAGCGGCACCGGCAAGGAAGTGCTGGCGCGCGCGCTGCACCAGCTCTCGCCACGGGCCAACAACCGCTTCATGGCGATCAACTGCGCGGCGATTCCCGAAAACCTGCTCGAGAGCGAACTGTTCGGCTACGAAAAAGGCGCCTACACCGGCGCGGCCAAGCAGACCAAGGGCAAGGTCGAACTGGCGCACGGCGGCACTTTCTTCCTTGACGAGGTGGGCGACCTGCCGATGGCGCTGCAGGCCAAGCTGCTGCGCTTCCTGCAGGAGCGGGTGATCGAGCGCGTGGGCGGGCACGAAGAAATTCCGGTCGATGTGCGCATCGTCTGCGCGACGCACCAGAACCTGAAGGACCTGACTGCCGCGGGCCGCTTCCGCGAAGACTTGTACTACCGCCTGTCCGAGATCGTGGTCACGATTCCGCCGCTGCGCGCGCGCCTGGGCGACGCGGCCCTGCTGGCGCATCACTTCAAGAACAAATTCAGCGCGCAGGAATCGCGTTCGGGCCTGCATTTCTCGTCCGAGGCCATGACAGCCATCGAAACCTACGGCTGGCCGGGCAACGTGCGCGAAATGGAAAACTGCATCAAGCGCGCCGTGATCATGACGGACGGTCCGCAGATCAGCGCCGACGATCTGGGCCTGTCGGCCGCCGCGCCCGAAGATGAACCGCTCAATCTGCGCCAGGTGCGCGACGAGGCCGAGTACAAGGCGCTGATCAAGGCGCTGGCCCGGGTCGACGGCAATATCGTCAAGGCTTCCGAACTGCTGGGCATCAGTCGCCCCACCATGTACGACCTGATGAGCCGCCACAACATCAAGACAGGTAGCTGAGCCCATGGGGCGCGCGCTGCGCTGGCTGGCCGCCTTGCTGCTACCGGGTTTGCTGGCGGCCGGCGCGCTGGCGCTTTACCTGCAGCAGCAGGGGATCACGCCGCGGGCGCTGGCGCCGTATGTCGAAAAGCGCAGTGCCGGCCACAATCAGATCATCACCGGCAGCGGACAATGGAGCGCCGATACGCTGCTGCGCCTCGATCGCGGTGATGCCGCTGGCGGCACCCCGGCCATCGGCGGCGTAGGCGCGCGCGCGCGTGCAGTGCCGGCGCCCGAAGCCGGGAAAGTGCGCCTGGTATCGAGCAGCGACGAAGCGCGGCGCGCGCTCAGCGAGGCGTCGGCTGGCGATGTCATCACGCTGCTGCCGGGGACCTATCGCTTCGAACGCACACCGCTCACGGCCAGCCGGCCAGGTACGGCAGCGGCGCCGATTGTCGTGCGCGCCGGTGCGCCCGGCAGCGTCACGGTTGAGATGGATCTGGCCGAGGGTTTTTTGGTCAGCGCGCCGCACTGGTATTTTGAAAACCTGACCATCCGCGGGGTATGCCGTGCCCACGCCAGCTGCGAGCACGCGTTTCATGTGGTCGGCGCGGCAGTCGATTTCAGGTCGCGCAATAACACGATCGTCGACTTCAACGCCCATTTCAAGATCAATGGCTACGGTGGACAGTTCCCCGACCATGGCCTGATCGAAGACAACACACTGCGCAACGACAGCGTGCGCGACACCACGAACCCGGTCACGCTGATCGATCTGGTGGCGGCCAGCCACTGGCGTATCCGGCGCAACCAGATCAGCGACTTCGTCAAGGGCTCCGGCGACCGTATCAGCTACGGCGCTTTTGCCAAGGGCGCCGGCAGCGACAACATCTTCGAGCAGAACCTGGTGCTGTGCGAAGCGCGGCTGCAAGGCGTGCCTGGGCAGCGGGTCGGCCTGTCGCTCGGTGGCGGCGGCAGCGGCAAGGACTACTGCCGCGACAAACGCTGCATCGTGGAGCAGGAAAAATCCGAGATCCGCGCCAATCTGATCGCCGCCTGTTCCGATGACGGCATCTACCTCAACAGCGCCGCGGCCAGCAAGGTCACGCACAACACGCTGCTCGATACCGGCGGCATCCAGGTCCGCTTCCCGGCCAGCAGTGCCGATATCGAGGGCAACCTGATCGATGGCGCCATCCGCGCCCGCAACGGCGGCGCGATGCGCCTGGTGGACAACAGGACCACCCCGATTTCCCTGCTGTATCTCGGCTACCACCCGGTACGCAGCTTGTTCGCCAACGCCCCGGCCTTCAATTTTTCATGGAATGGCGAGCCGCCCAAGCGCGAGCGCGGCGCCGACTTCGTGCCGGATCTGTGCGGCGCCGTGCGCGCCAGCTCGCTGGCCTACGGCGCCTTCGACGACATCGCTGCCTGTTTCACTCAGAAGGACTGAACCCACTGCGCCGTCCAGCGTGCTACCTGGTCCTGCCAATCGCGGCGCGAGAATGTGTGATCGGCCTTCGGCAGCGCGTGCCGCGTAATGGACGTGCTCTGCATCAGGCGCTGCCATTTGTCCGAAGCGCCAGCCAGGTCCTCGAACTCGCGCGCGGTCAGGTCGGCCCCGCTCAGGATGACCAGCGCCTTGCCAGGAAACCGGGCGAGCGCGTCGTGCATGCGGTCGGGCAGGGCGCCTGACGCGGGCTTGACGCTGGCGGCGCCCAGCAGGCGCACCAGCGAGAGCGCCGCAGCGCGCACATCGAACTTCCCGCTGACGATTTTCTTCCAGAAGGCCCCTTCCAGCAGCCGGCCGCGATAGTAATGCTTGATGGTCGCCTTGGCCGCGCCGGATTCGGTGCGCACCCAGGGATTGAGCAGGACCATGCCGCGCACGCGCGCGTCGCCGCGTGCGTACAGCAGCGCGGCGGAGGCGGCGTCGCACAAGCCCCACAGCACCACTTCCTGCAACTGCGGCACCTGCTGGAAAAAGGTATCGATCGCGGCGTGCAGATCCTCGCCCACGCTTTCGAAGTCGCGCATGGCGCCTTCGCTGTCGCCCATGCCGCGGTAGTCGAAGCGCATGGTAGCCACGCCTTGATCGGCCAGGCTGCGCGCCAGAAGGGTGAACTGGCGGTGGCTGCCGGCCCGGTATTGCGGCCCGCCGACCACCACCAGCACGCCGCGCTGGTGCGGTGCAGCTGGTACCTGGACAACGCCGTACAGCCAGTCGCCACCGCAGGCAAACGACAATGCGCGCTGTTCAGCCATGCTGTGCTCCGGTCAGGGCCGCGCACGTGGCTGCGATCAGCGCCGGCACTTCCGCGATTTCCTGGGTCGACCAGAAGGGGGCACCGGCCACCTTGCGCACTTCCTGCGCGCCCCACGCCTGAGCAACGCGGGTCGCCGCCGGTGGCAGCGGCCTCTCGGCGGCAGCGACGAGTTCGAACCAGTGCGTGGGACACGCCGGCTGCAGGCTCGCTGCATCGAGCGTGTCGATACGCGCCGCCAGTTGTGGCGCGAGATGGTAACCGGCGATTTCAAGCGTGTCGCCTGCCGCCAGCTGGGCGCGCAGTTCCTTGGTGCCACCTGCCGGCGCGCTTTCATCGAGCATGTCGCTGGCAAGGCGCAGGCGCAGGAACTGGGTCAGGTAGTTCGCGCCCTGCAGCACCGGCTGCCACAGAACCAGCTGCGGCAGCGGGTGACTGTTTGCGTAATCGAGCGCGAGCAGGGCGCCCAGCCGCAGTCCCCACAGGCCGGCCGGCTGGCCGACACGCTGCTCCAGCCATGCCCGCGCTGCCGCCACGTCGGCAAGCCAGTGTTCCCAGCGCGCGTCGCCGAAGTCGCCGTCGCTGTCGCCGCAGCCATGCAGATCGATCTGCAGCACGCCATAGCCTGCCGCCGCCAGGGCGCGCGCCTGCAGCGCCGCCATGCGACGCGACTTGTTCATTTCTTCCGCAAACGGATGCAGGTAGACCAGCGCGCCGCGGCAGGTGCCAAGGGGGGCGTGGTACAGGCAGTAGCGTTCGCCGGGCGCGGCGGCCAGAAAGAATGCTTCCGCGGGAGCGTGGGCGGGCATGTTCAGGCCAGTTTGGCTGCCACGAAGTCAGCCAGGCTGCCGAGCGTCTCGAAGGTGGCAGCGCCGATTTCGTCATCTTCGACGGTGATGCCGAAATGGTCTTCCAGCGCTGTGATCAGGTTCACCACCGCCATCGAATCGAGTTCCGGAATGCTTCCCAGCAGGGTCGATTGCGCAGTCAGGGACTTGCCCTGTTCACCGAGTGCGAGAACGTCGATGAGGATCTGCTTTACGTCGTCAAGATACATGGTCTTCTTTCGGGATGCGGCTGCGGCGTGACTGCCACAGCGCGTGCAGGCGGCCGAGGGCCGGCCAGCGGTAATAATTGACATGGTATAGAGTGCGCACCTCATCCGTCCAGCGGGTGTGCCACTCCATCACTTTGCCGTAGAACTCAAGGCGCGCGAAGCGGCCTTCGTCGAACAGTGCGCGGCAGGCTTCCTCGCGCATCAGCAGGGTCGGCGACAGGCTTTTCGGCACGCTTTCATCGTAGGTGGTCTTCAGGACGATGATCTGGGCGCTGTCTTCGATGCACAGGTCCATCGCCACCAGCTGCGCGCCGAACCAGTAGCGGTAGACGCTGCCGGCACCGCGCCGGCAGAAGCCTTCGAGCATGGCGCGATAGTAGCGGCCCTGGTCGTTGTCGGCGTTGACGGCGGTGCCGCCGCCGGCTTTCCATCCCGCGCTTTCCAGGCGGCCGTAGTCGGCCACGGCGGCCGCCATCTCCTGCGGATCGCGGCTGACCTGCATGCGCAATGCCACCCCATCCTTGTCCAGCTTGGCACGCTGCTTTTTCAGATTGCTGCGCAGGTTTTTGCCGCGCGCATTCCAGTAGTCGTCAAAACTGCCGGCCAGCGTGATTTTCGCGGTATCGATGTAATCCATGGTGCGCAGCTGGTTTGATGCGGCCGGGCGTGGCAGCAGATCGGGGTCGCACTGGGTCAGGCCGAATACCAGCGGCACGCCGGGCAGATCAGCCATCAGCGCCGCCAGCAAGGGCGCCAGCGGCACAGCCGGCGCCTGCAGCCACAGGCCGATCGGCGCCTGCGCCGGTTGAAAACTGGACCACCTGCCTTTGCCCTGCGGCGTCACCACTGCCATGGCGACCACCCGGCCATCATGTTCGCAGCTGCCCAGCAGCTCGGCGCCGGTACCGAATTCGATCAACAAGGGCGCGACAAATTCCGGTGCCAGCATGGGCGAGGCATTGCAGCGGGCATGCAGTGCACGCCAGGCGGCGGCCTGGCCGGCAAAACCGCTGGCCGGGATGAACGTCCACCTCATTCGAACACCGCCGCGCCGATGGCGCCGATCATCCATGCCATTTCGTCGGCCCGCAGTTCCTGGTGACAGGGAAAACCAAGCACGTGGCGCGACAGGTGCGCGCTGTTGGCGCACACGCTCTCGTCCACGCCCGGCCACAGCGTCTCGGCAAAGCGCGTCATCGGCACGCCCGCTGCCAGCAGGCGCCGGACCAGCGGCTCGGGATCCTCGACCAGCAGCGGAAACAGCCACGGGCAGGCACCCTCCGGCAACTGCGCGTGCAGGGGGCGGCAGCCGGGCAGGGTGCCCAGCGCGGCGGCCAGCTCCGCGTAATTGGCGCGCCGCCGCGCCACAATGCGCCCGTGCGAGGCGCGCCTGAGTATCTGGCGCGAAAAGAACGAAGAGCGCTTGTCCAGCCAGCGCGGATCGAATTCGTAGCTGCTGTCGGAGGACGATGGCGTCAGCGCGGGCGCGCCACCGCGCTTGACCATGCGCCAGAGCAGCGCCTTGAGCCGCAGCGGGAGCCACAGCGCCGCGTGCACCAGTGGCAGCCGGCCCCAGGCAAAACTGTTTTCCAGGGCGTTGAGCGCGGCCTTGGCTTCAAAACCCGGGCCGGCCGAATGGGGTTCGGGCGTGGACAGGGCGTGGCGTGCGGACACCAGAACGCCGCCTTCATAGATCGGAAAGAATTTCATGCTGCTGGCAATGGCGTAATCGCCCCAGGAACCGACCGGGCGTCCGCCGTGGCGGCCAAAAAAGCAGTGGGCGCAGTCTTCCAGCAGCGCGATGGCGTGCCGGTCGCAGAAAGCCCGTACCGCCGCCAGTGGCTGGGGAAAGCCGAAATAGCTGGTGACCATGATGGCTTTGACGGAAGGATCGAGCTTGCGTGCCACGTCGGCCAGGTCGATGGCCGCATTCGCCTCGACCCGGTAGAACACCGGCCGCGCACCGCAGGCTATCACCGGCGCCACCATCGACATGCTGTGATAGGCCGGCACCAGCACCGTGTCGCCCTCGGTGACGCCGATTTCGCGCAGGGCCAGGGCGATCGCGATACGCCCGCTCGTGACCAGGCGCACGGCGTCGGCGTCCAGCACCGACGCGGGCTGCGGCAGGCCGTGCGCGACGAAGGACGCGCGCGACAGGACAGGTGCTAGCGGAACCCGTGGACGTCTTGCGGCTGGTATGTCATTCGTTGTGCGCATCATTCAGTATAAACGGTGCAAGCCCGGTTGGTCGAGGTGTTAAGATGACACCTTTGATGTGCCCGAAAAGCAGGGTTTTAATGAGCGACCTGGTTCACGACTTCATCTTCAGTTCGGCGCGCCGCACGAGCGCTGCGCCGGCCCTCGCTTACGGCGCCGCGCGGCTCGATTATGCCGCGCTGGCGCAAGCCGTGTCGGACGCTTCGCAGGCGCTGCTCGGCGCCGGCGTCCAGCGCGCGGAACGGGTCGCCGTCTACCTTGAAAAACGCATTGAAACGGTGGCCGCCTGCTTCGGCGCCACCCTTGCCGGCGCCGCTTTCGTGCCGGTCAACCCCTTGCTCAAAGCCGAACAGGTGGCCTACATCCTGGCCGACTGCAATGTGCGCATTCTGGTCACCTCGGTGGAACGCCTGCGCCTGCTGTTGCCGGTCCTGGCCAGCTGCCCCGATCTGCACACCGTCATGCTGGTCGGCGCGCCGACCGATCTGCCGGAAGTGGCAGGCGTCTCTGTCCTTCTGTGGGAGCCTTGCGCCGGCGCTGCCCCGCCGCACCGCGTGATCGACACCGACATGGCGGCGATTCTGTACACCTCCGGCAGTACCGGCAACCCCAAGGGTGTGGTGCTGTCGCACCGGAACATGGTGGCGGGCGCCGTCAGTGTCGCCAGCTACCTGGAACTCACACCGGCCGACCGCGTGCTGGCGGTATTGCCACTCAGTTTCGACTACGGCCTGTCGCAGCTGACGACCGCTTTTCACGCCGGCGCCAGCGTGGTGCTGATCAATCACCTGTTCGCGCGCGATATCGTCAAGGCGGTGCAGGACGAAGGCATTACCGGGCTGGCGGCCGTGCCGCCGCTGTGGATGCAGCTGGCGCCGCTGGCGTGGCCGGCCACTTGCACGCTGCGTTACTTGACCAATTCCGGCGGCGCCATGCCGCTTCCGACCGTGGCCGCCCTGCGCGCGGCACTGCCGGCGGCGCGGCTGTTCCTGATGTACGGCCTGACCGAAGCATTCCGCTCGACCTACCTGCCGCCGTCCGAACTGGAGCGCCGCCCTGATTCGATGGGGCGCGCCATCCCGAACGCCGAGATCATGGTGGTGCGTCCGGATGGCAGCCGCTGCGACCCGGACGAACCGGGCGAACTGGTGCACCGCGGCGCGCTGGTGGCCCTGGGCTACTGGAACGACCCTGCCAAGACAGCCGAACGCTTCAAACCCGCGCCGGGCCAGGACAGGGCGCTGCCGCTGCCCGAAATCGCGGTCTGGTCGGGCGACACCGTGCGCCAGGACGCCGAAGGCTTTCTGTATTTTGTCGGCCGCAGCGATGACATGATCAAGGTGTCGGGCTACCGTATCAGCCCCACGGAAATCGAGGAAGTGGTGCACGCGACAGGGCTGGTGCGCGAGGTGGCCGCGTTCGGCGTGCCGCATCCGGTGCTGGGGCAGGCGATCGTGGTACTGGCGGTGGCCGCCGACACCGATTGCGCGGCACTGCAGAAGCAATGCCAGCGCCGCCTGCCGGCCTACATGGTGCCGGCCCATATCGAACTGCGCACCGACGCCTTCCCGCGCAACCCGAACGGCAAGATCGACCGTAATCTGCTGCGCCTGTCCTATACAACGCTGTTTGAAGGTACACCATGAGTAGCTCCAAGCCGGTGCACGCACCGCAGACCCGGTTCTCCGTGATTGACGACTGCCTGCAGGTGGGCGGCATGCCCCTGACGCGGCTTGCGCAGCGGGTCGGCAGCACGCCGTTCTACGCTTACGACCGCGCCCAGCTCACGGCCCGGGTGGCGCATTTGCGCGCGCATCTGCCGTCGCAGGTGGCACTGCATTTCTCGATCAAGGCCAATCCGATGCCGGCGCTGGTGCAGCACATGGCCACTCTGGTGGACGGACTTGACGTCGCCTCCGGCGGCGAGATGAAAGTCGCGCTCGACACCGGGATGGCGCCGGAGCGCATCAGCTTTGCCGGGCCGTGCAAGTCGGACGCCGAGCTGTCGCAGGCGCTGGCAGCGGGCGTCTGCGTCAATATCGAATCGGAACGCGAAATCCGCGTGCTGGCCGCGCTGTCGCAACAGACAGGGATACGGGCCGCCGCTGTGCTGCGCGTCAATCCCGATTTCGAACTGCGCTCGTCCGGCATGAAGATGGGAGGCGGTGCCAAGCAGTTCGGCATCGATGCCGAACAGGTGCCGGCCATGCTGGCGCTGGCGCACCGCGCCGGTATCGATATCCTCGGTTTTCAGATTTTCAGCGGCTCGCAAAGTCTCAAGGCCGATGCCATCATCGAGGCGCAATCGCAAACGGTGGAACTGGCGCTGCGCCTGGCTGCCGACGCACCGGCCGCCATCAGCCAGCTCAATATCGGCGGCGGCTTCGGCATTCCGTATTTCCCCGGCGAGGCCGCGCTCGATATCGCACCAATCGGCGCCCATCTGCAGAAGTTGCAGCAGCAGGTGGCCGCGGCACTGCCGCAAGCGCAGCTGGCAATTGAACTGGGACGCTATCTGGTCGGTGAAGCGGGCGTCTATGTGGCGCGCGTGATTGACCGCAAAGTCTCGCGTGGCCAGGTGTTCCTGGTGACGGACGGCGGCCTGCATCATCACCTCGCGGCGTCGGGCAATTTTGGCCAGGTGATCCGCAAGAATTACCCGGTCGTGATCGGCAACCGGGTGGCGGCGCAGGCCGATTCGCCGGCGTATGTGGTGGGGCCGCTGTGCACCCCGCTCGATCTGCTGGCCGACAAAATGGACCTGGGCCACGCCCAGGTCGGTGACCTGGTGGTGGTATTCCAGTCGGGCGCCTACGGCCTGTCCGCCAGCCCGGCAGGTTTCCTCAGCCACCCGCAGGCAGCTGAAGTGCTGGTCTGATGCTTACGCTGCCTGTTTGCGAATGCCCGCCATGTGCAGGAATTCGTCCAGCAGGCGGCGGTTGAACAGCCAGGTAAAGCCGGCGTAGGCTAGCGCGCCAAGCGCAATGTAGGCGACTAGCAGCACCCCCGGTGCGAAACGCCCCTTGAGCAGCAGGTCGACAGCAAAGATCACCACGAACATCAGCAGGCTGCAGATCGCAGTCGGTCGCAAGCCTTCGACCAGGGTCCCGACGCGCATCTCGATCAGGCGCAGCGGCACCGCGAAATAGTGGTAGCTGAGCAGCAGGGTGGCAATGGTGAAGCCGGCCGCGACCCCGATGATGCCCCACTGCAGACCGATCACCAGCCCGGCAATCACGAACAGATTGGTGAACACGCCCCACTGCAGCTGCAGATCGGCGCGCCCCATGGCCATGAAGATCGAGCCCGTGGTGGTGGTAATGGAGCGGATCGCCGCCACCGGCGCAAACAGGGCCAGCAGGGTGATCACCGGTGTCCATTTGGGACCGAACACGGTCATCACGAACGGCTCGCGCGTGGCCAGCAGGCCCAGCATGAGCGGGAAAGTGATAAAGGCGATCGCTTCGGCCGAGCGCATGAAGGCCTGGCGGAAGCGCGGCAGATCTTCCTGCGCGCGCGCGTAAAACGGCAGCATGACTTTACCGAATACCGCGGAAATGGCCTGCATCGGGAAGGTCATCAGCTTGTACGCCAGGTCGTAGTACCCCAGCGCTTCGCTGCCCAGGTAACGGCCGATCAGGAAGTTGTCGACGTTTTGCGCGAAATAGAAAAAGACGTTGAAGACAGCCAGATTCAGGCTGTAGCTCATGACCGATCGCACTTCGCCCCAGTGGAACATGAAACGCGGCCGCCAGCTGCTGACCCACCAGATCAGCACCAGGAACACGGCGCTGTTGGCCACCACCTGGTAGACCAGGCTCCAGACGCCATGGCCGAGCAGGGCGCCGCCGATACCGACCGTGTACGACACGGCCGCCGCTGCGACTTCGATCTTGGCCAGCGTGACAAAGCGCATCTGGCGCTGCATCAGGCCATTGTGCACAATGGTCAGGGCCGACAGCAGGAACGACACCGACATCGCCATCAGCACCGGCGTGACGCGCGGCTCCTTGTAGAACGCGGCCACCAGGGGCGCGCAGGCGATGGTCACCGCGGTGGCCATGACGCCGAAGCCGACGTTGAACCAGAAGATGCTGGAGAACAGGTCGTCGCTGACTTCCTTACGCTGAATCAGCGCCGCGCCGGTGCCCAGGTCCTTGAAGATGTCGATAAAACCCAGCACCACGGCAGCCATCGCCACCAGGCCGAAGTCCTCCGGCAGCAGCAGACGCGCCAGGATGATATTGACCAGCAGTGAGAGGATGCGGCGGCCAAAGGTCGATACCGAGGTCCACTTGATCCCGGTGACGACGTCCGCTTCAGACGCCATTGCCGACCGCCTGGTTGAGCACTGCCGCCAGCTGGCTAGCCCGGTGGGTGCGCGACGAGGAGGCGATCAGCTCTTCGGTGGCGATGTAGGCGCGTTCGGCGCGCACATCGTCGATGAAACGCTCCAGTACCGGCAGGATCGCTTCGCAGCTGTCCATCGACGCCACGCTGTCAAAACCGGCGGCGCGCAGCACGCGGCAGGTTTCGCCCGTGGTGTCGACCAGCCCGAGAATCGGTTTGCGGGCGCGGAAGTACTCGTAGATCTTGGCCGGGATCTGGGTATTGAACGGGGTGCCCTGGAACACCACCAGCGCGTCGGCGCCGAGCATTTCGCTGAGCGCGGCGCGGTACGGCACCGGCGGCTCGACCGCCACCACGTCGGCCACACCGCATTTGTCGACCATCCCCTGCACTTCCTCGATCTCGCCCGGCGCGCGCAGCACCACGCGCAGGGTGTCGGCGCTGACCTTGCCGCTGGCCTTGAGCGCTGCAATCGCTTGCAGGAAGGGCGATGGGTCGCGCCCGGTCTGGTACAGCACGCCGCTGTGTATCAGGGTGATGCGTGCGCCCGGTTTGGTCGGTACCGGTTCTTGGTCGCCGAAGCCGTCTTCATCGTAGCCGTTTTCGATCACGTGGAATTTTTCCGGCGCCAGCGTGGGGAAGCGCTCGCGGTAGGAGTCGCGCGCGCTGTGCGTGGTGAACACGGCGGCCGAGCAGCGTATGATCGTTTCACGCTCGATCCAGGCGTAGATTTTGCGCTGCGGGCGCGAGACCGGGTACGAGCTTTGCAGCATCGGATCGCGGAAGTCGGCTACCCACGGTAGCCCTGTTAGGCGGTGCAGTGCCAGCGCGATCAGGTGCGAGGTCGCAATCGGGAAGGTCGACCACAGCACCTGGGGCTTGTATTTGCGGATCAGCGACAGGCCGGTCGGTACCGCCGCGAACCACCACGAGATCCAGCGGTCCGGCAGGGCCAGCGCTTCCGGGTAGCGGCCCTTGATGCCGATGTGGCGCTTGGTGTCGAGCGCGAATGCGCGCCTGACCACCAGCTGCCGCGGCACGCTCGCCAGCTGCGAGGGGTTCTGCACACTGTAGGCGCGCGGGCTGGCCGACAGGACCATCGGCTCCCAGCCGTTCGAACCGAGATGGCGCGAGAAACTCAGGGTGCGCTGGATCCCGCTGCTGGCTGCCTGCGGCGGGAAGTGGAATGCGGTGAGTAGTACTCTGTTATTCATGACTGGTGGTTTTAATTGGGGCTCTCTACCCGCATGCCCGCCTTGCGGCGTGGACGCCGGGCGGGTCGATATATGATCAAGCGTGTGGTACTGGTCGTGCGTGCTGTCGTGGCGCTCGTCCCAGGCCAGCCAGCGCAGAAGGCGCAGGGCGAACAGGAACGGGGTCTTGTCCCACGGCCGGCTGCGCGGCAGCTGGAAGCGGTCGTGGGTGCTGGTGACAGCGCCGACACTGGTAGTGAAGGCTGCCGTGAATCCTGCTGCTTCGGCCATGCGCGTATGGCGCTCGTCGAAATCCTTGCCGACTTTACCATTTGGATAGGCAAACAGGCGCACGGGTTTGCCGATGATCGCTTCCAGGTCCTTTTTGCCGCCGGCGATTTCCACGCGCGAGCTGTCGTCGTCCAGACTGGTGAGAATCGGATGCGAGATCGTGTGGGCGCCGATTTCGATCCCGGCCCGGTCCAGATTGACAACCATCGCGGGCGTGAGCATCAAGCCGTTTTCCAGGTCTTCGCCAACCAGCACGTCGAGACGGCGGATCAGTTCCAGGCGCGCCTTGGGCGGCAGGTACTTGGACGCTTCGGTCAGTTTGCCGACGGTCTGCTTGCGGTCGCCCAGACTGGCCAGCGAGTACGCGCCCAGACCGAGTTCCGACAGATCGAGCTGGCCGGCGGGCAGGTTCTGGACGGCCTCGATGATACGGTCGTTCCACATATTGCCGCCGCCAATGTAGCCCGTGGTGACGAACACCGTGGCCGGCAGATTGAATTCCTTCAGGATCGGCAGCGCCAGGTCATGCACCGAACGGTAGCCGTCATCAAAGGTGATGCAGACCGCGCGCGGTGGCATGCGGCCGGTCCCGAGCAGGGCAATCGCCTCGTGCAAAGGCAGCACATTGAAGCACTTGGCCAGGGTCGACATCTGCCAGCGGAAGGTGGCGACATCGGGCTCGGATTCGAGCAGCGGATCCTTGTGCTCGAGGATGCGGTGGTAATTGACCACGCACAGGCGCTCATTGCCTTTGCCGCTGCGGGCAAACAGATTGCCCGCAGCGCGGATCAGGCTTTGCTGAAAACCGTTGAGCGCATCAGGCATGGGCTGGCACCCCCTCTTTCGCCAGTATCCGCCGGAACAGGGCCAGCTGGCCAGCAGTGGTTGCATCCCAGCTGAACCGCTCGGCATAGCGGCGTGTCGCGGCGCGGTCCGGATAATCGGCGCGCAAGGCGTTGACCGCGTCGGCCACGCCGCGCGCACTGCGTTCGCTCATGAGCAGGCCCGCTTCGGGCGCGGCCACCACTTCGGGCGTGCCCCACACGCGGCTGGCAATCACGGGTGTGCCGCATGCCATCGATTCGAGCAGCACGTTGGCCCAGCCTTCCCGTTCGGACGGCAGCACCAGCGCGTCGGCGGCGCCGTAGTAGTCGCGCAGCTGGCCTTGCGGCAGCGCGCCCAGAAAACGCACGCGATCGGCCACGCCCTGATCCTGCGCCAGCTGTTCGAGCATGGCGCGGTCGGGGCCATTCCCGGCCAGCAGCAGCTGCACATCGGGCAGCTGCTCCAGGGCGCCGATCGCCAGGGCCTGCGCCTTGACCGGCACCAGGTGGCCGACCGCCAGCAAGGTAAAGCCGGTCAGGCCGAGGCGCGCGCGCACCATGTCACGCTCGACCGGCTGGAACAGCTGCAGGTCGACGCCGTTGCGCAGCGAGACGACTTTGGCGCCATCGACACCCATGCGCAGTACTTCCTCGCGCAGCGCGTCGCAGACGGTGATGACGCCGGCCGCCTGGCGCGCAGCCCAGTCGATCTGCGCCCGTGGCTTGGGGAAGGAGGGGAACAGGGTGATGTCCGACCCGCGCGCGGTGATCACCACCGGCTTGTTGAAATACTGGCCGAGCAGGGCCGCAGCCACGCCGTCCGGATAAAAATAGTGGGCGTCGATCAGGTCGAAATCGAAGCCTTCATCGATCATGCGCGCCACCGCTGGCCGCACGGCATTGGCCAGCAGCCTGGGGGCGATGTTCATGCCGATTTTCGGCAGCACCGGGTAGCGCGGGTGCTGCACCGGAATTCCCGACCGCAGCTCCGTTGCCGGCGCGCGCGCATGCGCGCTATAGCTGCCAAAGCGCGGATGCTTGAACGGGAACCAGGGCACGGGCGCCACCACGCGCGCCTCGACCTGGCCGCTGGCGACCAGGTGACGCAGGCGCGTTTCGACAAATATGCCGTGGCCGGGCTTTTCCGCATTCGGGAAAAGCGTGCTGAACGTCAGAATCTTCATGCAGTCTGCTGCCCCGTAAGGCGGCCGTAAATCGCCTTGTAGCGCGCCACGCTGACCGGCCAGTTGCGTTCCGTTTCCACGAAATGACGGCCTGCGGCGCGTAGCTCGGGCCACTTCTGCTGGCCGTCGAGCAAGGCGCCGACGTTCTCGGCCAGCGATTGCGGATCGTCCGATTTGAACAGCACACCGGTCTTGCCATGCTCGATCAGCTCCAGGTGGCCGCCCACGTCGGAGGCGGCCAGCACGCGGCCCTGGGCCATCGCTTCGAGCGGTTTGAGCGGCGTGACCAGATCGGTCAGGCGCATCGACAGTCGCGGGTAGACCAGCACGTCGAGCAGGTCGTAGTAGCGGGCCACCTGTTCATGCGGCACGCGCCCGGTGAACACGACCTTGTCTTCGATGTTGAGGTCTTTGGCCAGCTGGCGCAGCTGGGCGTCTTGCGGGCCGCCGCCGACCAGCAGCACGCGCAGGTCCGGCTGGCGGGCGATCATCGCCGGTACCGCGCGCAGCAGCACGTCCAGTCCTTCGTACGCATAGAAGGAGCCGATGAAGCCGATCAGTCGCATGTCCTGCAGGCCGAGCGAACGTTTCAGTTCCAGGTCGGCCATGCCGCCCACGGCGAACTTGTCGATGTCGACCGCGTTGGGAATGACAGTCACCTTGTCGGCGGCGATGCCGCGCGCGACGATGTCCTTGCGCAGGCCTTCGCAGATGGTGGTCACGGCGCTGGCGTTTTTGAGCGCGTAGGTTTCCAGCGCCCGTGTCAGGCGGTAGCGCAGCCCGTTTTCGCTGGCAGTGCCATGGTCGACCGCCGCATCTTCCCAGAAGGCGCGCACTTCGTACACCACCGGGATGCCAAATTTTTTACCGGCGCGCAGGGCGGCAACCGCATTCAGGCTGGGCGAATGTGCGTGCAGCACATCGGGCTTGATCTGCGGGATGATCTGTTCCAGGCGGCGCGTGAGGCCGTCGATGACTTCTTTCTGGTTCAGCACAGGCAGTTTTGACAGCATGCCCTTGCTGCGCGGCGTGCGGTAGAAATGCAGGCCATCGACGTCTTCTTCCAGCGCGGCCGTTTCGCCCTGCTTGGAACCGGTGACGTGGAAGGTTTCCCACCCCAGCGCCTGCTGCTCGCGCAGGATGGAACGGGTGCGGAAGGTATAGCCGCTGTGCAGCGGGATCGAATGATCGAGTACGTGCAGGATGCGCATCAGTGTGCCCCAATCGATGCGCCGTTCTTGCGCAGGAATGCTTCGAACATCAGGACCGACCACAGCGAGGTGGTGTGGTCCTGGGTGCCTGACTGGTGCTGGTCGATCATTTGTTTCAGATAGTTTTCATTAAAAATCCCGGTTTCCAGCAGGGCCGGATTGAGCACCGCCTTGCGCATCGATTCACGCAGCGGGCCGCGCAGCCAGGCACCAAGCGGAATCGAGAAGCCCATCTTTTTGCGGTACAGGATATCGTCCGACAGGAAGGGCTTGAGCGCCTTCTTGAAAATGTGCTTGCCTTCGCCATTGCGCAGCTTGGATGATGATGGGAGGCCCGAAACCCATTCAACGAACTCGTGGTCCAGCAGCGGTACCCGCACTTCCAGCGCGTGGGCCATGCTGGCGCGGTCCACCTTGGTCAAGATATCGCCCGGCAGGTAAGTCTTCATGTCGATGTACTGGATCACCGAGAGCGGGTCGTCGGTAGGTGCATTCGCAGCGTGGCCGCGCATCACTTCAATGGCGCGGTAGCCGGCAAGGCGCTTGCGAAAGCCATCCGAGAACAGCTGGTCGCGCACGCGGTCGGCCTGGATCGACACGCCATGGAAGTAGCCCTCGACCAGGTCGCGCGCCAGCGCTTCAAAGGTGGTCTTGGCGCGGAACATGCGCGGCGCCCAGTCGGCCTTGGGATAGGTTTTTCCCAGAAAACCGAACAGTGGTTTACGTACCGTCAGCGGCAGCATCGAGCGCACCTTTTCTTCGCCCATGGCAAAGCGGTGGCGCCGGTAGCCGGCAAAGTTTTCGTCGCCGCCGTCGCCCGACAGGGCCACGGTGACGCGCTTGCGCGCCAGTTCGCACACCCGGTAGGTCGGGATGGCCGAGCTGTCGGCATACGGTTCGTCGTACAGGCTGGCCAGGATGTCGATCAGGCCGTAGTCATCCGACTCCACTGTTTCGCGGTGGTGGTCGGTCTTGTACTGGGCGGCGACCTGGCTTGCGTATTCGGATTCGTCGAACTTGGGATCGTTGAAGGCGATCGAGCAGGTGTTGACAGGCTCGTTCGACAGGCCGGCCATCATGGCCACCACCGCGCTCGAGTCGACCCCGCCCGACAGGAAGGCCCCCAGCGGCACGTCGGCGATCATGTGGCTGGCCACGGCTTCGCGCAGGCGGATCACCAGCTCGGCTTCCATTTCTTCGTCGCGCATGGGGGCGTGCGGCGCGAACGGGACATCCCAGTATTTTTGCGGCGCGGGCGCACTCTGCCCCACCCGGAGGGTGAGGGTGTGGCCCGGTTCCAGTTTCAGCGCGCTGGTGAAAATGGTGCGTGGCTCCGGCACATAGCCGTAGGCGAAATAGTCTTCCACCGCGCGCGGATCGATCTCGCGCGACAGGTTGGGCAGGCACAGCAGCGTTTTCAGTTCCGAACCGAAGGCCAGCATCCCGTCCGGCAGGAAGGCGTAGTGCATCGGCTTGATGCCGAGGCGGTCGCGCGCCATGAACAGGACCTGTGCGTTGCGGTCCCAGATGGTGAAGGCGAACATGCCGCGCAGGCGCGTCACGCAAGCTTCACCCCATTGTTCCCAGGCGTGCACGATGACTTCGGTGTCGCAGTGGGTGCGGAAGGTATGGCCGAGCCCTTGGAGTTCGGCCATCAAGGCCTGGAAGTTGTAGATTTCGCCGTTGAACACGACCACCACGCTGTGGTCTTCATTGAACAGTGGCTGCTGGCCCGAGGCCAGGTCGATGATCGACAGGCGCCGGTGGCCGAACCCCAGCCCCGGCTCGACGTGCAGGCCGCCTTCCACCGGGCCGCGGTGAAATTGCGCCTCGTTCATCCGGTTCAGCAGGGCGCGATCAATCTCGCGCCCGCCGCGCATATCAAACATTCCGACTATTCCGCACATGGTGTGATGTTTTCTTTTGAATGGGTTTTACTTTTGCACAGCCGCGCATACAGGGCCGCATAGGCGGCCAGCATGGCGTCGATACTATATTGATTGACCACCAGCGCGCGCCCGGCGCCGCCGTGATGGCGCGCCAGCGCCGGATCTTCCACATACGCCGCCAGCGCTGCTGCCATGGCCTGCGGGTCGCCCGACGCTACCAGGGCGCCGGTGTGGTTTTCGCGCACCAGGTCGGGGATGCCGCCGACCCGGGTCGACACCACCGGCAAGGCGCTGGCCATGGCCTCGAGCAGCGTGACTGGCGTGCCTTCGGCGATCGACGACATGGCAAACAGCGAGAACGACTGCATTACCTGCGCGATATCGTTGCGCGCCCCGGTCAGCAGAACGGCCTCGCCCAGACCGGCGGCGGCCACCTGGCGTTCCAGCGCGCCCAGCAGCGGACCGGCGCCGACGATGACGAGCTTCATGCGATCGCGCTGGTGCGGCAGCAAAGCGCGCAGGGCGATGAACGCGTCTACCAGGCCGGCATGGTTCTTCACGTCCTGGACGCGGCCGACCG
>DASWMN010000030.1:0-25363 GCA_036399735.1 Telluria sp. | reverse complement strand
TGTTCTTCAAGTAAGGCGTTTGCCGGTGCGGCCCATGGCTGCGCCGGCAGCGTATTGAATCAGTCAGGACCTGTCATGAATCACCCAGTCATTCCGATCGCAGTGCAAGGCAGCACCCGCCAGCGCAAGCGCCAGACACCGAAGGGCCGCCGCGTCGATCCCGCCGCGCTGCAGGAAGTGCAGGCGCTGCTGGGCGGCGCTTCGCGCCAGGCCGATCTGCTGATCGAACATCTGCACAAAATTCAGGATGCGCACGGCAGTCTGTCGGCCGCGCACCTGGCCGCGCTGGCGCAGGAGATGAAGCTGCCGCAAGCTGCCGTGTATGAGGTGGCGACCTTCTATCACCACTTCGACATCGTCAAGGAAGACCAGAGCGCACCGGCCGCACTGACCGTGCGCGTGTGCGACGGCCTGTCATGCGAGATGGCCGGCGCGAAGGACTTGCTGGACCGGCTGCCCGCGATGCTGGGCACCGATGTACGCGTGATTGCGGCGCCTTGCATCGGCCGCTGCGAGCAGGCACCGGCAGCGGTGGTGGGCCAGAACCCCGTGCCGCATGCAAGCTGCGAAACGGTCGCCGCGCACGTGCAGGCAGGGCAGGTCACGCACACGCCGGAAAGCTATGTCGATCTGGCCGCCTACCGCGCAGGCGGTGGCTACGCGCTGCTTGCCGATTGCATTGCCGGCAAACGCGATGCGGACGGCCTGATTGCGATCATGGAAAATTCAGGCTTGCGTGGTCTGGGCGGCGCGGGTTTCCCGGCTGGGCGCAAATGGCGCATCGTGCGCGCCGAAGCCGGGCCGCGCCTGATGGCGATCAATATCGACGAGGGCGAACCTGGCACCTTCAAGGACCGCACCTATCTGGAAGCCGATCCGCACCGCTTCATCGAAGGTGCGCTGATTGCCGCCTGGGTGGTCGGCATCGAGACCATCTACATTTACCTGCGCGACGAATACCACGGCTGCCGCGCCCTGCTCGAGGCGGAGCTGGACAAGCTGCGCGCGGACCCGCCCATGGCCGGCATGCCCGAGATCGTGCTGCGGCGCGGTGCCGGCGCCTACATCTGCGGCGAAGAGTCGGCCATGATCGAGTCGATCGAAGGCAAGCGCGGCATGCCGCGCCTGCGCCCGCCGTACGTGGCGCAGGTCGGCCTGTTCGGGCGGCCCACCCTGGAGCACAATTTCGAAACCCTGCACTGGGTGCGTGACATTGTTGAAAAGGGCGCCGCCTGGTTCAGTGGCCACGGACGCCATGGCCGCAAGGGATTGCGCTCGTTTTCGGTATCGGGCCGGGTGCGCGAACCGGGCGTCAAGCTGGCGCCCGCCGGCATCACCATCGCCGAACTGATCGCCGAGTATTGCGGCGGCATGCAGGAGGGGCACCAGTTCTACGCCTATCTGCCGGGCGGTGCATCGGGCGGCATTCTGCCCGCGGCCATGAGCGACATCCCGCTCGACTTCGACACCCTGCAGCCGTATGGCTGCTTTATCGGCTCGGCCGCGGTGGTGGTACTGTCGGATCAGGATAGCGCCGCGGGGGCAGCGCGCAATACGCTCAAATTCTTCCGGCACGAGTCGTGCGGCCAGTGCACGCCATGCCGGGTCGGTACCGCCAAGGCGGTCACGCTGCTTGAACAGCCGCAGTGGGATACGGCCCTGCTGGCCGACCTGTCGCAAGTGATGCGCGACGCGTCGATCTGCGGCCTGGGCCAGGCAGCCCCGAATCCCTTTGACTGTGTGATCAAGTATTTCCCGCACGAGGTGAACGCATGAACGCGATAACGCGTCTTGGCCGTACGGCCTTGCAGGGCGAAGCGGTCAGCTTCGAAATCAACGGCAAGCCTGTTTCGGCATTTGCGCACGAAACGCTGATCGAAGTGGCCAAGCGCGAAGGGATCGAGATCCCGCACCTGTGCTACCGCGAAGGGATGGAAGAGGTCGGCAACTGCCGCTCCTGCATGGTTGAAATCGACGGCGAGCGCGTACTCGCGCCGTCCTGCTGCCGCCATCCGTCCCAGGGCATGAAAGTCAGCACCGACAGCGCACGCGCGGTCGCGGCGCAAAAGATGGTGCTTGAACTGCTACTGGCCGACATGCCGGAGACCGAGTACACGCGCCACAACGAGGTCGATTTCTGGGCCCGCAAGCTGGTCGTCGGCAAGCCGCGGTTTGCGGCCCGCAGCCAGCCGCGCCAGGATGCTTCGCATGCCGCCATCACCGTCAACCTCGACGCCTGCATCCAGTGCACCCGCTGCGTGCGCGCCTGCCGCGACGAGCAGGTCAACGATGTGATCGGCCTGGCCTTCCGCGCTGACCACGCCCAGATCGTGTTCGATATGGACGACCCGATGGGCAACTCCACCTGCGTTGGCTGCGGCGAATGCGTACAGGCCTGTCCGACCGGCGCCCTGATGCCGGCGCGCGAAGCCGCCTTGACGGTGCCGGACAAGAAGGTCGATTCCGTGTGCCCGTACTGCGGTGTCGGCTGCCAGCTGACTTACAACGTCAAGGACAACAAGATTCTGTATGTGGAGGGCCGCGATGGTCCCGCCAACCATGAGCGCCTGTGCGTCAAGGGCCGCTACGGCTTCGATTACGCGCACCACCCGCACCGCCTGACCGTGCCGCTGATCCGCCGCGCCGATGCGCCCAAGCGCGGTGACTTCAGCATGGACCCGGACCGCGTGATGGATGTGTTCCGCGAAGCGAGCTGGGAAGAAGCGCTGGCGCTGGCCGGCGGCAAGCTGGCCGAGATCCGCGATACGCACGGCAAGCGCGCGCTGGCCGGTTTTGGATCGGCCAAGGGCAGCAACGAAGAGGCCTATCTGTTCCAGAAGCTGGTGCGCACTGGCTTTGGCAGCAATAACGTCGACCACTGCACCCGCCTGTGCCACGCTTCTTCGGTGGCGGCGCTGCTGGAGGGGATCGGCTCGGGCGCGGTGTCGAACCCGGTCATGGATGTCACCAGGGCCGAGGTGGTGATCGTGATTGGCGCCAATCCCACCGTCAATCACCCGGTCGCCGCCACCTGGATCAAGAATGCCGTCCGTAACGGCACCAAACTGGTGGTGTGCGATCCGCGCCGCTCGGATCTGGCCCGCAGCGCACACCGCTACCTGCAGTTCAAGCCCGACACCGATGTCGCGCTGCTGAACGCGATGATGCACGTGATCGTCAGTGAAGGCCTGGTTGACAAGGAATTTATCGCCAGCCGCACCATCGGATACGAGGCGTTGGAAAAGAACGTCGCCGGCTACGATCCCGAACTGATGGCGCCGATCTGCGGCATCGACGCCGAGACCATCCGCTACGTTGCGCGCCTGTATGCGCGCTCCAAAGGCTCGATGATCCTGTGGGGGATGGGCATTTCCCAGCACATCCACGGCACCGACAACGCGCGCTGCCTGATCGCGCTGGCGCTGATGACGGGGCAGATCGGCCGTCCCGGCACCGGCCTGCATCCGCTGCGTGGCCAGAACAACGTGCAGGGCGCATCCGACGCGGGACTGATTCCGATGATGTTCCCCGACTACCAGCGGGTCGACAATCCTGCCGCGCATGCCAAGTTTGAAAAGGCATGGGGCGCGAAGCTGGACGACAAGCCGGGCCTGACGGTGGTCGAGATCATGCATGCGATCAAACGCGGCGAGATTCGCGGCATGTACATCATGGGGGAAAACCCGGCCATGTCCGATCCCGATGCCAACCATGCGCGCGAATCGCTGGCGGCACTCGACCATCTGGTGGTGCAGGATATTTTCCTGACCGAGACCGCGTATCTGGCCGACGTGATTCTGCCGGCCAGCGCCTTCCCGGAAAAGACGGGCAGCTTCACCAATACCGACCGGCTGGTGCAGATCGGCCGCCAGGCCATCGACCCGCCGGGCCACGCGCGCCAGGACCTGTGGATCATCGGCCAGATCGCGGCCCGCCTCGGGTTGGACTGGCACTACACGCATGTGTCGGAAGTGTTCGACGAGATGCGCCACACCATGCCCAGCATCGGCGGCATTACCTGGGCGCGGCTCGAGCGCGAGCACGCGGTCACCTATCCCTGCACCAGCGAGGGCGACCCGGGCGAGCCGGTTGTCTTCACCGACCATTTCCCGCGCGAGAGCGGGCGTGCACGCTTTGTTCCGGCCGATATCATTCCGGCCGACGAGCGTCCGGACGCCGATTACCCGATGGTGCTGATCACCGGCCGCCAGCTCGAACACTGGCACACCGGCAGCATGACGCGCCGCACGGCGGTACTGGACGCGATCGAGCCCGATCCGGTTGCGCTGGTCCATCCGCTCGACCTGGCCGCCATGAACGGCAAGCCGGGCGACGTGATTACCATTGCATCGCGGCGCGGGCAGGTGGCCCTGTATGCGCGCGCCGATGACAGCTCGCCGCGTGGCGCGATCTTTGTGCCGTTCTGCTACTACGAAGCAGCGATCAACAAGCTGACCAATGCCGCGCTCGACCCGTTCGGCAAGATCCCGGAGTTCAAATACTGCGCGATCAAGGTGGCGCTGGGCGGGACCGTCAGCGCGCAAAGCAGCTATGGCGGCGGCCAGGTACTGGCTGCGATGGACGCGTCGTGAACATGAGCGGCCACCCGGGCGGCCGGCGCCCTGTCCTCAGCGAGGCGCGCGCCCACCTGACGCATGATGTCGAGGTGGTCGACGAACGCGGGCGCCGTTCAATCATCGCCATACCGGCCGAGCGGCCGCTGACGGTGTATGTCGACAAGCGCGAGCTGGTCACCTTGATGACCCTGGGCGGCGCGCCCGAAGCGCTCACCCTCGGCTACCTGCGCAACCAGCGTCTGGTGCGTTCGATCGACGATATCGTTTCGGTGCAGGTCGACTGGGCCGTGGATGCGGTGGCCGTTGTCACGCGCAGCGGCATTGCCGATGTGGAGCAGCGCACGGCCAAAAAAGTCGTCACCACCGGCTGCGGCCAGGGATCGGTATTCGGCGGCCTGATGGACGAAGTCGACCAGATCGTGCTGCCGGCCGATGCGCGCTTGCGCCAGTCCACCGTGTACCGTATCGCCGAAACCATCCGCACCCAGCAGTCGATCTACAAGCAGGCCGGCTCGGTGCATGGCTGCGCCCTGTTTTCCAGCGGTGGCGAACTGCTGTACTTCATTGAAGACGTGGGCCGTCACAACGCGGTCGATGCGATTGCCGGCCTGATGTGGCTGGACCAGATCGAAGGTGGCGACAAGGTGTTCTACACCACCGGGCGGCTGACGTCCGAAATGGTGATCAAGGGCGCGCAGATGGGCATTCCTTTCCTGCTTTCGCGCTCGGGCACCACCCAGATGGGACACATGGTGGCGCAAAAGGTCGGCATGTCTTTGCTGGCGCGCTGCACCGGCAAGCACTTCCTCCTGCTGACGGGGCATGACCGGCTCGATTTCGAACCGGGCCTGCTTGACCCGGCGCTGAAACCGCTCTGATGATCGACGCGACCGGTCGCGCATTCGCGCTGCTGCTGTCAGGTGACGCGGCGCTGTGGGGGATCGTCTGGATCTCCCTCAAGACCAGCATGGCGGCGCTGGTGCTGGCTGCGCCGCTCGCGGTACTGCTTGGCTATGCGATTGCCAGCTACCGTTTTCCCGGCCGCCGCCTGGCCATCTGGCTGGTGCAGGCAACCCTGTCGCTGCCGACGGTTCTGACCGGACTTCTGCTGTATCTGCTGCTGTCGCGCCATGGCCCGTGGGGCGGCCTGCACTGGCTGTTCTCGCAGCCGGGCGTCATTTTCGGCCAGTTCGCCATCGCCATGCCAGTGCTGGTTGCATTCACGCTGGCGGCGGTGCAGGCGGCCGATCCGCGCTATGCGCAGACGGCCGTTGCGCACGGTGCTTCGCGCTGGGGCACCATGTGCACCGTGCTGCATGAAGTGCGCTTTGGCGTGATGGCGGCGGTGATCAGCGGCTTCGGCCGCGTGATTTCCGAAGTGGGCTGCGCGCTCATGGTCGGCGGGAATATCGCCGGCGAGACCCGCACCATCACCACCGCGATCGCACTCGAGACCAGCAAGGGCGATTTCGCGCAGGGCATCGCGCTCGGGATGGTGCTGATCGCGATCGCCTTGCTGATGAATGGCGCGCTGATGATACTGCAGGGCGACGCGCATGCGGCCGGAGCGCATTCATGAGCGCCGCGCCCATGCTGGTGCTGCGCGGTTTGCGCAAGGTGCTTGGCGAGCGCGTGCTGTTCGATATCGATGCGCTGACAATCGAAGCGGGGCGCGCCTATGTGCTTACCGGCGTCAACGGCGCCGGCAAAAGCACCTTGCTGCGCGTGCTGGCCGGGCTGGAGCCGGCCACGTGTGCAGAGCTCAGCTGGCAGGGCCAGGCGATGCGCCTGGCGCCGTATCCCAGGGCGCTGCGTCAGCGGGTGGTGTATGTGCACCAGCATCCGGTGCTGTTCTCGACCAGCGTCGCCCACAATGTCGCGTATGGCTTGCTGGCGCGCGGGGTGCCGAAAGCGCTGGCGGCCGCCGAAGCGCAGGCGGCGATGGTATGGGCCGGTGTGGCGCATCTGCGGACCAGTGATCCGGCCACACTGTCCGGCGGCGAAAAGCAGCGTGTGGCGCTGGCCCGCGCCAAAGTGCTGAAAGCCGATTTGCTGCTGCTCGACGAGCCGACCGCCAATCTCGATGGCGCGGCGCGAGAACAGGTGATCGCCCTGATTCCGGCGTTGATCGAGGCCGGCAATACCGTGATCATGGCCTGCCATGACCGCGACCTGATCAACCTGCCAAGCGTGCAGCGTCTCAAGCTGCGCGATGGCCATCTGGAGTTCAAATGAAGAAACTGCATACCTGTCTGAGCGCTGTTCTCGCCGTTGCCGCCGTTCTGGCAACGCCCGGTGTGATGGCACAGCAGACGATCCGCCTTTCCACCACCACCAGTACCGAGAACTCCGGCCTGCTCAGTTACCTGCTGCCAATGTTTGAAGCGAAGACAGGCAGCAAGGTGCAGGTGATCGCGGTGGGCACAGGCAAGGCGCTGGAACTGGCGAAAAACGGCGATGTGGACGTCACGCTGGTCCATGCGCGCCAGGCGGAAGACAAGTTCGTCGCCGAGGGACATGGCGTCGACCGGCGCGACGTGATGTACAACGACTTTCTGCTCGTGTGTCCGCCTTCCGACCCGGCCGGCATCAAGGGCAGCAAGGATGTCATTGGCGCGTTCCGTCAGCTTGCCGCTGGCAAAACCAGATTCATTTCACGCGGCGACAATTCCGGCACCGATGTGATGGAGCAAAGCTACTGGAAGGCGGCCGCTGTCAAACCCGAGGGCGCGCCCTACCTGTCGGCCGGGCTGGGTATGGGCGAGGTCCTGAGCATGGCGGCCGAGCTGCAGGCCTGCACGCTGACCGACCGCGCCACTTTTATCGCTTACAAGGCCAGGACGGGGCTGGCCATCATGGTAGAAGGGGACAAACGCATGTTCAACCCCTATGGCGTGATCGTGGTGAACCCCGCGCGCCACCCTGGCATCAACGAAAAAGGCGCGCGCCTGCTCGCCAGCTGGCTGACATCGCCGGAAGGACAGCGGCAGATTGGCCAGTTCCGTGTGGATGGGCAGCCGGTCTTCTTTCCGTCTGCCAGCGCACCTTGACGCCGCCTGTCTGTCGAATTTCTTTACATCATCGCACCTTGACTAGGTGTAAGTATTTGATTTTTATCAACCTTCTTCGTTTGGCATGCAAATTGCATAGAGTGAACTACTCTTAAAAAAACAGGAATGTTGAAATATGAATAACTTGAAATCCCTGATGGTCGCGATGTCCCTGGTGTTCAGCGGCGCTGCTTTTGCCGGTACGATCACCGATACTGGCGCCAATGCGTACTGGGGCGGTGACAATCACGGCTACGGCGACGTTATCGGCACCAGCATGTACGACATTCTGGGCGCCGACGCGCGTCTGGACAGCGGCTGGCTGACCGTCAAGATCGCCACCAATTTCGCAGGCCACGCGGGCGCGGACACCTGGGCGACGCCAAAGGGCATCGGGTATGGCGACCTGTTCCTGGCAAACGCCTGGAACGTGGCAGGCAATGACGCCCACCACAGCGGCGACAATGCTAAGACCGGCACGGTCTGGAACTACGGCCTGAACCTGGACAACCGCTGGAGCAATACCGGCGGCACCTTCACGCTGTATCAACTGAACGGCGCCACCAATGCGGCCAACATCCAGAATTCGGAAAGCTTCATGACGTGCGCACTGGTCAAGAGCTGCTACTTCCGCGATGGCCAGGAAACGGCTGTCAAGACTGGCTCGAACACCGTGCACAACACCGGCCTGACCGGCAAATGGACCGTCAACGCCAACAAGGACCTGACCTTCGTGATCGACGTGCGCGGTACCGCACTGGCCAACGCCGGCGACCTGGCGCTGCACTGGGGTGAAACCTGCCAGAACGACGTCATCGAAGGCTTCGTCGATGTTCCGGAACCGTCGGGTATCGCGCTGGCCGGTCTGGGTCTGGGTCTGCTGGGACTGCGCCGCCGCCGCGCCAAGGCAGCTGCCTGATGGGCAGTGGCGCCTGACTGGGATTTCGGCGCGGGGTAAGCGATAATAGGAAGCGTATCAATTCATTCCGAGGTCACCCCTTGAAAGTCCTGTTGTTTGGCGCCACCGGCATGGTCGGGCAGGGCGTGTTGCGCGAATGTTTGCAGGCTGCCGATGTGGAGCTGGTGCAAACCATTGGCCGCACGCCCACCGGCCAGCAGCATCCCAAGCTGCGTGAACGCGTCCAGGCCGACATGTGGCACTACGACGCCGTTGCTGCCGAGCTGGCCGAGTTTGACGCCTGCTACTACTGCATCGGCGTCACCTCTTCAGGCCTGAGCGAGGAAAAATACACCCATCTGACGTATGACATGACGCTGGCCGCTGCCGAAGCGCTGGCGCGGGTGAACCCGCAAATGGTCTTCGTCTACGTGTCCGCCGCCGGCGCGGACAGCAAGGAACAAAGCCGCCTGATGTGGGAACGCGTGCGCGGCCGCACCGAGAACGCGCTGTTCAAGCTGCCGTTCCGTGCCACCTACGTTTTCAGGCCGGGCATGATCGAGCCGCTCGACGGCATCAAGTCGCGTACCACCGCCTATCGCATCTTCTATTCGCTGACCAAGCCGCTGCTGCCGCTGCTGCGCGCCGCCATGCCCAATCAGGTGCTCAGCACGCGCCTGATCGGCCAGGCCATGCTCGCTGTCACACGCAGCGCCAGCCGCTCGCGCGTGCTTGAAATGGCCGACATCGCCCAACTCGCAAAGAACGTGCGCGCATGAACCGGCGTGACGCACTGTGCGCCGTTGCGGCAGGCCTGAGCGGGGTACCGGCATTTGCCGCGCCAGCCATGCTGGCGCGGCGGGTACCGTCGTCCGGCGAGATGCTGCCGGTGATCGGGCTGGGAACCTGGCAGACCTTCAACGTCGGCCACAAGAGCACCGACCGCGCCGAGCTGGAGCTGGTGCTGAAAGAGTTTGTAGCGCTGGGCGGGCGCGTGATCGATTCGTCGCCCATGTATGGCACGGCCGAACAGGTGGCGGGCGACCTGATGGCGCAGCTGGGCGTGCGCAAGAAGCTGTTCATCGCCACCAAGGTGTGGAGCTCGGACAAGGCGGCCGGCATGCGCCAGATGGACGAGTCGATGGCCAGGCTGCGTGCCCGGCCGATCGACCTGATGCAGGTGCATAACATGCAGGACGTCGAGATCCATCTCGAGACCCTGCGCGAATGGAAGCGCCGTGGTCTGGTGCGCCACATCGGCGTCACGCATTACACCGCCAGCGAACACGAGGCGATGGCGAAACTGATCGCCAGCGAAGTGGTCGACTTCATCCAGATTAATTATTCGGTGGGCGAACGCCAGGCCGAGCAACGCCTGCTGCCGCTGGCGCGCGAACGCGGTGTGGCCGTGCTGGCGAACCGGCCGTTCATCGGCGGCGACGTGTTCCGGCGCGTACGCAGCAAACCGCTGCCGGCGTGGGCGGTGGAGATCGACTGCAGCAGCTGGGCGCAACTGCTGCTCAAGTTCGTCGTGTCGCATCCGGCTGTAACGTGCGCCATTCCGGCCACCAGCAAGCTCGAACACCTGCGCGACAATATGCAGGCCGGTATGGGCCGCATGCCCGACGAAAAGCAGCGTGCGCGCATCGTGCGCCTGCTCACCAGCTGATGCTCCAGCATGGCGCGGCGCTGGCACCATAACGTATACGTGATCGAGCTGTCGAAGGACGTGCTGTATGAGCCGCGCTTTCGCAAATCGAACCCGGACTATGTGACGGGCCAACCGTGTGTGTATGTGGGGATGACGGGGCTCAATCCGGATCTGCGCTTCGACAAGCACAAGGCGGGGATACAGGCGAACAAGTTCGTGCAAAAGTACGGGCTGCGGCTGCTGCCGGAGCTGTATGCGATGTATAACCCGATGCCCTACAAGGGCGCTGCGGAGATGGAAGTCGAGCTGGGGATTGGGCTGAGAGAGGCGGGCTACGGCGTGTGGCAGGCCTAGCCCCTGCATCGTCCTAGCGCACGCTCTCGAGCAGGAAGGACTGCTGCCGGCAACTGCTGTACGAACGCTTGATTTCGCCATTGCTGCAGCTGCGTGATTGCCCGCGCTTGTCGAAGCAGACGTGAATCTCGCGCAGGAACCTGCCGCCGCCGCTACAGAACGGCAGCACGGCGTCGCGCGCCATGCCGGGATTGACCGCCTTGAACGCCTGCACAAATTCGCTGCTGCCTACCCGCACCGGCTGCGACGGCTGCTGGAACTGGCGCGGGATGACGACCTGGTCCTTCAGCCGCGCCGACAATGCAAAGTAGGCCGCCGGATCGAGGCCGGAACAGGTCCCGTGCTTTTTCCACTCGTGTCCGATCAGCTTCTGGGAGGGATAGATGGCCGCGTATTTGCCGCGCACCGCCCCGGAAAGCTGCTCGTGCGAGCACGCTTCCGGATAGCCCGCCTCGTACTGCGGCCACAAGCCGTGCAGCACGAAACCGAGTCTGCGGCCAGAATCGCACTGGTCAGGATCGCGGTTGGTCGCGCAGTAGGATGGTGACCAGCTCAGGGCGACCGCGTAGTAGTCGAACTGGCCGGGGACATCGTCGCCGCGTCGTGCCTGGGCGCTTGCGGCGATGCTCAACAGGACAATCAATAGCAGGTGGTGGTAAGTGCGCATCAAGTACCTCACATCAGAATGACGTCGTACTGTTCCTGGTGATACGCCGTCTCCACCTGCAGCGAAATCTTCTTGCCGATAAAGTCGCCCAGCATGGCCAGGTGCTGCGATTCCTCTTCCAGGAACAGGTCCACCACTTCCTGCGAGGCGAGAATGCGGAATTCGCGCGGATTGAACTGCTTTGCCTCGCGCATCAGCTCACGCAAAATTTCGTAGCAAATGGTGCGGCTGGTCTTGACCTGGCCTTTGCCGGCGCAGGCGGGGCAGGGCTCGCACAGAATGTGCGCCAGCGATTCGCGCGTGCGCTTCCTCGTCATTTCCACCAGGCCCAGCGCCGAGAAGCCCGACACCGAGACCTTGGTGCGGTCGCGCGACAAGGTCTTTTTCAACTCCTGCAGCACGGCGTTGCGGTGCTCGTTGTTTTCCATGTCGATGAAGTCGAGGATGATGATCCCGCCCAGATTACGCAGCCGCAGCTGGCGCGCGATCGCATGCGCCGCCTCCAGATTGGTCTTGAAGATGGTGTCGGCAAAATTGCGGCCGCCGACAAAGCCGCCGGTATTGACGTCAATCGTGGTCATGGCTTCGGTCTGGTCGACGATCAGGTAGCCGCCGGACTTGAGGTCCACGCGCCGGCCCAGCGCGCGCAGGATCTCTTCTTCCACGCCGTACAGATCGAACAGGGGGCGCTCGCCCGTGTAGTGCTGCAGGCGGGTCAGTTCACTTGGTGTGTAGGCCTGCGCGAACTCGACCAGCTTGAGATAGTTCTCGCGCGAGTCGACCTGGATGGCGGCCGTCTCGTCATGCACGAAGTCGCGCAGCACGCGCTGGGCCAGGCTCAGATCCTGATACAGCAGGCTGGTGGGGGGGCGTGTGCGGGCGCCATGCACGATGGCGCTCCAGGTCTTGCGCAGGTAGTCGACGTCGGCCGCGAGGTCGACGTCGGAAGCCTCTTCGGCCATGGTGCGCACGATGTAGCCGCCTTTTTCTTCCGGCGGCAGCAAGCCTTGCAGGCGCGAACGCAGCAGCTCGCGCTCCGATTCCTTTTCGATCTTCTGGGAGATGCCGATGTGGCAGTCCTGCGGCAGGTAGACCAGCATGCGCCCGGCGATCGAGATCTGGGTCGACAGGCGCGCGCCCTTGGTGCCGATCGGGTCCTTGATCACCTGGACGGTGAGCACCTGGCCGTCGAACAGGACTTTTTCAATCGGTGTCGGTGCCACGTTCGGGCTGTCGCTGTTGCGCGCTTCCCAGATGTCGGCCACGTGCAGGAAGGCAGCCCGTTCCAGGCCGATGTCGATGAAGGCCGATTGCATGCCGGGCAGGACGCGCACTACCTTGCCGGAATAGACGTTACCGGCCAGGCCGCGCGTGAGGGTGCGCTCGATGTGCAGTTCCTGCACGGCGCCCTGCAAGATCAGCGCGACGCGCGTTTCCTGCGGGGTGATGTTGATCAGGATATCTTCGTTCATTGTGCGGTAACACCGTGCCTTGTGTGCAAGACATGATCATACACGGGCGGGACGGCGCCGTGGGACAGAGCCGCAGGCAGCTTGCCGATCAGGCCAGCGGAATGCCCGCCTGGCGCAGCAGTTTGGCAGTTTCGTACAGCGGCAGCCCCATGATGCCCGAGTGACTGCCGTCGATATGCTCGACGAACAGCGCAGCCAGACCCTGGATGCCGTAGCCGCCGGCCTTGTCGTAAGGCTCGGGCGTGGCGCAATAGGCCTTGATGGAGGCGGGCGACAAGGTCGCAAAGCGCACTTCCGAGACCTGGGTGATCTGTTCGCACATGCCGGTGTGCTGGACGGCGATCGATGTCAATACCTGGTGGGTGCGGCCGGACAGGCGCTCGAGCATGGCCACCGCTTCGGCCGGATTGGCCGGCTTGCCGAGGATCTCGCCGTCGATGGTGACGGTGGTATCGGCCGCCAGCACGGGGCGCACGGTCAGGCGCCGGTTCTGCACCATGGACCAGGCAAAGGCGGCTTTTTCCAGGGCGACGCGGGCCACGTAGTCGGCCGCAGCCTCGCCAGGGCGTATCGATTCGGTCACGTCGGGGCCGCGCGGGGTGTCATTACGCAGCATCAGCAGTTCGAATTCAATACCGATCTGGCGCAGCAATTCACGCCGGCGCGGGCTCTTGGAAGCGAGGTAGATTTTCTTGTCGATCGGTTTTCTCATCGTATTTCCGGATTGTCAGACGCGATGATAAGGGTGATTCTGCGTGATCGACCACGCCCTATACAATTGCTCTGCAAGCATAACACGCACAATGCCATGTGGGAGCGTCATAGAGGAAATTCGAATCAATCCTTCGGCCTTCGCTTTCAGGCCCGGGTCCAGGCCATCGGCACCGCCGATCAGGAAAGCGGTATCGCGCCCATCCTGTTGCCAGTTCATTAACTGCTGGGAAAGGCCCACGCTGGTCAGGTCGCGACCATGTTCATCAAGGGCGATGATGCGCAGATTCTTGGTGGGAAGCGCCGCCTCGATGCGCTCGCGTTCGAGCGCCATCGCGGTGGCGGCGGTCTTGCTGCCGGAGCGTTCGACCGGCTTGATTTCCTTGAGCACGATGCGCAGCTCGGGGGGCATGCGCTTCGTGTACTCGGTAAAGCCGGTCTCGATCCAGGCCGGCATTTTGTGGCCGACCGCAGCAATGATGAGCTGCATTGACGCTTACTCGGCCGCTTTCTTGGCGACGCGCTTGATGACTTTTTTGACCGGCACGGCGTCGGCTGGCGCCTTGACCGCGGCCTTTTTGGCTGCCACGCGTTTTGGTGGCAGTTCTTTCAGGGCCTTGACGGCTGCAGCTTCCGACTTGGTTGGTGCAACCTTGACGACCTTGCCCGCTGGCGTGGCTGCTTTTTTGGCTGGCGCGCGTTTTGGCTTGTCTTCGGCGGCCGCTTTCTTTGCAGCGGGCGCTTTGCGCTCGCGCACCGGCTTGACTTCCGGCGCTTCCTGGGTCGAGGCAAGGTGCTTGGACTTCGGCTTTTTCTCGCTCGCTTCGGCCGCTTCCGGGGTCGACTTGCGCTTGGCGGCGCCCAGCTTGACCGGCTTGTCGCCCCAGATTTCTTCCAGGCGGTAGTACTGGCGAATGGCCGGCTGCATGATGTGAACGATCATGTCGCCCAGATCGACCAGCACCCATTCGCCGGTGTCTTCACCCTCGATGCCGACCACGTCGCCACCGGCTTCCTTGACCTTGTCACGGACCGATGCGGCCAGCGCTTTGGTCTGGCGGTTCGAGGTACCCGAGGCCACCGCGATGCGGTCGAAAAGGCTGGTCAGGTGCACGGTGTCGAACACCTGGATGTCCTGGGCCTTGACGTCCTCGAGCGCATCGACGACGAGAGTTTGAAGTTTTTTGATATCCATTAGATTTTGTATAAATTATGTTGTTGAATATAGTCTAGCACTACCGGGGAGATAAGCGAGTTCGCCGATTCTCCGCGTTGTAACGCCGCACGGACCTGGGTGGCTGAGATATCCACATCCAGCGTCTGTGCCAGGTAAGTGTGGCCAGACGGGGTACTGCGAAGCTGATCCAGGCTCCCCTGGCGCAGTAGAAATTCTTGGGCGACGGCCGGCGGCAATGCCGCTGCGGCCAGCGCGTAGCCGGGGCGCGCTGCCACGCCAATATGGGCCAGCGCGAACAGTTCGCGCCAGTCGCGCCAGGTGTCGAGCTGCTGCAGCTGGTCGGCGCCCATCAGGAACACGATTGCCGCTGCGGGGCCGAGTTCGGCGCGAACATTGCGCAGCGTTTCGACCGTGTAGGTCGGCGTGCTGCGCTCGATTTCCTGGCGGTCCATCCTGATCGGCAGGCCGCTTTCGCGAAACGCCAGTTCGAGCATGGCCACGCGGTCATCGGCACTGCTGCGCAGGGCATTCTTTTGCCATGGCTTGCCGGCCGGCAGAAGGCGCACTTGTTCCGGGTGCAGCAAGGTGTAGAACAGCTTTGCCAGCGCGACATGACCATCATGGACCGGGTCGAAACTGCCGCCCAGCAGTGCAACGCAAAACGTCACGTGGCGAGCCAGTCGCGGTGGACCAGGAAGTCGGTGTACAGCGCCGCTTCGGGCGTACCGTCTTCCGGTTGCCAGTCGTAGCGCCATTTCACGATGGGCGGCATCGACATCAGGATCGCCTCGGTGCGGCCGCCCGACTGCAGGCCGAACAGGGTGCCGCGGTCGAACACCAGGTTGAATTCGACATAGCGGCCGCGCCGGTAGGCCTGGAAATCGCGCTCGCGTTCGCCATACGGCGTGTCCTTGCGCGCGTTCAGAATCGGCAGGTAGGCGCCAACAAAGCTGTCGCCGACACTTTGCACCATCGCGTAGCTGGCATCGAAGCCGGGCGCATTGAAGTCATCGAAGAAGATGCCGCCCACGCCGCGCGGCTCCTTGCGGTGCTTCAGATAAAAATACTCGTCACACCACTTCTTGTAGCGCGCGTGCAGATCGTCGCCGAAGGGCGCCAGCGCATCTCGGCAGCGCTGGTGGAAGTGGCGCGTGTCGTCCAGATTGCCGTAGTACGGGGTCAGGTCCATGCCGCCGCCAAACCACCAGACCGGCTCCTGGCCTTCGGCGGTGGTGGTGAAAAAGCGCACGTTCATGTGCACGGTGGGCGCATAAGGATTGCGCGGGTGGATTACCAGCGACACGCCCATGGCTTCCCACGAACGGCCCGCCAGTTCAGGCCGGCCGGCGGCAGCCGACGGCGGCAGGTTCGCGCCCATCACGTGCGAGAAGTTCACGCCCCCACGCTCGATGACCTTGCCTTCCTCGATCAGCCGCGACACGCCGCCGCCGCCTTCGGGCCGCTGCCACGCATCGCGCAGGAATGGCTTGCCGTCGACTTCTTCCAGCGCCTGCACAATGCGCGACTGAAGATCGAGGAGCCAGGCCTTGACGGCCGCAGGGGAAGGGGAGGACATTCTTGGGAGATCAGGAAATGAAAATTTGAGGGCGAATTGTACACTGTTCGGGTGTTTTATGATATGGCACGGGTTTTAGCGGCGTAAAGGGGCGGCGCGGCGCCAGCCCCGTGCCCCGTTTGCCCGCAACCGCCTTGGCAATCAGCCAGGCGGCAAGTGGCAAACCGCTTCGATGTTATGCCCGTCCGGATCCAGCACAAACGCCCCGTAGTAATTCGGGTGGTAGTGCGCGCGCACGCCCGGGGCGCCGTTATCTTTGCCGCCGGCCTGCAGCGCCGCCGCGTAGAAAGCATCGACAATGGCGCGCGAGTTCACGCCGAACGCCAGGTGCGTTGGTGGCTGGTTCGGCGTGCCTTGCAGGATCCAGAAGTCCGGCTTGCGGTTTTCACCGAAACCGGCTGCACCCGGCCCCTCCATGATGACCGCATAGTGAATCGGGACCAGCGCGGCGCTGTAGAACGCCTTGCTCTTTTCAAAGTCGCTGACGACGATGCCGGTGTGATCGATCATGGAGCCTCCTGTGGACGATGACTTGGGTACCCTCCGCATTCTATGCTGTCTGAAAATAATGGCCGCCAGCTAGACCGACTGCGGACACTGCACCAGCCCCGCGCCCACGTCGAAGGGATCGAAGCCTGCCGTCAGGTGCTCGCTGGTGGCGGAACCGGCCAGCCTGCCAATCAGGTTGAACACATTGAGGGAGTTGCGTTCGACCAGTTGCTGGGCCCACAGCGCGGCCACGCCGGCCACATGCGGCGTGGCCATGCTGGTGCCGCTCATGGTTTGCAGGCCGCCCCCGAGTTTTGCCGACACGATGCCGACACCCGGCCCGCTGACGTTGGCGCCCGTGTTCGAGAAGGGGGCGGTGGCGTAGCCGGCAGGCGAGTCACCAAGCGCGGCCACCGAGACAATGCCCTCGGCAATGGCGGGCGGACTGACCGCCACTTCGAATTCAGGGTTGACGTCGCGCTGGCTCTCGTTGCCGGCGGCCGCCACAATCAGCGTGGGATGGGTTTGCAAGCCGCGTGCGCGCACGTGTTCGGACAGGCTGTCGAACAGGCGGGTGTTGGTGCGGTAACCTTCCAGTGCGCGCGACGTGGCCAGTTCGGCCGGCATGCCGCCGGCGATCAGTTGCGCGACGTAGCCGCCAAAGTCCATGCCGATCGACATGGAGATAATATGCGCGCCTTCTTCCACCGCCCACAGGATGGCCTCGACGATATGGTCGCTCGAGCCACCGCCACTGCTGTCGAGTACTTTGCCGATGAGGGCGCGCCTGACCCCGGGTGCGACGCCGATGCGGGTACCGTTCACGGCGCGCCCGAAGATGGTGCCGGCGCAGTGGGTACCGTGGCCGTGCTGGTCGCCATTGCCGTCGCCGGTGAAGTCTTTTTGTACCAGTTCGACCCCGGCAAAGGCCGGGTGGCCGCTGTCGATCCCGGTATCGATCACGGCGACGACTATGCCCTCGCCGGTGAAGGGCGAGGTGTCGGCACCAACCGCGTGCACACCCCAGGTCACGGTTTGCGCGGTGACGCCGGGATCGGTGGCATCGAACGGCGACACCAGCCGCATGGGCATGGCCGGGGCGATGGCGAGCACGCCGGCATCGCGCGTGAGGAGCGGGATGGTGCGGCGGTCGATGTCGAGCGACTCGGCAGACAGGCCTTGCGTCAGGGTGCCGACCGCGTTGGGCTGCAGCGTGGAGGCGCCGCGCCAGACGTCGCGCGTGGCCATGGTTTCGCTGCGCAGGATGATGTGCTTGGTTTTCATTGTTCTCTCCCAGTGATTGTCTTGTTCAGATCAAGGCGAGAGAGGAAGGTTCGGTCGGGTTCCCGATTCGGGCGTCGCCGGCGACGAATAATCTGGCGCCGCATTTCAGCGCGCGCTCGCCTTGGCATTTTCACAAGGAACAGAAATTGTGCGTTTGGCTTACCATCTGTGCACCGAGGATTGGCTTCGGGCCGACAACCACAGGAGGAAGCGATGGCAAAAGTACTGGTTTTGTATTACTCCACTTACGGTCATATCGAGCAGATGGCAACTGCCATTGCGGACGGCGCGCGGGCGGGCGGCGCCACAGTGGACATCAGGCGCGTGCCTGAAACCGTGCCCGAAGCGGTGGCCCGGAACGCGCACTTCAAGCTCGATCAGCCCGCCCCGGTCGCCACGGTCGACGAATTGCCCGACTACGACGCCATCGTCATTGGCGCGCCAACGCGCTACGGGCGCATGCCGTCCCAGATGACGGCGTTCCTGGACCAGACCGGCGGCCTGTGGGCGCGCGGGGCCCTGCATGGCAAGGTCGGCGCTGCCTTCACTTCCACCGCCACCCAGCACGGCGGCCAGGAAACCACGCTGTTTTCGATCATCACCAACCTGCTGCATTTCGGTATGGTCGTGGTCGGCCTGCCGTACAGCTTTGCCGGCCAGATGACGCTCGACGAGATCACCGGCGGCAGCCCTTACGGCGCCACCACGATCGCCGGCGGGCAGGGGCAGCGTCAGCCGAGCCCGAATGAGCTGGAAGGCGCGCGGCACCAGGGTGAACTGGTGGCGAAAACCGCGGTCAAATTGTTTGGCTAAGCTGGCCGGCATGGCACCGATGGGTACAGTCGAAGACCTGTTCGTTCAGGCGCGCCACGGACGTCTGTTCGTGCGCGTTTGGCGTGGGCCCGAAGAGGCGTGGCATCGTGCGCCGCTCATCCTGCTGCACGATTCCCTGGGCTGCGTTGCACTGTGGCGCGATTTTCCGGCGCGGCTGGCTGCCGCCTTGGGGCGTCCGGTCATCGCCTATGACCGACTCGGTTTCGGGCGTTCCGATCCGCATCCCGGGCAGCTGGACGTCGATTTCGTCCGTGCGGAGGCGGAAGGCGGTTTGCGCACGGTGCTCGAGGCACTGGCCGTGCACGAATTTATCGCGTTTGGCCACAGCGTCGGCGGCGGCATGGCCGTTGGTGCGGCGGTGGCCTTGCCGGGCCGCTGCCACGCCTTGATTACCGAATCGGCACAAGCCTTTGTGGAGGACATGACGCGCACAGGGATTGCGCAGGCTGAGGCGGATTTTCAGCGGCCCGGTCAACTGGAAAAGCTGGAGAAATATCATGGCGCGAAGGCCGCCTGGGTGTTGCGCTCGTGGGTCGATACCTGGCTCTCGCCCGCGTTTGCAAGCTGGCAGCTTGATGACGATTTGCGGCGTGTGCGCTGTCCCACGCTGGCGCTGCATGGCGACCGGGACGAGTATGGATCGGTCCTTCATCCGCAGCGGATCGCGCAATTGACGGGTGGGACGGCAGTGGTGCTGGCCGCCTGCGGGCATGTGCCGCACCGGGAGCATACCGAGGTGGTGATGGCGACTGTGCGGGAGTGGCTGGCAAATCGGGCGCGTTCGCACCTATCCGCATAGAAAAATACGCCCAGGCAGAAATGCGGGCGGTCCCCCCGGAGGGACCGCCGGGGCGGGGGCGACGCTTAGTGTTTCAGGCCGCGCCAGCCAATGTCGCGGCGGAATTGCGCGCCGTTGAAATGGATCTGGTCGACCGTGTCGTAAGCCTGTTTTTGCGCCATGCGCACGCTGTCGCCCAGGCCGACCACGCACAGCACGCGCCCGCCGCTGGTCTGCAGCTTGCCCTGTACCTGGGTGGTGCCGGCATGGAAGGTCACGCATTCCGGCGTTTCCGCAGGAATGCCATCAATCACATCCCCCTTGCGCGGGTCGTCCGGGTAACCGGCTGCGGCCATGACCACGCCCACTGCGGTGCGGCGGTCCCACTCCAGTTCAACGGCGTCCAGGGTGCCGTTGACCGCGTGTTCCATCACGCCCAGCAAGTCGCTCTTGAGGCGCGCCATGATGGGCTGCGTTTCCGGGTCGCCCATGCGGCAGTTGAATTCCAGCGTACGCGGATTGCCGGCGCTGTCGATCATCAGACCGGCATACAGGAAACCGGTGAACACGATGCCATCCTTGGCCATGCCGGCGATGGTCGGGTTGATGATCTCGCGCATCACGCGCGCATGCATGGCGGGCGTTACGATCGGGGCCGGGGAGTAAGCGCCCATGCCGCCCGTGTTCGGGCCTTCGTCCTGGTCTTTCAGGCGCTTGTGATCCTGGCTGGTGGCCAGCGGCAGGATGTTCTTGCCGTCGCACATGACGATGAAGCTCGCTTCTTCGCCCGCCAAAAATTCTTCGATCACGATGCGCGCGCCGGCGTCGCCAAAGCGGTTGTCGGCCAGCATATGGTCGACTGCGGCGTGGGCGTCGTCCAGCGACATGGCCACCACCACACCTTTGCCGGCAGCCAGGCCATCGGCCTTGATGACGATCGGTGCGCCTTCCTGGTCGATGTAGGCGTGCGCCAGTTCAGGATCGGTGAAGCTTTTGTATTTGGCAGTGGGAATGCCGTGACGCTGCATGAACGCCTTGGCGAAATCCTTCGAGCTCTCCAGCTGCGCCGCTTCGCGCGTCGGGCCAAAGATCTTCAGGCCGCGTGCGCGGAACAGGTCGACAATGCCGGCGGCCAAAGGAATTTCAGGGCCGACCACGGTCAGGCTGATGTTTTCCTGCTGGACGAAATCGGCCAGCTGGGCCGGATCGCTCAGCTCGACGTTGACGAGGCGAATATCGCGCGCGGTGCCACCGTTGCCGGGCGCCACGTACACCATCTGAATGCGTTCGGATTGCGCCAGTTTCCAGGCGAGAGCGTGTTCACGGCCACCAGAGCCGACTACCAGAATTTTCATAATCTCAGTCTTCGATCAGGGCGTTGGTATAGACTTCCTGTACATCGTCGAGGTTCTCGAGTGCATCGAGAATTTTTTGCATCTTGATGCCGTCTTCGCCCGAGAACACGGTCTCGGTGGCAGGCTTCATGATGATCTCGGCCACTTCCGCCTTGAAGCCGGCTTTTTCCAGTGCATCCTTGACGCTGGCGAACTTGAACGGGTCGCACAGCACTTCGAAACCGCCTTCTTCATCGGCCACCACGTCGTCGGCGCCGGCTTCCAGTGCGCATTCCATCAGCGCGTCTTCGTTGGTGCCGGGCGCGAACAGGAACTGGCCGCAGTGCTGAAACATGAAGGCGACCGAACCTTCGGTGCCCATATTACCGCCGTGCTTGTTGAACGCGTGTCGTACTTCGGCCACGGTGCGCACGCGGTTGTCGGTCATGCAGTCGACAATGATGGCGGCGCCGCCGATGCCGTAGCCTTCGTAGCGCACTTCTTCGTAGTTGACGCCTTCCAGGCCGCCCGAACCGCGCTGAATCGCGCGCGTGACATTCTCTTTCGGCATGTTGGCATCAGCAGCCTTGTCCACCGCCAGGCGCAGACGCGGATTGGCGGCGATATCGGCCCCACCCATGCGCGCTGCAACGGTGATTTCCTTGATCAGGCGGGTCCAGATCTTGCCGCGCTTGGCGTCAGTCGCGGCTTTCTTGTGCTTGATGTTGGCCCATTTGCTGTGTCCAGCCATGTCAAAATTCCTTAGACGGTATGCAAGAGTGGCCGACATTTTAACATAGGGGGCGGCGTAAATTTCGCGGCTCCAAGCTCGCCGCGGCGATTCGTTTTACAATCAGTGCATGAGCAAAAGCGCAATCGACGCCTCCCCCACACCCATCCCGCGTCCCGCATTGCTGGCCGGCCTGGCCATTGCCGTTGGCGGCGCGGTGCTGTTTTCCACCAAGGCCATCGTGGCCAAGCTGCTGTACCGCTACCAGCTTGACGCCATCACCGTGATCGCGTTCCGGATGCTGTTCTCGGTACCGGTGTTTGCTGCCATTGCTATATGGCAAATGCGTACCCAGCCTGCATTAATGCCCAGGGACCGCTGGCGCCTGGTCTTCCTCGGGCTGATCGGCTACTACGTCTCGAGCATGTTTGATTTTCTGGGCCTGCAATACATATCGGTCGGGCTGGAACGCTTGATTTTGTTCCTGACCCCCACCTTTGTGCTGCTGTTTACCGCTTTCTTCCTCAAGCGCCACATCAGCCGCACCGAGTGGATTTCGCTGGCCGTGGCCTATTGCGGGATCATCCTGGTGTTCTGGCACGATCTGCACAGCGGCATGAAGGCGGTGGTGCTGGGGTCCTCGCTGGTGCTGGGCTCGGCCATTTCGTACGCGATTTACCTGATCCAGTCGGGCGAGCTGGTGCGCCGCATCGGTTCGGTGCGGCTGGTGTCGTACGCGATGTGCGTGGCCAGCGCGGCCTGTATCGGTCAGTATTTCCTGCTGCGCCCCATGACGGGCCTGGTCCAGCCGGCGGGCGTGTACTGGTTATCGCTGTTGAACGGGATCTTTTGCACCATTCTGCCGGTCTTCATGACGATGCTGGCCGTGCAGCGCATCGGCGCGGCCACCGCTTCCCAGGCTGGCATGGTGGGGCCGGTATCGACCCTGTTCCTCGGCGCGCTGGTATTGGGCGAACCGATCACGGTAATTCAGATGGCCGGGACCGCCCTGGTCATGGCTGGCATTTACATGCTGTCGACAAAAAAATCATAAGGAGACGAAGACCATGAAACCTCGCATCGCGCTGATCGCGCACGACAAGAAAAAAGACGACATGATCACGCTGGCGGCCGAATACGTGGACTTTTTGCGCGGCTGCCACCTGACCGCCACCGGCACCACGGGCGGACGCCTGGCCAACGAGCTGGGCCTGACCATCGACCGCAAGCATTCCGGTCCGTTTGGCGGCGACCTGCAGATCGGCGCGGCCCTGGTCGACGGCCAGATCGATGCCGTGATCTTTCTGCGCGACCCGATGACGCCGCAGCCGCATGAACCCGATATCAATGCGCTGGTGCGCGCCTGCGACGTGCATAACGTTGCCTGCGCCACCAACGTGTCCACAGCCCACCTGGTGCTGTGCCAGCTCAAGCTGGCCGCACGCAAACAAACCTAGGAGTCAGCACAATGGCAAAAGCAATCCGCATGCACAAGGCCGGTGGCCCGGAAGTAATGGAATACGTCGACGTCGAGGTGGGCGAGCCGGGACCGGGCGAAGCGCGCGTGCGCCAGGCGGCCATCGGTCTCAATTTCATCGACGTGTATTTCCGCACCGGGCTGTATCCGCAGCCGCTGCCGGCCGGGCTGGGGATGGAAGGCGCGGGCGTGGTGGAAGCGGTGGGCGAAGGCGTGACCGAAGTGGCCGTGGGTGACCGGGTTGCCTATGCGGGCCGCCCGAACGGCGCCTACGCTGAACTGCGCAACATGCCGGCATCGATCCTGCTCAAGCTGCCGGATGCAATTTCCTTCGAGAGCGGCGCCGCCATGATGCTGCAAGGGATGACCGTGCAATACCTGTTCAACGGCACCGTCAAACTCAAACGCGGCGATACCATTCTGTTCCACGCGGCAGCCGGCGGGGTTGGATTAATTGCCTGCCAGTGGGCCAAGGCCATCGGCGTGAACATCATCGGCACCGTGGGCTCGGATGAAAAAGCGGCATTGGCGCGCGAGCATGGCTGCACCCACGTGATTAACTACAACACTGAAAATTTTGTCGAGCGCGTCAAGGAGATTACCAAGGGCGAGAAGGTCTCCGTGGTGTATGACTCGATCGGCAAAGATACGTTCATCGGTTCGCTCGATTGTCTGCGCCCGCTGGGCATGATGGTCAGTTTTGGCAGCGCCTCCGGCCCGGTACCCGATTTCTCCCTGGCCGAGCTGGCCAGCCGCGGCTCGCTGTTCATCACGCGGCCAACTTTGTTCGCCTACGCCTCGACCCGGCCGCTGCTGGAAGCCATGGCCGCCGATCTGTTCGAGATGGTTGCCAGCGGCAAGGTCAGAATCGATATCCACCAGCGCTATCAACTGGCCGACGTGGCGCAGGCGCACCGGGATCTGGAAGCGCGCAAGACCACCGGTTCGACCATTCTCGTCCCATGAGCGACCCCAAAAACGACAACGGCGAACCGGATGGTTCGCCGAAGTTTGGCAGGCTGCTGATTGTGCTGGTGCTCGCGGTATTGCTGATTGTCGCGATCACCTTCGGCTCGGAAGCCTTGCTGGGTCGCCCTTAGCCTTCGCGCTTGAGTTCGACGCGGCGTGCGACACCGCTCACACCCGGAAAGCCGGTAAAGGCGCTCTGCACCAGGGCCGGCATCACGTTCGGGGTCGACATGTCGCGGCTGCTGTTGTGCACCGTGACGTCGAACAGGCGCTTGCCGTCGGCGGCCGACTTGATGGCCACCTGCACTTCGCGGTTGTAATAGTGCTTGATGGTCTCGGTGTACTGCGGCATGCCGTACCAGAAGGGATCGTAGAACGGGCTATACCAGCCGCCGCCCCAGTAGCGCCGTCCGCCCCAGTAAGGGCGATGGAAGCTGTACGGGCCCATGAAACGGGCGCTGCTGTAATAGCTGGGGAAGTTCGGCTCCAGCACGCGTACCGGCACATCGGTGGTCATGAAGCGCATCGATACCTTCAGCGCCGGGGCGGCGCCGGCAGCAGCCTCCTGGAAACCCAGGCGCGCCAGCTCGGTGCGTACCAGGTTCTGGTAGCTGCGCAGTTCCAGGGTATCGTCCTGCGGGGGCGGCGCTTCCAGCACATAACTTTTGTCCTGCAGCTCGGCAGGCCATTCGTGGAAGGTGGTTACATCACTGCGGATGGTCGTCGCGCAGCCCGTCAACAACAGGGTCAGCGCAGCGGCGGCAGTCGTCAATAGGCGTTTCATCGCGTTCTCCATCCAAAAATCTATTTACCCAAGAATCACTCTAGTTCTCTTTTACACTATTTTCGCAGATTTCTTACGAATTGTTACCGCGCGCACAGGCGCGAAACATCAGGATGCGAACGCCACGTGTTGACGGTGTTGGTAAAATAGCGGTCTGCCCATCGTCCCAGCCGAGTATTTCCATGCGAACAGACACACCTCAAACCATCTACCGCAAAGACTACACGGCGCCAGGCTACCTGGTGGACACCGTCGAACTGGGCTTCGATCTCGATCCCGAGCGCACCATTGTCGCCAACCGGATGACCATGCGGCGCAATGAGGCCAGCCCGCAGCGCGAGATTGAACTGTACGGCGAAAACCTTTTCCTCGTCGCATTGCGGCTGAACGGCAAGACCCTGGGCAAGGGCGATTACCGGATCGATGGCGATATCCTGCGCATTGCCGGTGCGCCGGACGAGGTCACGCTGGAAATCGAAACCATCACCGCCCCGGTCAAGAACACGACCCTGAACGGGCTGTATGTTTCAAACGGGAACTTCTTCACCCAG
>DASWMN010000029.1:0-16725 GCA_036399735.1 Telluria sp. | reverse complement strand
TCCAGACCGTGATCGGCGAGACCGACGAGAAAGTCGTCGCCTCCAAGGTCAAGCGCGTGATCGCTTGCTCGGGCAAGGTTTACTACGATCTGGTGAACAGCCGCAAAACGCGCGGCAGCACCGACGTGGCCATCATCCGTGTCGAACAGCTCTATCCATTCCCGCACAAGTCGTTTGCGGCCGAACTGAAGAAGTTCCCGAATGCGACCGAGCTGGTCTGGTGCCAGGATGAACCGCAGAATCAGGGCCCATGGTTCCAGATTCAGCACAACATCTTTGAGAGCCTGGAATCGGGCCAGCGTCTGGCGTATGCAGGCCGTCCTGCATCGGCCTCGCCGGCTGTCGGTTACAGCGACAAGCACAATGCGCAGCAAAAGGAACTGCTGGAAACCGCATTCGCGAAACTCAAGGGCTTCATCCTTACCAAATAAATGAGAAGACGCGCCCTGCCACGAGCGGGGCGCCACTAAAAACAAGATACGGAGTTATTCATGGCACAAATCGAAGTTAAAGTCCCAGTCCTGTCGGAATCGGTTGCAGAAGCGACCCTGCTGGCATGGCATAAAAAAGTCGGCCAGCAAGTGAGCCGCGACGAAAACATGATCGACATCGAGACCGACAAGGTCGTGCTCGAACTGCCAGCGCCTGCCGCCGGCGTGATCACCCAGATCGTCAAGGGCGACGGCAGCACCGTGGTTGCCGGCGAAGTGATCGCCATCATCGATACCGAAGCCTCCGCGCAAGCGAGCCCGGTCGCCGTGGTTCCAGCGCCAGTGCAGGCTGCTCCCGCTGCACCGGCAGCAGCGGCAGGCGGCAGCAAGGGCGACGTCGCCATGCCAGCCGCCGCCAAGATCCTGGCCGATAACAACATGAGCACCGCTGATGTGTCGGGCACCGGCAAAGATGGCCGCGTCACCAAGGGCGACGTCCTCGGCGCCGTTGCTGCCGGTTCCGTCAAGCCAGCCGCACCAGCGCCGCTGGCGCCGGTGGCCGCCAAGCCTGCGCTGCAGCAGGTTGCCGCGCCTAGCGTGAACCTGGGCGACCGTCCGGAAGAGCGCGTGCCAATGAGCCGCCTGCGCGCCCGTATCGCCGAGCGCCTGGTACAGTCGCAGTCGACCAACGCGATCCTGACCACGTTCAATGAAGTGAACATGCAGCCGGTGATCGACCTGCGCAACAAGTACAAGGACAAGTTCGAAAAAGAACACGGCGTTAAACTCGGCTTCATGTCCTTCTTCGTCAAGGCAGCTGTTGCGGCACTGAAGAAGTACCCGATCATCAACGCTTCGGTCGATGGCAATGACATCGTCTACCACGGCTACTTCGATATCGGTATCGCAGTTGGTTCGCCACGCGGCCTGGTGGTGCCTATCCTGCGCAATGCCGACCAGATGTCGATTGCTGAAATCGAAAAGAAAATCGGCGAGTTCGGCGCCAAGGCCAAGGAAGGCAAGCTGACCCTGGAAGACCTGACCGGCGGCACCTTCTCGATCTCGAACGGCGGCACCTTCGGCTCCATGCTGTCGACCCCGATCATCAACCCGCCGCAGTCGGCCATCCTGGGCGTTCACGCCACCAAGGACCGTGCAGTCGTTGAAAACGGCGTGGTGGTGGTGCGTCCGATGAACTACCTGGCCATGTCGTACGACCACCGCATCATCGACGGCCGCGAAGCTGTCCTGGGCCTGGTCACGATGAAGGAAACGCTGGAAGATCCATCGCGTCTGCTGCTGGACCTGTAATACCGAGAGCGCGCTGGCAGCAGCGCGTGCCATGCTGGACATTTTATGAGGTTGAAGCGTTGTGAATATCTCTGATGAAATCAAGCGTTTGCACGAACTGCACCAGGCCGGCGCGCTTTCCGCCGCCGAATTCGAACAGGCCAAAGCCAAGCTGCTGAACGCCTCCGTCGACCTGAACAAGGGCGCAGCAAGCGCCTCTGCATCCACCAGCAATGCTGCCGACGACTTTGTCACCGAAGTGTCGCGGCTGCGCCGTTCGCGCAACGACCGCTGGCTCGGTGGCGTGTGCGGTGGCCTGGGCAAGGTGTCGGGCGTGGAGTCGTGGGTGTGGCGCGTGGTGTTTGCGCTGTGCGTGATCTTCGCCGGATTCGGTTTCCTGATCTATCTGCTGATGTGGATATTCGTACCAGAAGAATAAAAGGAATACGTAAATGAGCACTTCTAAACAATTCGACGTCGTCGTCATCGGCGCCGGTCCCGGCGGTTATATCGCCGCCATCCGCGCCGCGCAGCTGGGCTTCTCGGTGGCCTGCATCGATGAATGGGCCAACGCCAAGGGCGGCCCGGCACCAGGCGGCACCTGCACCAACGTTGGCTGCATTCCGTCGAAAGCACTGCTGCAGTCGTCCGAGCACTTCGAGCACGCCGGTCACGCGTTCAAGGAACACGGCATCGATGTCGCCGGCCTGTCCCTGAACCTGCCGCAAATGCTCAAGCGCAAAGAGACCGTCGTCAAGCAGAACAACGACGGCATCCTGTACCTGTTCAAAAAGAACAAGGTCACCTTCTTCCACGGCCGCGGCGCGTTCGCGGGCGCGGTCGATGGCGGCTACACCGTCAGCGTGACCGGCGCCAATGCCGACACCCTGCAAGCCAAGCACGTCGTCGTGGCCACCGGCTCCAACGCGCGCGAACTGCCAGGCGCACCGTTCGATGAAAAACTGATCCTGTCGAACACCGGCGCACTGGCCATCGACGCGGTGCCGGCCAAGCTGGGCGTAATTGGCGCTGGTGTGATCGGTCTGGAAATGGGCAGCGTATGGCGCCGCCTGGGTGCTGAAGTGACCGTGCTGGAAGGTCTGCCGACCTTCCTGGGCGCGGTTGACGAGCAGATCGCCAAGGAAGCGCACAAGCTGTTCACCAAGCAGGGCTTGAACATTCACCTTGGCGTCAAGATAAGCAAGGTAAGCGCCGGCAAGAACGACGTGACCGTGGAATATGCCGATTCAACTGGCGCGGCGCAAAAAGCTGTGTTCGACAAGCTGATCATCTCGATCGGCCGCGTGCCAAACACCAACGGCCTGAACGCCGATGCCGTCGGACTGAAATTGGATGAGCGCGGTTTCATCGCCGTCGATGACGACTGCAAAACCAATCTGCCAGGCGTCTGGGCAGTGGGCGACGTGGTCCGTGGCCCGATGCTGGCGCACAAGGCGGAAGAAGAGGGCGTTGCCGTGGCCGAGCGTATCGCTGGGCAGCACGGTCACACCAACTTCAACACCATTCCGTGGGTGATCTACACTTCGCCGGAAATCGCCTGGGTCGGTCAGACCGAGCAGCAGCTCAAGGCCGCTGGCGTGGCATACAAGGCCGGCACTTTCCCGTTCATGGCTAACGGCCGTGCACGCGCGCTGGGTGATACCTCGGGCATGGTCAAGTTCCTGGCCGATGCAACGTCCGATGAAATCCTGGGCGTGCACATTGTCGGTCCAATGGCGTCCGAGCTGATTTCGGAAGCCGTGGTTGCGATGGAATTCCGCGCTTCGGCCGAAGACATCGCGCGCATCTGCCACGCGCACCCATCGCTGTCGGAAGCGACCAAGGAAGCCGCGCTGGCCATCGACAAGCGTTCGCTGAACTTCTAAAGCGACCTCGCCCTCGCCGAAGCGGGGCCTATAGCATCGGTGATATGCTATGGCCCCCGCCTTCGCGAGGGCGATGTCGTTTTAAGCTGTCTCCATTCATTTCCTGCAGTTCCATGAAGCGTCCCCAATGAACGTCCAAGAGTACTACCAGCATTCCCTGGCCCAGCGCGGTTACCAGTCCGATCCCGCCCAGCAGCGCGCGGTGGACCGGCTGCAGCGCTATTACGAGGAGTGGGTGGATTACCGCGGGCAGCGTTCTTCCACCTTCAAGCGCCTGATCAATCGACCTGACGTACCGCGCGGCGTGTACCTGTGGGGTGGCGTCGGCCGTGGCAAGTCCTTCTTGATGGACAGCTTCTATTCCGTGGTTCCGGTGGTGCGCAAGACCCGCGTGCACTTCCACGAATTCATGCGCGACGTGCACCGCCAGCTGGACGACATGAAGGGCATCGCCGACCCGCTCAACGATGTCGCGCGCAACATCGCCAAAAAATACCGCCTGATCTGTTTCGACGAATTCCACGTTTCCGACATCGCCGACGCGATGATTCTGTATAACCTGCTGTCGGCGCTGTTCGATAACGGTGTGTCTTTCGTCATGACGTCGAACTACGACCCGGACCTGCTGTACCCGGATGGCCTGCACCGCGACCGCATGCTGCCGACCATCGCGCTGATCAAGGAAAAGCTCGACGTGATGAACGTCGATGCCGGCACCGACTACCGCAAGCGTGCGCTGGAACAGGTGGAAAGCTACTACACCCCGCTGGGCGCGGCCGCCGACCAGGCGCTGCGCACCGCCTACGCCAAAATCGCCGAGGTGGCCGATGAAGACCCGCACGTGCGTATCGAGGGCCGCGAGATTCACGCCCTGCGCCGCGCCGGCGGCATCATCTGGTTCGATTTCGTCACCCTGTGCGGCGGTCCACGCTCGCAGAATGACTACCTGGAACTGGCCAGCCGTTTCCATACCGTGATCCTGTCCGGTATTCCGGCCATGTCGGCCGCCCAGTCTTCCGAGGCGCGCCGCTTCACTTGGCTGATCGACGTGTTTTACGATCACAAGGTCAAGTTGCTGATGTCGGCCGAGGTGGTGCCGGAAGAGCTGTACACGCAAGGCACGCTCTCGAATGAGTTTCATCGCACCGTCTCGCGTATCATTGAAATGCAATCGCGTGAATACATGGACGCGGAACGGCGCAGCGCGGCCGAGTCGCTGGCCTGACCAGCTTTAAAGGATAAGAAAAAATGAAGCAAGGATTTGTACTGCGCACCCTGCGCGGCGCGGCGCTCGCCGCTTGTGCGGCCGGCCTGGGCGCCTGCACCACCGTGCTGCTGCCCCCGAACATCACGCCCGTCGTGGCGCCATCGAACTCGGTCGCCGATGCCACTGCCCGCCTCGAGAAAGTCAAAGTCGACCGCGCTGCCATCGAGGCCGAGTTCAGCGCCAGCGAACGCGTGTGCTACACCAAGTTCTTCGTCAACAGCTGTCTGGACGAAGCCAAGGAAAAACGCCGTGGCGAGCTGGCTTACCAGCGCGCCATCGAGGTGGAAGCCGAGCATTTCCGGCGCAAGGCCGCGGTCGACCAGCGCGATCGCGACGTCGAGGTGGCCGTCAAGGAGTTCGAGGAAGGGGAGGCGCGCGCCGCTGCAGCGCCACCGGAAGTGCCCAAGGCGGCGCCGGTGCGCAAGCCGGTGGCGCCACGTCCGTCGCTGGCGGAACGCCAGGCCGCGCAGGACGCCAAGCTGGCGCGTAACGCCGCGCGTGAACAGGCCGAGGCGCCCAAGCGCGCAGCCAATGCCCAGGCGTTCGAGGCGCGCAAGCTGGAATCGGCGCAGCGCCAGCTGAAGGTGGCCAAGAAAAAAGCGGAAAAGGCCGAGAAAGCAGCCCGCGCCGCCGATCCGGCGAAATAAAAACCGCTGCCGAAAAAAAACGCCGCACGCGCTTTCGCGAGGCGGCGTTTTTTCATGCAGTTGCTACTTACACAGCCCGGCGCATCTTCTCGACAGTGTAGTTTTTCTCTTCCTTGGGCAGCTTGACGAACTTGATGATCGCCATGGTGCAGTTGTCGCCCTTGCCCTGGGCGCGCTCGTTGGCCTTGTTGATCAACATTTCGGAGGCGGTGCGCGGGGTCGCCTTGCTGGTCACGGCGCCCAGTTCGCGGTCGGTGAAGAAGTGCCACAGGCCGTCGGTGCACAGCAGGAAGCTGTCGCCGGCGACCACATTCTCGTGCACGCCGATGGTGGTAAATGGTTCTTTGCGGCTGTTGCCCAGTACGTTGAGCAGCAACTTCGAATGACGGTGGTTCTTGGCCGCTTCCAGCGGCAGCTTGTCGGTGGCAACCAGGTGATCGATGTAGGCGCTATCGTTGGTCCGCAACACGCACTCCGACTTGACGAAGTGGTACAGGCGCGAATCGCCCACGTGCCCCCAGACGGCACGGCCGTCCGGCGTGATGATCAGACCGACGAAACTGCAGTGCGCTTCGATCTTGGTGGTGAACGAATTCATCTTGATGATCATGTGGGTTTCGTGCACGATTTCGCGCAGCAGATCGCCCAGACGCTCATTGCTCGGATTGTCGCCCGGCTTGAACTCATCGAAGACCAGTTTGGCCGTGTGCAAAACCTGCTCGGAAGCGGCGGAACCGCCCAGCAATCCGTCTGTCAGTACGGCCAGCACGAAACCGGGCGCGCGCGCGCCGGTGAACAGGGCAGTACGGTCATTTTGTTGCGGGCGGCTGCCGATGTGCTGGGCAGTGCCTGCTTCTAGCTTGTATGGTGTCATAAACTTGAGATGTGTCCCGGCTGCGTTACCATATTGCTTTTTTCTCTAGCCATCAATCTATATTGGCGGCAACGTCGGCGTATATTAAACTATGCACCGGGAAGGCCAAATGTTGCAAGTGGAGACTATTTACTAAGCGACACGAATTGTTACCGATTGTAATGCGCTTCCTGCTCCGCACCAATGCCAATAATGAAATATACCTGCTGGGAACCTCACCGCCATGACTGACGTCCAAGAAATCCAGCGCCGACTGATCGAGCTCGATGTGGAACATCGCGACCTGGATGCGGTCATAGACATGTTAATCCTGGACGGACACCACGACCAGTTGCAACTGCGCCGCCTCAAAAAGCGCAAGTTGCAGCTGAAAGACCATATCACCTTGTTGAAAATGCAATTGGTGCCGGACGTACCGGCCTGATCCGTTCTCGCACCACTGAAACGCCACCTTGACCGATTCAAACAGCGCGCCTCCGGCCCGCAATGACGCCAACGCCGACGCCGAGCCTGCAGGCACGCCTGTCGGCAAATACGATGCCGAGATCGACCGCCTGTTCAGCGCCGGCGGTCCGCTCGCGCCTGCCGTCGGCAGTTTCAGCCCGCGCCGCTCGCAAACCGAGATGGCCAAAGCCATCGCCCAGGCGATTGCCGACCAGACCACTTTGATCGCCGAGGCCGGTACAGGCACCGGCAAGACCTTCGCCTACCTGGTCCCGGCGCTGCTGTGGGGCGGTAAAACCATTGTCTCGACGGGTACCAAAAATCTTCAGGATCAGTTGTTTCTGCGCGACATTCCGACGGTCCGCGCTGCCTTGCGCGCCCCCGTCTCGGTGGCGCTGCTGAAAGGCCGCTCGAATTATGTGTGCCATTACCACCTCGAACGGACCTTGCAGAACGGCCGCATGACCTCGCGCGACGATGTCGGCAATCTGCGCGAGATCTCGCGCTTTATCAAGATGACCACGTCCGGCGACAAGGCCGAGCTGGCCAAGGTGCCCGAGAACGCGCAGATCTGGAACCTGGTCACCTCGACCCGCGACACCTGCATGGGCACCGAGTGCCAGTACTACCAGGATTGCTTCGTCATGAAGGCGCGGCGCGAGGCGCAGCAGGCCGACGTGGTGGTGGTCAACCACCATCTTTTCTTTGCCGATGTGGCGCTGAAGGATACCGGCGTGGCCGAGCTGCTGCCGTCGGCCAACACCATCATCTTCGACGAAGCGCACCAGCTGCCCGATACCGCCACCCTGTTCTTCGGGCAGACGGTATCGACTTCGCAGATCCTGGAACTGTGCCGCGACGTACTGGCCGAGGGCCTGGCCCACGCACGTGGTGGCCCGGACTGGGCCAGGACGGTCACGGTGGTGGAAAAGGCCGCGCGCGACCTGCGCCTGACCTTCCCTCAAGACATCATGCGCATGTCGCTGGCGCAGATCATGCCGTCCTCCGACTTTTTCCCAGCCCTCGAGAACCTCAAGCAGAAGCTGGCCGAGATGATCGACGTGCTGGAAGAAAACGCCGCCCGCGCCGAGACGCTGGAACAAGTGCGCGTGCGCGCGGTCGAACTGGCAGCCTCGCTCGATGGCTGGAAACAGGATGGCAAGGGCAAGGTGGTCGAAGGCGACCAGGCGGTCCTGTGGGTGGAGGCATTTTCTTCCTCCCTGCATTTGCACAAGACGCCGCTGTCGATCGCGCCCATCTTTACCAACCAGCGCGAAGGCACGCCGCGCAGCTGGATCTTTACCTCGGCCACGCTGGCGGTCAAGAACGACTTCAAGCATTTCTCGAACCAGATGGGACTGGCGGGCGAACCGGCGCAAACCTGGCCCAGCCCGTTCAATTACGAGCAGCAAGGCTTGCTGTACGTGCCGAACGGCTTGCCGGAACCGAATTCCTTCGGCTACACCGACGCCGTGATCGACGCGGCCCTGCCCGTGATCGAGGCGGCAGGCGGGCGCACCTTCTTCCTGTGCACCACCATTCGCGCGGTCAAGCAGGTGTCCGAACGGTTGCGCGACGAGTTCGCCAAGCGCGGCCTGGATTTCCCCCTGTTCGTGCAGGGCGAGCGCGGCCGCACCGAGTTGCTCGACTCCTTCCGCAACGCCGGCAACGGCGTGCTGGTGGGCAGCCAGAGTTTCTGGGAAGGCGTGGACGTGCGCGGCGATGCGCTGTCGCTGGTGATCATCGACAAGCTGCCCTTCGCGCCGCCCGACGATCCGGTTTTGGCAGCCCGCATCGACGTCATGGAAAAGCAGGGCATGAACGGCTTCATGCACCATACGCTGCCGGAAGCGATCATCAACCTCAAGCAGGGGGCAGGGCGCCTGATCCGCGATGAAACCGACCGCGGCGTGCTGATGATCTGCGACCCGCGCCTGATCAGCAAATCGTACGGCAAGCGGGTCTGGCAAAGCTTGCCATCATTCAAACGCACCCGCCTGGAAGCGGACGTGGTGGCGTTCTTCCAACCGCAGCAAGCAAGCACAGAGGAATAGACATGGCGATGTTCAAAGCGGTGGTACTGGCAGCGGCGCTGGCGGGGGCGGGATTGACGGCGCATGCGCCGCGCGTGCACGCGGCCGAGGCAGTGCAGGGCGAGAGCGCAGCGCAGCAGCTGGCCGCGCTGGCCGACAAATACTACGAGGCGCAGGCGCGTTTCGAGCCGCTCAACGCCACCTTCTCGGGGGACAACCGCTTTGACGATCTGCTGCCGATGACCCTGGTGCCGGCCGTGCGCGCGCGCCAGTACGCCATGCTGCACGAGATGCACGAAGCGCTCACGCGGATCGACCGCAGCAAGCTGGCAGCGGCCGATGTGACGACCTTCGATATTCTCGCCTTCGAACTAGCCGCCTTGCTGCGCATGGAACCGTTCAAGGATTACCTGATGCCGATGACGCACATGGACAGCGTGCCGGTGGTGCTGGCCAATTTCGGCGGCGGCCAGAGTTCGCAGCCCTTGACCACGGTGGCGCAGTACCAGGCATACCAGAAGCGCATCGACGCGCTGCCGCAGTGGATAGACGCGGCCATTGCCAACATGCGGATCGGCATGCGCGACAAGATCGTGCTGCCCAAGGCCCTGGTGACGGGACTGCTGCCACAAATCAAGGCGCTGGCGGGCGCCAAGGTCGAGAAAAGCGACTTCTACACCCCGATCCACAAGCTGCCTGCCAGTTTCAGCGCCGGTGAAAAGGCCCGCCTGAAAGGCGCATATGCCAACACGGTGCGCGAGAAGGTCTTGCCATCGCTGCGCAAGCTGGCCGTGTTCCTGGAAAACGATTACCTGCCAGCCGCACGCGAGAGCGCGGGCTGGGGCGCTTTGCCGGACGGCGCCGCCTGGTACCAGAACTGGGTGGCGGTGCAAACCACCAGCAACCTGACGCCGGACGAGATTCACCGCATCGGCCTGGCCGAAGTGGCGCGCATTCACGCCGAACTGGCCAAGCTCGGGCCCAAGCTCGGCTACAGCGGCGTGGCGGCCGGCCTGCCGCGCTGGCTGGGCGAGCAGCAGAAGTATCGCCCGTTCAAAACCGACGAAGCGGTGCTGCAGGCCTACCGGGATCTGAACGCGCGCATCCAGCCCAAGCTGGCGCAGCTGTTCGCCACGCTGCCCAAGGCGCCGCTCGAGATCCGCGCCGAGCCTGCCTTGTCGCGCGATACCGCGTCCGACCATTACACGGGCGCGGCGGCCGATGGTTCGCGTCCCGGCATGTTCTGGGCCGTGATCCCCGATCCGGCCGATTACGCCAGCACCAAGATGACGGCGCTGTTCCTGCACGAAGGCAATCCCGGCCACCATTTCCAGCTCTCCAAGCAGCAGGACTTGCCGGTGCCGAAGTTCCGTAAATTCGGCGGCAACAACGCCTACATCGAGGGCTGGGCCCTGTATGCCGAGTCGCTCGGCAAAGAGATGGGCTTGTACGAGGATCCGAATGCCTACGCTGGCTTCCTGATGCTCGATCTGCGCCGCGCCGCCCGCCTGGTAGTCGACACCGGCCTGCATGCCAAGGGCTGGAGCCGCGCGCAGACGGTCGACTATCTGGTTGACCAGGCCGGCGACACCAAGGACAGCGCCATCAACGCCACCGAGCGTTACATGGCCTGGCCAGGGCAGGCCCTGGGCTACAAAGTGGGTGCGCTCAAGATCGGCGAACTGCGTGAACGCGCGGCCAAGGCGCTCGGTCCCAAATTCCAGCTGGCGCGCTTCCACGACGCGGTGCTGGCCGAAGGCAGTTTGCCGCTCGGACTGCTGGAGACGCGGATCAATGGCTGGATTGCCGAGCAGGCCAGATAAGCCGTGAACTTCAATCCTTACCGCCAGCGCGCACGCATGACGCGCTGACGGCACGCGGCAGTCCACCCACGATTTTACCGTCGCATTTCCTGCAGGAACGTGATATTTTGTGCATCGTTGGCATGTTCGCATGCCGGATCACCACATTTCGTCCCCTCAGGAGAGCGCCATGTTCGACCGTCTTACACGCAGCTTCGACCTTGTCAAAGCCAGCGCCACCGTATTGCGCCAGGATAGCCAGCTGCTGGTCTTCCCCCTCATTTCCGGCCTGGCCTCGCTGCTGGTCGTGCTGTGCTTCGCGCTGCCAATGTTTGGCCTGCATGCCTTCGATCACATCAAGGGCAACAACGCGATGATCTACTCGACCGGATTCCTGTTTTACGTGGTCCAGTATTTCGTGATCTTCTACTTCAACGTGGCGCTGGTGGGCGCGGCCATGATCCGCATGGATGGCGGCGTGCCGACCCTGTCCGACGGCCTCAAGGTCGCCAACAGCCGCCTGGGTTCGATTCTCGGCTACGCGGTGATTGCCGCCACCGTCGGCGTGGTGCTGCGCGCGATTCAGGAACGGGTTGGTTTCCTCGGCCGCATCATCGTCGGCATGCTGGGCGTGGGCTGGACCATCGCCACCTTCCTGGTGGTGCCGGTACTGGTCAGCAGCGACAAGGGACCGATCGAATCGATCAAGGACAGCGCGTCCCTGCTCAAGCGGACCTGGGGTGAGAACGTGATCGGCCAGGCCGGCATGAGCACCTTCTTCGGTCTGTTGTACTTTGCCCTCGTGCTCGGTGGCCTGGCCCTGGTGGCAGGCGCGGTGGCGCTGGGCAGCAATGTGCTGGTGGTGCTGGTGGTAGTGTGCGCGATCGCGCTACTGCTGGTGGGCGGCCTGATCCAGAGCGCGTTGTCGGGCATCTATTCCGCGGCCTTGTATCGCTATGCATCGGGTGGCAACACCGGCGGCGCGTTCGACAATACCGTGCTGGCCGGCGCCTTCCAGCCTAAAAACTGATCCACGTTCATCCTCGCGGCAGCCGCCGCGAGGACGCCGTGTTTATTGCGCGGGCTGAATCACTACTTTGCCCGTGACCTTGCGCGCCGCCATGTCGTTCAGCGCGGCCGCCGTATCCTTGAGCGCATAGCGGCCTGAAATATGCGGCCTGATCTTGCCTTCCGCCAGCCAGCCCATCAGCTGGCGCATCGCGGCCATGTTGGCCTTCGGCTCGCGCTTGGCGAATTCACCCCAGAATACCCCCATCAGTGAGGCGCCCTTGAGCAGCGTCAGATTCAGCGGCAGCTTGGGGATTTCCCCGTTGGCAAAGCCCACCACCAGATAGCGCCCACGCCAGCCGATCGAACGGAAGGCCGGTTCGGCGTAGATGCCGCCGACCGGATCGTAGATCACGTCCGGACCCTTGCCGCCAGTGGCAGCCTTGATCGCTTCGCGCAGATCTTCGGTGCTGTAGTTGATGGTGGCGTCGGCGCCATGGGCGCGGCACACGGCCAGCTTTTCTTCGCTCGAGGCCGCGGCAATCACGCGCGCGCCCAGCGCCTTGCCGATGTCGATGGCAGCCAGGCCGACCCCGCCCGCCGCGCCCAGCACCAGCATGGTTTCGCCTTCCTTGAGCGCGGCGCGGTCGACCACCGCGTGGTGCGAGGTGCCGTAGGTGAGGGTGATGGCGGCTGCGGTATCGAAGTCCATGCCGGGCGGCATTGGCATCAGGGCTTGCACGGGGACCACGATCTGCTGCGCGAACGCGCCCTGGGCGGTGAAGGCAATCACCTTGTCGCCGGCTTTGAAAGCCGTCACGCCATCGCCCACCGCGCGCACCACACCCGACAGTTCGCTGCCCGGCGTGAAGGGGAGTTCAGGCTTGAACTGGTACTTGCCCTGAATGATCAGGACATCGGGAAAGTTGACGCCGGCTGCCATCACATCGAGCGCGACCTGGCCCGCGCCGGGCTGGGGATCGGGCAAGTCCTGGATCACGAGTGTGTCGGGCATTCCCCATGCGTTGCAAACCACGGCTTTCATTGGCGTCTCCTGTGTTTTAAGAAAATAGTACGACCGTTAGATTTTTTTTGATTATGCCTGATTTGGCCACTTTGCGGGAACGCAAGACTGCAAATGACGAGCTTGTTAAAGTCGATGCGGCGAGCGCGCCGGTCCGCACATTCGACACAGGGAGGACGAGATGGCAATCCGTTACGGCTGTTTCTTCAGTTATGCCCACGGCCGCTACGAACTGATGAACAAGTTCAAGGCTGCCCTGTCGGATGCGATCCGCTGCTATCTGGAGCCGTATTTCGATAACGAAGACGAGTTGTTCATCGACACCGAACAGCTTGGCGGCGGCGACGACATCGACCGCCGGATCGCGCGCGCCCTGTGCGAAAGCGTGTCCATGATTCTGATTTACACCCCGAAGTACGAGGCGCACGGTTATACCCGGCGCGAATACGCGGCCATGCAAATGCTGGAGCAGGAGCGCGGCCAGTGGTACCCCATGCCCAGTCATTTGATCATTCCCGTGATCATGACCATGCATCCCGGCCGCCTGCCACCACAAATTACCAATTCGAGCCTGTACGTGGACTTTTCGCATTTCACGATGGCAACCAGCGACCTGAAGTCAAATCCTGATTTTCTGCCGGACATTAAGAAGATTGTTGAGCGGATCGTTATTCACTATCAGTACCAAAAAAGGTACACGCCAGTGGGACATGACTGCAACCAATTCGTGCTCCCCGATGTCCCACCTGAATGGCGCGATCTGCCGGATCTGACTTTTCCAAAAAAATAGAGGAGCATTAATGGAACTCAAACGCATTACACTGCCGCCGATAACCGCTCCCGGCGAGGTGACCACGTTTTACTCTTTCGAGAGCGGAACGGCGCGCAGCATTGCGCTGTCGAACACAGCAGTACTGCTGGCGGGGCGGGCCAACGCCACCGTGCCGGTACTGATGATCGATTGGGATACCGAATCCCCGGGTCTGCATCACCATTTCGGGCGCCACGCCGCCGCGCCCGGCCTGCTGGAATATTTCCAGGCTTGCCGCGACTACCTGCACGGGCTGGGGCGCGGCCCGGCCGCCGCCGACGATACCGCGCTCGCGCGCCAGGTGCTCGAAGCGGTCGACTGGGAACTGTACGTCGAGCGGGTCGACGCCAGCCGTCCCTTGTACCTGATGCGCGCCGGCATGTTTGACGACAGCTACGGCGAGCGCGCCGACCAGATGGACTGGGATGGCCTGTTCGATGCCTGTCCGGCCCTGTTCCGCTGTTTTGGCGAGCACCTGGCGCGCCGCTTCCGGCATGTGCTGGTCGACGCGCGCAGCGGCCGTTCTGCCGCGGTCAGCATCTGCACCACCTTGCTGCCGTCGCGCCTGGTCACCTTGTTCACACCGAACCAGCGCAGCCTCGACGGCCTGTCCGGCGTGGTCACGCGCGCCATCGATTACCGCTGCAGCCACGAGGAAGAGCAGCGCCCGCTGCTGGTCTATCCGCTGCCTTCCTCGATCGACAGCGCCGACTGCGAGCGGCGCATCCAGTGGCGCCGCGGCGATCCCCAGCGCGGTCTGCCCGGCTATCAGCCGCTGCTGGAAAAACTGCTGCGCCAGTGCTACAGCCTGTCGCAACTTTCGCTCGAGAGCTATTTCAACGAGGTCCAGCTGCAGCAGACCAATGCCATGTCCGGCGGCGACCAGCTGCCCGCCATGGCCGCGCGCGAAGCCGACCGCTTTTCGCTGGCGCGCACCTTCGAGACCTTGCTGGCCTGGCTGGCGGAAGGGCGCTTTCCCTGGCAGTCGCTGGAGGAAGTGCGGCTGGTCGATGCGATTGCCGGCGCGCGCGCCATGCTCGGCGATTGCGTGGGCGGCGCCATTTCGCTGCCGCTGGCGCACGACCTCAATACCCTCGGTCTGCTGTACCAGGCGCAGGGCAGGCAGCCCCAGGCGCTGGCCTGTTTCGAAGAATGCCTGTCGCTGCGCCAGCGCGTGCTGGGGGAGGACCATCCCGACACGCGCCGCAGCCGCAGCCATCTGGCCGCGCTGCTGCGCGACAGCGGCAAGCTGCCCGAGGCCAGCTTCCTGCACGAACTGCTGGTCGAGGACTGTGTGCGCCTGCTTGGCCCCGACCATCCCGACACCCTGGCCGCGCGCGCCGCGCTGGCCGCCACCCTGGCCGCGCTGGGCGAATTCGAGCGTGCCCTCAATCTGCATGAACAGGTCATCGGCGAGTGCGAGCGCCTGTTCGGTCCGGCCAGCGCCATGACGCTCGACAGCCTGGCCGGGCAGGCGCAAACCCTGACCCGGCGCGGCGAATTCTCGCGTGCGCGCATGGTCTACGAACGTGTGCTCGAAGGGCGCGAACGGCTGCTGGGCGAGGAACACGCCGACACCCTGCGCTGCGCCCAGCAGCTGGCCATGCTGCTGTACGAATTAGGCGACCTGAACCATGCGCGCAAGCTGCAGGAAGGCGTGGTCGACGCGCGCGACCGGCACGTCGGCAACGATCACCCGCTCACCCTCGAAGCGCGCGAACAGCTCGCTGAAATCCTGGCCGCCCAAAGCGATATCGACGGCGTGCGCAAGGTGCTTGAAGCGCTGGCCGCCGGGCGCGAACGGCGCCTCGGTGCCGAGCATCCCGACACCCTCTCGATCCAGCTGCGGCTAGCATCGATGCTCAGCGACTACGGCGACCACGGCGACCTCGACGCGGCGCGCCGTTTGCAACAGCAGTTGCTAAGTGTTCATGAACGCGTGCATGGGGTGGACGACCTGCACACCCTGCACTGTAAAAAGGCGCTGGCCACCACGCTGTCGCGCCAGGGCCACAGTGTCGACGCGCGCAAGCTCGAGGAGTCGGTGCTCGCCGGCAGTGCCCGCCTGATCAGCAACCGCGGCGTGGCGGCCGGTCCGCACGATTCGCATGCCGGCGCCATGGGATTGCGCGCCTCCATCCTCGACGGCCGCGACAATCCGAACCAGGCCGAAACGCTGGGCCACAAACTGGCCCAGTTGCAGCAGCTGATCGACAACCGCAGCGAGCGCGAGGCGCGCGAACTGGCCGACAGCCTGCGCCAGTCGGTGCTGCGGCCGAACGCGGCCAATCCACTGCGCCTGCGTGGGGTCGCCATGATCAAGCAAGTCTATTTGCAGGACAACGACAAGGATGCCTTGCTGTCGTTTGCACAAGATGAGGTGTCATCGTTGCAAGAGGCACTCAAGGAAGTGGCGGGAGGGCGCGCCGCGACCATCCTCTAGGTGTGTTGCGGACGAGAAAATCTTGTGAGCAGGAGAGCGATGCAACCGTTGCTTCAGGTAAAATCGCTGCATGAGAATTCTGATTAGCAATGATGACGGCTACCTCGCCCCGGGTCTGGCAGCCCTGGCCGGGGCGCTTGCAACGATCGCCGATATTGTCGTCGTCGCGCCTGACAGCAACCGTTCGGGCGCCTCCAATTCCCTGACGCTCGACCGGCCCCTGTCGGTGCAGCAGGCGGCCAACGGCTTCTACTTCGTCAATGGCACGCCCACCGACTGCGTCCACATCGCCCTGACCGGCATGCTGGACCACCGTCCCGACCTGATTGTTTCCGGCATCAACAATGGGCAGAACATGGGTGACGACACCCTGTACTCGGGCACCGTCGCGGCCGCTACCGAAGGCTATCTGTTCGGTATCCCGGCGATTGCCTTCTCGCAGGTCGCGCACGGCTGGGAGCATGTCGATGCCGCGGCCCGCGTTGCGTGCGACATTGTGCAGCGCCGCTTCGACGGCTTGCCGTCGCCGTTCCTGCTGAACGTGAATATCCCGAACCTGCCGTACGAGGCCATGGGCGCCTTGCGCGCCACCCGCCTGGGGCGCCGCCACCAGGCCGAACCGGTGATCCGCGCCCAGGATCCGCGCGGCCGCGACATTTTCTGGATCGGCCCGCCGGGCGCCTGCCTCGACGCGGGCGAGGGCACCGACTTCCACGCCACCGCCCATGGCGACATTTCGATCACCCCCTTGCAGATCGACCTGAC
>DASWMN010000028.1:0-25622 GCA_036399735.1 Telluria sp. | reverse complement strand
TGGCTGGGTGGTTGTAGAGCTGGTGCGGGGTGCCGGCCTGCTCGATGCGCCCGCCGTTCATGACGACGATGCGCTGGCCCAGAGTCATGGCCTCGACCTGATCGTGGGTCACATAAATCATGGTGGACTTGAGCTCCTGATGCAGGCGGCTGAGCTCCACCCGCATCTGCACGCGCAAGCTGGCGTCCAGGTTCGACAGCGGTTCATCGAACAGGAACACGCCCGGCTTGCGCACGATGGCGCGTCCGATCGCCACGCGCTGGCGCTGGCCGCCGGACAGTTCCTTGGGTTTGCGTTCGAGGAGATGGCCGATCTGCAGGATGGCGGCGGCGCGCTGCACCGCCTCGTTCAGCTGCGCCCCTTTCTGGCCTGCCAGCCGTAGCGCGAACGCCATGTTCTCGAACACCGTCATGTGCGGGTACAGCGCGTACGACTGGAATACCATCGCCAGCCCGCGCTTGGCCGGGGCGATGTCGTTGGCCAGCTGGCCGCCGATGTGCAGCTCGCCGCCGCTGATTTCTTCCAGGCCGGCGATCATGCGCAGCAGGGTCGACTTGCCGCAGCCCGAGGGACCGACAAAGACCACGAACTCGCCATTGGCGATCTCGAGGTCGACGCCGTGGATGACGGTCTGCTTGTCGTCGTAGTGCTTGCTGATGTTATTAAGCTGAAGACTTGCCATCGTCAGACCACTTTTGCTTCAGCACCGGCGTGCTCCGGACGCGGTTCATTCTTCTGGCTTGCGCTCATTGGAATGAACTGCGACATGACGGCAACCGGGATCGCGCACACCATCACCCACAGGAAGAAATGCTGATAGCCGAGGGCGATCTGAATATCGCCGCTGTAGTACTTGAAGAGCGCAAAACCGAGTTGCATGATGCCGGTCGAGAGGGCGTAGTGGGCGGTCTGGTATTTGCCGGGCGCGACGACCTGCATCATGTAGAGGATCAGGCCAACGAAGCCGAAACCATAGCCGAACATCTCCAGACTCAGGCCTGCGCCGATCATCACGATGTTGGTGGGCTGGGTCATCGACAGCGCGTAGAACACCGCGTTGGGCAGATTAACCGCCAGAATCAGTGGCAAGATTGCGCGGCGCAGACCCAGCCACGAGGTGAAGTAGCCGCCGGCGATACTGCCGACGATGAAGGCGACCGTACCGACAGTGCCGTACACGGCGCCCACTTCGGTCGTGGTCAGCCCCAGTCCGCCAAGATTGCGTGCTTCGCGCAGGAACAGCGGGCCGATGGTCTGAACCTGGGCTTCGCCAGCGCGGAACAGAATGATGAACAGGACCGAGACCCAGATGCCGGGCTTTTTGAAGTATTCGACAATGACTTCACGCAGCGTGCGCGCAATCGCACGGGCGGTATTGTTGGCGCTGACCGGATTCTTAGCCGTCGGCAGGACCCACAAATTATACAGTCCGAGCAGGATCATCATCGCGCCAAGGATTGAGTAAATCACCGTCCATGCAGTGACCACGCCGTTGGTTTTTTCCAGCTGGCCAGCCAGGCTGAGCAAGCCGCCGGACGCGATGAAGCGGCCGGCGTTAAAGAAGGTGCCGGTCCAGCCGGCGTACTCCGCCTGCCGTTTTTCATCGAGCGAAGCGATGTACAGGCCGTCGCAGGCGATGTCATGGGTCGAAGCGCAGATCGCAACGACTGCCAGCATGCCGATGCAGGCGGCAAACCAGAACGGCATGTGCAGCGACAGCGCGACCAGCGCCAGGGCGACGCCGCCGGCCAGTTCAAAGATCACGACCATCTTCTTCTTGCTGCTGGCCAGTTCCATGAACGGACTCCAGAGCGGTTTGAAGATCCAGGCAAAGCCGATCCAGGTGGTCCAATGGGTAATTTCATCGTTTGCCAGGCCCTGGCTCTTGAGCATCTGGCCGGCCAGCAGCATCACCGCGAAGAAGGGCAATCCCTGGGCCAGGTAAAGGCTTGGAACCCAGAGCGAAGGGCTGCGCACGGCGTCGTTCTCGTTTTTCATCAGTCTCTCTCTTGTTTTTCTGCGATATTCAGTTGAAACCGGGGACCGGGCAAATGCCCTGCGCTTCCAGCGAGCCGGCCAGCCACGCGTCCACCGCGTCCAGGGCCGGTGCGGCAAAGCCGTAAGTAATCAATGCGGGGGCGTCGATGTCGAGCGCCTGATATGGGTTCCACAGGGCCAGGTGCAGATCCGGTTTCCAGCTGCGGCGCGCGTTCGGTCCGTAACGCAGGCGCGAGGTCGAGGCCAGGATCGTGAAGCGGCCATCGGCGGGCAGAGCGCGCCAGTCGAACGTTTCAGCATCGGCATAGGTCACCAGATCGACGTCGTACAGGCGGCCAAGGGAGGTGGCGACCACCGCGGCCGGCACGCCCGCCTCTGAGACGCCATCACTGACCGTATCCTGGCGCACGACCAGCCGGACGGCGGCCCCGGCGGGCGGGCGCTGTGGATTGGCGTAGGCAGTCAGGGCGCGACGCCAGGCATGGGCCATCACAAGGCGGTCGGCGGCGTCCTCCATATACGCACGCGCTCTGCTCGGATAGGTCGCGGCCAGGGCGGCGAGGCGCGCTTTGCGGCGGTTGATGTCGACCATCGGCAGCACGCCGCTGGCGATGGCGTCTGCAATGGCCTCGATGGTGTCGGCCTGCGTCGCGGCCGTACCTAGCGCCATGACCATGTCGGCGCCGGCCAGCAGGGCGCGCACGGCAGCAACGCCAGGGCCGAAGGTGTCGGCAATTGCATGCATGTCCATGCCGTCGGTGATGATCACGCCCCGGTACGCCCATTCCTCGCGCAGCAGATTGTGCAGGATGCGGCGTGACATCGTGGCGGGATAAATGTCGTCCAGCGCCGGATACACAATGTGGGCCGTCATCAGGGGGGGGCGCGATTGCCGGCCATGCGAAAGGGCTTGAACTCGAATGCTTCAAGCGCCTCGAGCGGCTTGTTCACAAGCGGCAGATCGCGGTGCGAATCGACGTGGGTATCGCCGTGCCCGGGAAAGTGCTTGACGCAGCAGGCCACGCCTTCCGAGTGGCTGCCTTCCATCCAGGCCAGTGCCAGTTCGGTCGCGCGCTCGGGATCGGCGCCGAAGGAGCGTTCCGCGATCACGGGATTGTCGGGATTGTTGTTCAGGTCCAGGACCGGTGCGAAGTTCCAGTTGAAGCCCAGTGCTTTCACCCCACGCGCCACCGCCGCGCCGACGCTGCGCGCCAGGCTGGCATCGTTGGCGGCGCCCAGGGCCATGGCCGATGGCGGCGCCGGAAGCCAGGTGGCGCGCACCACGGCGCCGCCTTCCTGGTCGATGGCAATCAGTGCCTCCGGCCCCATCGCCACGCGCAGGTCGGCGATCAGGTGTGTGAGCTGGGCCTGATTGACCATGTTCCCCCGGAACAGGCAAACGCCGCCGATGCGGTTCTCGCGCAGGAAGGCCGCCGTGGCGGCATCGAGTTCGGTGCCGGGAAAACGGATCATGATCAGCTGGCCGGCCATGCCTGCGAACTCGTTCATTTGACCGCTCCATCCATGCCGCGCATGAAGAAGCGCTGGGTGAACAGGAAGGCCGCCAGCGTCGGCAATATGGTCAGCACGGTGCCGGCCGCGATCACGCGGGTGCTGCTGCCAAAGGTGCCGCGCAGGTACAGCACGCCCACCGAGAGCGGGAATTCATCGGGTTTGCTCATCACGATCGATGGCCAGATATATTCGTTCCATGCCTCGACGGCGGTCAGGATGCCGACGGTGGCCAGCCAGGGCGAGATCAGCGGCAGCATGATGCGTGTGAAGATCATCCATTCGCTGGCACCGTCCACGCGCGCCGCATCGATCAGATCCTGCGGTACTTCTTCAAACGCCTGCTTGAGCAGCAGGATCGCCACCGCCGTCACCACGTTCGGCAAAATCACGCCAGTGTAAGTGTCGACCAGGCTCAATTTGGTAACGGTGATGAAGTTGACCAGGAAGTTGACTTCCGAGGGCAGCACCAGCGTCGCCAGGATGATCCCGAACACCAGTTTGCGGCCGCGGAACTGCATGCGTGCCAGCGGGTAGGCGGCCAGTGAACACAAGGTCAGCTTCCAGAACACCGTCAGCGCGGCGATCAGCACGGAGTTCTTGAAAAACGACAGTACCGGAATCGCCTCGAACACCTGGGCGAAATTGCTCAGGGAGGGCGCGCGCGGCCAGAAGGTCGGCGGGAAGGCGAACACATTGCCCTCGGTCGACAAGGCCGTCACCAGCGTCCACCAGAACGGGAACACGCAGACCACGGCCAGCGCGCACAGGATCAGATAGTGGGCAGCGCGGCGCATCAGCGGTGCCTCGGTTTCAGGTAGCGCAGGCAAAGCAGGGCGATGCCGACGCAGATGATCGAGACCACCATGCTGGCCGCCAGCGCGCGCGGCAGCTTCAGATGCTTGAGCCCCTGATCGTAGGCGTAGTACAGCGCCGTGAAGGTGGAATTCATCGGGCCGCCCTGGGTCAGCACATCGACTTCCTGATAAGCCTTGAGCGCGGCCAGCACCGACAGGATGGTGCACACCATGATGGTCGGGCGCAGCATCGGGACCGTGATCTTCCAGAATTGCTGCCAGCGATTGGCGCCATCGAGGATGGCCGCTTCCTGCATGTCGGCCGGGATCGACTGTAGCGCCGCCAGATACATCACCATGTACCAGCCCAGGCCGCGCCAGAGCGTGACGAACATGATCGCAAACAGGGCCAGGGTGTCGTCCGTGAGCCAGCCGAGCGGCGCGTTGACCAGCTTGAGCTGCATGAAGACATAATTGAGCGTGCCCTGTTCATGGAACATGAAGCCCCACATGATGCCCACCACCGAGACCGTGGTCACCACCGGTACGTAGAACGCGGCGCGGAAGTAGCGGATGCCGGGCAGACGGTTATTCACCAGCACCGCCAGCGCCACCGCGCCGATTTGCACAAACGGCACCATCAGCAGGAACAGCAGCGAATTTTTCAGACCCGTGACGAACATCTCGTTATCGAAGATGTAGCGGAAGTTATCGAGTCCGACCCAGGAAGTCTCGCGCACCAGGCTGTAGTCGGTAAATGCGAGGAAGGAGCCGAACAGCACCGGCCAGAACGAGAACACGGCCAGCAGCACCAGCGCGGGCGCCAAGAACAGCCATGCGTGATGCTGCCGACGGGCGCCCATCAGTGCAGCCTTTGCGAAGCGAGTTTCTTGTTCCAGATCGCCACGGCCTGGTCGAGCGCCAGTTTGACGTCCTGCTTGCCGGTGACGCCGGCTTCGACCGCTTTCACCAGCGAGCGGCGCAATTCATCGTAGTCGTCGATTCCCGCCACATACAAGGTATGCGAGTGAACCATCGACTGCGCGCCAGCCGCTACCGCCTGTTCGGCCGCGCCGGCATTGGCGGGCAGCGACAGGAAGAAGGGATCGGCAGCCGCTTTCACCGTGGTCGGGAACACGCTGGCTTCACGGGCAAAGGCAAGCTGGTTGGCGTCGTTGGTCAGATACAGCGCAAATTTGCCCACCGCCGGCAGCAGGGCGGGCTTGACGCCTTTGGGTATGGCGAAGTGCACCAGCCAGCCGCCATCGGCAATCCCGGTCGGTCCCAGTGGTGCGGCCGAAATGCCGCTGATCGCATAAATATCCTTGGCGTCGGCCTGAATCCGGCGCAGCGCGGTCGGCGGCGCCAGCAGCATGCCGAGACGGCCACCGTTGTAGGCGTTCACCACCGCCGGGAAGTTATCCTCGGCGAACAGGCTTTCCTTGAGCAGGCCGCCGACCTTGTAGGTTGCCGCGAGTTTTTGCACGAGCGCCACGTGGGCCGGCGAATTGAATACGGCCTTGCCCTGGTCGATGACTTTGAGGCCCTGCCACATGAACAGGCCGTCGATCTTGGAGAGGGCAGGCGCATAGCCGGCCTTGCCGGTGGTTTGCGCGATCTGGCGGGCAAATGCCAGCTGTTCGTCGAAGGTCGCCGGGCCCCGCGTCAGCTTTGCTGCCTTGAAAATGTCGCGGTTATAGGCGATCACGGCGACGTTGCTGTACATGGGGAAGCCGTAGGTCTTGCCGCCAAAAGTGAGGTCCTGCAGCGTGCCGGGAATGTAGCTTGCGCGCGATGCGCCAAGCAGGCCGTCAATCGGCGTAAGCAGCTGGTCGCGCGCATATTCATCGGCCCACGGCACGTTCAGGTTTACCAGCGCGGGCGGTGTGCCGGCCACGATGCGGGTGACCAGTTTGGTCTGGATCACATCCCACGGAAAATCGACCCACTCCACCTTGACGCCCGGGTTGGCGGCTTCGTAGTTGCGCACCACGCCCTCGAAGTAGGGCGTGAAGCGCGGCTTCATGCTGAAGGTCCAGAACTCGATCCTGGTATCGGCGGCCAGTGCGGCCTGGATCGACAATCCGATTGCCATCAATGCCGTCAGCAGTATCTTGATGTTCATTGATGGCAGTGAAAAAATCAGTTGGTCTTGGTGACTTTGCTCAGGTGGCGCGGACGGTCCGGATCCATGCCGCGTGCTTTCGACAGATTCGCCGCCATGATGTAGAACGCCTGCACAGCCACGATCGGGTCGAGATCGGGCGTGGCGGCCGTCGGCAGCGTGAGGTCGCGTTCGGCCACATCGCTTGGCGCCGCCAGAATGACCTTGGCGCCGCGCGTGCGCATTTCGCTGGCCAGTTGCAGTACGCTGGCCTGGGTCGGGCCACGGGTCGCAAAGATCAGCAATGGGTAACCATCTTCGATCAGCGCCATCGGCCCGTGCTTGATTTCCGCGCCGCTGAAGGCTTCCGCCTGCAGGGCCGAGGTTTCCTTGAACTTGAGCGCCGCTTCGAGCGCGATCGGGAAGCTGATGCCGCGTCCCACCACCATGATGTTGCGCGCTGGCGCCAGCACCTCAAGGGCAGGGCTCCAGTCCACCTCTGTGGCTGCACGCAGGGCCTCGGGCAGGGCGCTCAGGCCGTCCAGCAGCTCCGGGTCGTTCTGCCACTGTGCGACCAAGCGGGCGCCGGCGACCAGGCTGGCGATAAAGCTTTTGGTCGCGGCCACGGAGAGTTCCTTGCCGGCGTGGAGCGGCATGGCCCATTCGGCGGCGTCTGCCAGCGGCGAAGCAATGTCATTGACCAGTGCCACGGTGGTGGCACCGCCATGGCGGAAATAGCGGATCGGGTCGACCACGTCAGGGCTCTGGCCGGACTGCGAAATCGAAATGGCAAGCGTGTCACGGGTGACGATGGGCGCCTTGTTCAGCGTGATCAGCGACATGGGCAGCGATGCCACCACGCGCCCGATGCGCGCCATGATCAGATAGGCGCAGTAGTTGGCGGCGTGGTCCGAGCTGCCACGGGCAATCGTCAGCGCGGTGTCGAAATTGGTGGACCTCAATTTGCGGCCGAGATCCGCGTAGCGTTCGACGTCGCTCGACAATTGCAGGGCAACGCATTCCGCCGCGGATACAGCTTCTTTCAGCATCATTGAGGTCACACCAATTCTCCTTCTATATAAACAGCTTTGATCTGGAGCTCGCGGTCGAGCACCACCATGTCGGCGAACGTGCCCGTGGCCAGCCGGCCGCGCTGCGTTTCACCCAAATAATCGGCGGCGTAGGTGGACACGCGGCGTGACGCATCGTCCAGCGCCAGCCCCAGTGCGACCAGATTGCGCAGTGCCTGGTCCATCGTCAGCGTGCTGCCGGCCAGGGTGCCGTCGGGCAGGCGCACGCCACCCATGCACTTCTGCACGCGGTGGCGGCCCAGCATGTAGTCGCCATCGGGCATGCCGGTGGCGGCCGTTGAATCGGTCACGCAATACAGATGCGGAATCGCGCGCAGCGCCACCTTGATCGCGCCCGGGTGCACGTGCAACAGGTCGGGAATCAGTTCGGCATACTGCGCATGCGCCAGCGCCGCGCCGACCATGCCCGGTTCGCGGTGGTGCAAGGGGCTCATCGCATTGAACAGATGGGTGAAGCCGGCCGCGCCATGTTCGAGCGCGGCCACGCCGTCTTCGTACGAGCCGAGGGTGTGGCCGATCTGGACCCGGATGCCGGCGTCGGACAGCTCGCGCACCAGGCGCAGGTGGCCTGCGATTTCAGGCGCCACGGTAATCAGCCGCATTGGCGCATGGGTGCCGAGCTGCTGCACTTCGGCCAGGGTGGCGGCGCGCGCATAGTTGGGCTGCGCACCGAGCTTGCCGGAATTGATGTAAGGGCCTTCCAGGTGCACGCCCAGAATCCGGGCCGAACCTGGCCGGCGCTCGGCGCAGGCCGCGCCGATGGCTTTGAGGGCCGCCGTGATTTCGTGCGGCGGCGCCGTCATGGTTGTGGCCAGCAGGCTGGTGGTGCCGTGTTTCGCATGCATGGCTGCGATCACATGCGGCGCGTCGCCGCCCTGCATGATGTCCTTGCCGCCACCGCCGTGCACGTGCAGGTCGATGAAGCCGGGGATGATGTAGTCGTCATCATTGAGCGCCGGATCGACTGTGTCGCCGCTGATACCGGTAACATGTTCGCCGAAAGCGATGGTGCCGCGGATCCAGCCGTCCGGGGTCAGGATATTGCCTTTGATTGGTCCGCTCATCTGCGCGACTCCGCTACGAATTCATAATAATCACTACGGCAGTACGAGTGGGTCAGCTCCACTGCGGCGCCGCTTTCCAGATAACTGACACGGGTAATGTGCAGCATGGCCGCACCGGGCGCCAGGCCCGCCAGACGCGCCTGTTCGGCACTGGCATTGACGGCGCGGATATGCTGCAGCGCGCGCATCGGAATTGCACCGCGTGCCTCGAGGTAGCCGTACAGCGAATCGGTCACGCTGTTCGGGTCGGGCATGTGCAGCGACGGAATGGTGGTGGTCTCGATCGCCATGACTACATCGTCGGCCGTGCGCAGGCGTTTCAGACGGACCACCGGCATGTTCGGCGACAGGCCCAGCGACAGCAGTTCGAGCGGCGCGGCGATGCCGATTTCGCGTTCCAGCCAGCGCGAGCCGGCGGTAAATCCGCGCTGGCTAAGTTCTTCGGAAAAGCTGGTCAGGCGCGACAGGGGCTGCTCCAGCTTGGGCGTGATGTAGGTGCCGGAACCGCGGCGGCGGGTCAGCATGCCGCGCTCACACAGCATGTCGATGGCCTTGCGCGCGGTGACACGCGAGATGTCGAGCATGTCCGACAGCATGCGCTCGGACGGCAGTGCCTCGTTGGCGCGCCAGTCGCCGCTGGTGATTGACGACGACAGCTTGTTCGCCAGCTGCATGTACAACGGCGTGAGGCTGTCTGCATCGGGTTTGAATTCACGGAGCTGCGCAAGCATGGTCATTCTCCCTTGATATGTTGTGCGATCATGCGCAGCGCACCGCTGGCCGCATCACCGTAAGGCGTCACGCTGCGCACCAGCAGTTGCGGCGGCAGATACACACGCAGCGGCGCACCAAGCCCGCCGCACAGCGCCACCGGCAGCGTGCCGGACGGATCGAGCGCGCGTGCGATGGACGCCACTTCAGCACCGGCATCGGCCAGAAATGCGCGCGCGGTGTCGTCGCTGTCGGCGTGCTCGATCACGATCGGCGCGAGCTGCGCATAGCTCGTTTGCGTGGCCTGGCCGAGCCAGACCTGGATCGCGTCGCGCCCGCCGCCACAGGCGGCAATCACCGCGCTGGCAAAGGCGCTGGCCGGACGGCGTCCGTCCAGAACCTGTTCGATATGGTTGATGGCGCGCAGACCAATCCAGCCGCCGCTGGCCTCGTCGCCGGCAGGGAAGCCCCAGCCGCCCACTTCGCGCAAGCTGCCGTCGGCAAGCAGGGCCTGGCCCACGCTGCCGGTACCGATTGCCACGATCGTGCCCGGGTTGCCCTGGTGGGCGCCGAGCAGGGTGGTGTAGCCATCGTTTTCAAGCCGCAGTGCGGCGTAGCCGGGATCGGCCTGCGCGAACTGCGCGGCCCATGATTTGTTGTGCACACCGGCCAGTCCCAGCCCGATCGCGCATTTGCCCAGCGCCGCTTGTTTGACGCCGATGCTGGCAAAGGCTTTGGCGATGGCGTCGCTGATCGAATGCCAGGCTGCCTGAATGCCGTGGGCCAGGCCGGACGGACCACTTTGGCCCTGGGCGATCTCGGTGCCGTCGGGCAGCGCAATGCGCACGCGGGTGCCTGTTCCACCGCCATCGACACCGATGAGATATTCGATCATGTTTGCTTTGTTGGGTTCTGAACTACGGGAGTGAAGGCACTATATTGGCGACAAACCAGCTTGTCAACAGGTATTTAAGTGGTATTGTAATTTCGTGAATTGGCATTGCGCAGGTCTGGACCATGACCTAGCTAAGTGCTTGTTTTTAAAGGGAAAGATAAAAGTTAAAAATGGTATGCCTGTGGTGCTGGTTTAGTGCCAATTTTTTACCAAAGTGAAGCGTTTCCAAAGAGGCGCCTTGCGGCGCCAGAGGTGATGCGGGTAAACGCAAACCGGCCTGCGCGCAAAGCGTCGCAGGCCGGTCAGGCAGAGGCAGGCGGGTGCGGATCAGCGGCCGATGCGGCTGCCCCTGCGGTCGTAATGGTTGCCGCCGACGGTGGCGCTCGATGGTCCTTGCACCTGCACATCGCTCACGCGGGCATTCAGATTGCGGCCATCGAACTCGCCCGAGCCGCTCAAACGTGCACGCACGCTGTCGACCGTGCCATCAATGTGCGCCATGCCCGGGCCGTCGAGATTGAGCACCAGCGTTTTGCCGTTCAGCGCGGTCACCAGATCGCCGGAGCCGCTCAGACTGGCATTCAGGCTGTCCGTGACGGTCGCCAGTCGGATCCCTCCCGGCCCATCGCTGCGCAGATCCGCAATGGCTACTTTGAGCCTGCCCGCCTCCAGATCGCCCGAACCGGAAAGGCGTGCATTGAGCGTGCCCACCGCGCCGTCCAGCATCACGTTGCCGGGACCGCTCATGTCGACCCGCGCCTTTTGCGCCTGCAGGCCATGCGCCATCAGGTCGCCCGAGCCGCTGACGTTCGCCTCAAGCGCCGTGATCTTGCCGCTCAGGCAGGCTTCACCGGGCCCGCTCAGGTTGGCGTACACACTGTCGACCGCCAGCGCGCAGGCTCTCAGATCGCCGGAGCCGCTGATGTCGGCGCGCAGTTCGCCACCGTTGCCGCCCAGGTCGACATCGCCCGGACCGCTCATGCTGATGCGCACGCGCGTCGCGCGCAGGCCGCTTGCCTTGAGGTCGCCCGAGCCGCTGCTGTCAATCCGCAAGTCGCCGCTGATATTGGCCAGGCTGACATCGCCCGGCCCCGATTGCGCCAGTTTCACGTCGGTCGCGGCCAGGCTGTCGAGGAACAGGTCGCCGCTGCCGCTGCTGTCGACCGTCAGCGCGCGGACCGTGCCGTTGGCGCGCAGCGAGCCCGGGCCGCTGACATCCAGGCTGAACTGGTCGCCAGCGACCTGGTCGAGCTGCACGTCGCCGCTGCCGGACAGCTTCAGACTGCGCAAGGCGCTGGCGCTGATCGCAATGCTGACGCGGTCCGATTTGGGCGAGCGCCCGAAATGAAAGCCAAAGCTGGTGCGCGAAACGGGCTTGACGACCAGGGTGCTGCCGCGCACCTCGGTTTGCACGTCGGCCAGCTTGTCCTTGGGGCCGGACAGGGTGACCGATTGCGCGCCCTGCGCCTTGACCACCACCTGATACGGGCCGCGCAGCTCGATCGACTGGAAGGCGGCCAGCGCGCGCTGCTCGGTGACGACCGGGCCCTGGGCCTGCGCCGCTGGCATGGCGAGGGTGGCGAAGGCAAGGGCAAGGGTGAAGGCGAACGATGTTGGCTGTGGAGTCATGGCGTCTCGAAAAAGTTGGCGCACGCGGGCGGAGACTGCACAATATGACAACAGGCCCGCGCCGTCAGCTGCTGCGCGACCAAACGGCCAAAGCGCATCCCGAGCGGTTAAAAAGCCGGCGTAAACGGAAAAACGCCCCGTCAGATGCTGCTCGCATCCGAGGGGGCGCCTTGACCGGGACGCTGCTGATTACTTCATGAACCAGTCGTACTGGCTTGCTTCCGTTGCGCGGCGGTTGTTCATCGCTTCCACGGCTTCCGACTTGACCTTTTCGCGCTGGGCGGCTTTGTCAGCCGGGGCAGCGGTGCTGGCAGCCTGGGAGGCAACGGTCACTTGCGCCGCAGCCGTGGTGGTGGCGGTCGAAGCGGCCGGGGTTTCGGCGGCGAAGGCGGCGCCGGCAAAGGCGAAGGTAACAACAGCGGCAAACAGTTTCGATGCATTCATGATATTTCTCCAGGATCCGGCGCGCACGCCGGGTAATTCGAATTAGTGGGTGATCCAGTCAAACTGGCTCGCTTCGGTGGCGCGGTGGTGTTTTACCGCTTCGACCGCTTCTGCGCGTACTTCTTCGCGGGTGCGGCCATTGTTTTTGGCGACCAGCACGGCTGGTACGCTCAGGCTTTTTGCTGCAACGCTGACCTGGGCTGCGGCAGCGGCGGTCGACGTTGCGGAGGCGTTTGCTGCAGGCACGTCAGCGGCGCTTGCGGAACCGCCAAAGGCGACAGCGGCGATAACGATGAACAGTTTCGATGCTTTCATGGTGTGACTCCTTGGTGTTAGTTGGCGTCGCTTCAGTTTTGCGGCGGTGACAAGCGTGTTTGCCTATCCATGAAACGAAGTCTATACGTTGCGCGTTCAGCAAAAAAGGGGAATACTGGCAATGATCTATTGCCAAAAACGGGATAATAAGTTTCCACATGGATAGACTTCAATCGATGAGAGTGTTCGCCAAGGTGGTGGAACATGGGAGTTTCGCTCGTGCAGCGCAGGCGCTGGACATGTCGAATACCGTCGTAACGCGCAACGTTGCGGATTTAGAGGCCCACCTCGGTACGCGCCTGTTGAACCGCACGACCCGCAAACTGTCACTGACCGAGACCGGGATGCAGTACCTGGAACGTGTCAAACAGATCCTGACCGATATCGATGATGCTGACGCGGTCGCCTCGTCCTCGGCGCGCAAGGCCAGTGGCACGCTGCGGATTTACTGCCAGCACAGCTTTGGCCAGTCGCAACTGGCGCAACTGCTGCCCAAATACGCCGAAGCGATGCCGGACGTGGTGCTGGACGTGACCCTGGCCGACTACCCCATCGATCTGGTGGAGGAGGGCTTCGACGTTGGCATTCTGCTGGGCGTGCAAAAGTTCGACGCGACCATGATCGCGCGCCGGCTGTGCATGTCGACCCTGGTGCTGTGCGCTTCACCCGACTACATCGCCCGTTATGGCGAACCGGCGACCCCGTTTGCGATCTCCGAACACAAGTGCCTCAATTTTGCTTTTGAGCAATTGCGCCACAGCTGGCCGCTCAGCTGGGGCAATGAAAAAGGCGAGATCCCGATCACTTACCGCTTAATCTCGAACAATGGCAGCATCTTGCGCCACGCAGCCCTGGCCGGGATGGGCATCATGGTGCGCTCGTCCTTCACCCTGGAAGACGACTTCAGCAGCGGACGCCTGGTCCGCCTGCTCAAGGGCCACCACTTGGGCCTGATGCCGGTGAACCTGGTGTACCCGAGCCGGCGCCTGATGTCATACAAAGTGCGCAGTTTTGTCGACTTCATGAGCGCCCAGTTTCCGGCGCCCGACAGCGATCCCTGGCTTGACCTGATGTGACCGGTTCACGACACCGCACGTGGATTTCGTGCTGTGTTCGGCTGCCCTGTGATATATTTCTAGCTGGAACTTATTGATTTCAGATTGTCATGCAAGGTGGGCATTCTGATCAGCTGGAAACAACAACAACAAGTTTTTCGGGCAGCGATGTCCAACTCGAAAGCCCGCTTTTGCGGGCTTTTTTTCGTCCGCAGCATTTCATCGTGAATTGTTGCGGCAAAGTGTCATAATGTGCGCAGAGCGCTGCAAGTGGGGGAGTCATGATTCGCTATATGGGAACGCGCAAGAATGAGCAGGGCGCGACCGTGTATGTTTTCGTCATTAACGGTATGCAAAAAGAAATCCGCGAGTTGGCGCTCAAGCAGCATCCTGGTTGCTTCGAGGCCTTGCCAGCGTCTGCCAAGGCCAAGATCGAGGCCAATCGCAACTGGATGTCCAAGTTATAGTCTGAAGGAGTAATGATGAGTAAAGCGCAAGACAGTAAGAAAGAGACCAAAAAAGAGCCGGCCAAGTCAGTGAAGGAAAAGAAAGAAGCGAAAAAGGTGAAAAAGGAAGAGCGCGCGCGCCAGTAAGCGCCGCCAGCCAGATGGGACTGCGCTCAGCACTCCGATTGCCGGGCCGTAGCGCGCCGCAGGCGGCAGCGCTGCGCCGGCACGTCTGTGCGATCGTGCTGGCCGCCACCGGCGCCGCTGCCGGCGCCGCCCCGTCCACCTTCGGCCCCGTGATCGGCACTGCGCTGCTGTGCCGCAGCCATCTCGACAATGCCTATTTCCAGTCCTATCTGACCACCGCATTCGGCCCGTCCTACAAGCACGAGGGCGGCGCGTACTGGTTCAAGGCCGACGGCAATCTGTGGGGTGCCCAGGTAACCGACATCATTCTCAGCGACGATACAAGCGAACTGGTATTCCTTGGCGCCGTCACCGAAGCGACGCCCGACAAGCTCGAGGAAGCGATACGCGGCAGTGCCGGTCTGCGCCACATTGCCGCCGACGCCTCGGCCTACCCGGTGCGTGAATCGCGCCCGGGCAGCCGCATCGTCTACTTCAAGACCAAGTCGAAAATCTACTGCGCCAAATACAAGCCGCTGCCGATCCTGCGCTAAAGGCCATTCCCGGGAATCCATGTACACGCACTTCTTCAGCCTGAAGCAATCACCGTTTTCGATCGCCCCCGACCCGCGCTACCTGTTCATGAGCGAACGCCATCGCGAGGCGCTGGCGCATCTGCTGTATGGCGTCGGCAGCGGCGGCGGCTTCGTGCTGCTGACGGGCGAGATCGGCGCCGGCAAGACCACGGTGTGCCGCTGCTTCATCGAGCAGATTCCGTCGAACACGCGCCTGGCCTACATCTTCAATCCCAAGCTGTCGGTGGAAGAACTGCTGCTGTCCATCTGTGACGAATTCCGGATCGCGCTGCTGCCGCCGGGGCCGGGCCCGGTCAGCGTGAAAAGCTATGTCGATGCGATCAACACCGACCTGCTGGCCAGCCATGCGCGCGGCAAAAACAATGTGCTGATCATCGACGAGGCGCAGAACCTGTCGGCCGACGTGCTCGAACAACTGCGCCTGCTGACCAATCTCGAAACCAATGAGCGCAAGCTGCTGCAGATTATCCTGATCGGCCAGCCGGAGCTGCGCACCATGCTGGCCCGGCCCGAGCTCGAGCAGCTGGCCCAGCGCGTGATCGCGCGCTATCACCTGGGCTCCCTCAGCGAACAGGAAACCGGCAGCTATATCGCGCACCGGATGGCGGTGGCCGGCGCCACCGGGCCTTCACCGTTCAAGCGCGGCGTGCTGCCGCGGATACACCAGATCACCCACGGCGTTCCGCGCCGTATCAACCTGCTGTGCGACCGCGCGCTGCTTGGCGCCTACGTCGAGAACAGCCACGAAGTCACGCGGGCGATTCTGCGGCGCGCGGCGGGCGAAGTCTTTTCGATCCAGACCAAGGGCGCGCGCCTGGGCAAGCGCTGGCCCATGATGGCGGCCGGCGTGGCCGCTGCCGCAGTGGTCAGCGCAGCGGCAGCCTGGCAGCTGATGCCGGCCAAAAAAGCGCCGACAGCGATCGCTGCGGCGGCTGCCGTGGCGCCACCTGCCACCGCGCCGGTGGCGGCCGTGGTCAGCCTGGTGCCGCTGGCGCATGCGGACGAGCAGCGCGCCTTGCGCGAACTGGCGGCGCTGTGGCGCGTGACCGTGCCGGCCGGCGAGATATGCCAGTCGGCGATGAAGGTCAATCTGCGCTGCCACCAGAGCAAGGGCGGCCTGTACGACCTGCGCCAGCTGGACCGGCCCGCCGTGCTGACCCTGCGCGATGGCGCCAACGTCAGCTACGCCATGCTGGTGGCGATGAATGAAGACGAGGTCACCCTGAGCTTCGACGGACGCAAACAGAAACTGAGCGTAGCGACGCTGGCGTTGCGCTTCGACGGCGCGTTCACGACCTTCTGGAAAATGCCGCGCACCTACCGCGATCAGGTGGCGGGCGGCGAGCAGGGCCCGGATGTGGACTGGATCGCGGCCAGCCTGGCCCGCCTCGGACGCGAGCCGGCGCCCGCGCCCGGCCAGCCGTTCGGCGAAGGCACGCTCGAGCTGCTGCGCCGCTTCCAGATCCAGCAAAACATGAAAGCCGACGGTGTCGCCGGTCCCCGCACCTACATGCGCCTGAATCAGCTGAACGGGGTCGCCGAACCGCGTCTGCTGGCTGCCGCCAACGCCAAATAAACCATGTCCTATATTCTCGAAGCCCTCAAGAAGGCCCAGACCGAACGTCAGCTCGGCAGCGCGCCCACGATTCACGATCTGTCGATTCAGGGCGCGCCGCAGTCAGGCGGGCGCAGCGCCGGCGTACCGCTGCCGCTGGTGCTGGGCGGCGCCGCGCTGCTGGCAGGTTTGGCGGCCTTCCTGTGGTGGCGCCAGTCGGCACCGGCAGCGCCGGTGATCGGACAGGCAGCGGCGCCCGTGGTCGTGCCGGCGCCAGTATCCGTGCCCGCGCCGGCACCGGTGGCCGAGAGCGTGCCGGTGCCGCCGCCCATGTCGGAACCGGCCCTGGCGCCGAAGGAAGCCCTTGCCGCGCTGGCCCCGGCCGTGGTGCCGGCGGCAGTGCCAAAGCCGGCCCCGGTAACGCATGCCGCCGTTGCGCCGCCGCCCAAACCGGCGGCGCCACCCAAGCCGGCCGTCGCCGCGGCGCCGGAGCCGGCCGCGCCGGAAGACAGCCTGCCGACCGTGCGCGAGTTGCCGCCCTCGGTCGCCCAAGGTTTGCCGCAGCTTGCCTTTGGCGGCTACATGTATTCCAAAAATCCGGCTGACCGCCTGCTCCTGATCGACAAGGTACTGCGCCACGAGGGCGAGGAGGTGGCCCCTGGGCTGATCCTGGAGAAGCTGCTGCCGCGCGCGGCCGTGATGAATCATCGCGGTACCCGCTACCGCGTCCCTTATTAGGTCGGGCGCGCGATGAACAAGGTGCTCGGCGTGGTCGGCTGGTCCGGCAGCGGCAAGACCACGCTGCTGGAATACCTGGTGGCGCAGCTTGCCAGTGGCGGCCTGCGCATCAATATTGTCAAACACAGCCACCACGACGTGATGCTCGAGCCGGCGCACAAGGACAGCGCGCGCCTGCGCCGCGCCGGCGCGGCCGAGGTGCTGCTGGCGTCGCCGTTTCGCAGCGCGATCGTGCGTGAACTGCGCGGCACGGCCGAACCCGGCCTGGCCGAGCAGCTGGCCCGGCTGGCGCCGGCCGATCTGACCCTGGTCGAAGGGTACAAATGGGAGCCCATGCCCAAACTTGAGGTCTACCGGCCGGCGCTGGGGCAGGGCGCGCTGTACCCCGACGACCCGCATATCGTGGCGGTGGCGTCCGACGCGGCCCGTCCACTGGAGGCGCCGGCTGCGCTGGCCTGGCTCAATTTGAACGCCCCCGCCGATGTTCTTGCCTGGGTGCAACTGCATCTTCTTGAAAAAACACCTCAAGTTCCCGTTCAGCCGGCCGTATACCAGGGATAGGTGTTAATTCGGAGGTCGTCATGGATGTCAGTTCTATCGCAAGACTCGCTACCAGCATTGCTGAAACGGGTACCAAGCAGGAAGTCGGCGTAGCGGTGTTAAAAAAAGCACAACAAATCCAGGCTTCCACCGCTGCGCAGTTAATCAATGCGATCCAGTCGCCGCCGGCCGTGCAGAACCTGCCCGCCAACCTGGGCAACACCATCAATACCAAAGCCTGACAAATAGTCGGGGCGCAGGTCAACAAAACGCGACTTGTCGCGTTATTGTTGTCAGCCGCTCGCCTCACCATATTTGGCATGCGCAGCCCGGCCACCTCTCCGCCCCAGGGAGGCCCGGGCTTTTTTTTAGCCGATTGCAAGCAAACGTAAATAAGTTGTAAGGATTCGATCATGCCGGGCGACAATAGTTTAGATGCCAGGCTGTTGTTGCCGAATCGTCGGAATATCTAATAAACCACTTGGAGATCAAAATGAACAAACGTCAAGCTATCACCGCCGCCGCACTGGCCGGTCTGTGCGTCGTCACGGTGGGCGCTGCCTACGCTGCCGATCCTGCACCGGCTGCCAAAGTCGAAAAGGAAAAATGCTTCGGCATCGCCAAAGCAGGCCAGAATGATTGCGCCACCGCCAGCGGTTCGCACTCCTGCGCCGGTCTGGCCAAGGTCGACAACGACGGCCATGAATGGAAATATGTTGCCAAAGGCACCTGCGAAAAGGCCGGCGGCAAGCTGACCGTCGCCAAGTAATTCCCGCGCGCGGACGACATCGTGGCCCCCGCGATGGGCGCCCGCCCGGTCCCGCCCCCCTTGATCGGGGTCGGACTGCGCGCACCGCACTACCGCCAGTTTCTCGAGGAACGGCCCGGGGTCGACTGGCTCGAAGTCCATACTGAAAACTTTCTCGACCAGGCGGGCTGGGACTGGCACGTGCTGCAGCAATTGCGACGCGACTATGCGGTCAGCCTGCACGGCGTTGGACTGGGCCTGGGCTCGGCGCGCGGCTTTAGTGTTTCCCATCTCAAGCGTGTTGCCGATCTGGTGCGTGCCGTCGAGCCGATGCTGGTGTCCGAGCATTTGTGCTGGGGCGCGGTGCACGACCGTCAGCACAATGATCTGCTGCCGCTGGCATTGACCGAACAGGCGCTGGCGCTGCTGTGCGACCGCGTGGACCAGGTGCAGCAGGCATGCGGCCGCACCATTCTGCTGGAAAACGTCTCCACCTACGTACGCTTTCGCGCCGATGCGATGAGCGAAGCCGAGTTTCTCGCCGCGCTGGCGCGCCGCACCGGTTGTGGCCTGCTGCTCGACGTGAACAACCTGTACGTCAACCAGTGCAATCATGGCGAGGACGCGCTGGCCGCACTGGCCGCGCTCGATCCCGGCGCCATTGGCGAAATCCACCTTGCCGGGCATCTGGTGACGCCGTCCGCCGTGATCGACCATCACGGTGCGGCGGTGGACCCGCGTGTCTGGGATTTATACCGGGCCGCACTGGCCCGCTTCGGCCGCCTGCCCACGCTGATCGAATGGGATACCGATATTCCTGCGCTCGAGGTGCTGCTGGCCGAGGCGGGCAAGGCGGCTGCTATCGCCAGCGAAGCGCCAGTCATCACCACCAAGGCCCGGGCAAAACAGGCAGCGGCCCGCGCCACCGGGGACGATGATGCGCTGGCCGCCATGCAGGCGACGTTTTCCGGCGCGCTGTTCGATGCCGCTGGCGAAGCGGCGCTGCATGTGCAGCTGCAGCCTGCGGGCGCGGCCGCCGCCAGCCGCATCGCCCTCTACCGCGGTAATCTGAGCGGTACCTGGGACAAGGTGCTGGCCGCCGCCTTCCCCGTCATCCGCCAGCTGGTCGGCGCGGAATTCTTCAGCGCCCTGGCGCGCGCTTTCGGCATGGCCCATCCATCCGACAGCCCCGACCTGAATCGTTTCGGCGCCCATTTTGCCGCTTTCCTGGCGCGCTTCGAGCACGTGGCCGACTTGCCGTATCTGCCCGACATGGCGCGCCTGGAATGGGCCCTGCACCGCACCCACTACGCGCCCGACGCGCCGGCCCTGGACAGCGCGGCCCTGGCAAGTCTGACCCCTGAACAATTCGAAGCAGCCCGTTTCGCCCTGCATCCGGCAGCAAGCCTGTTTGCTTCGCCCTGGGCCGTGCTCGCCCTGTGGCAGGCGCATCAGGGCGAGGGCATCGCCTTCCCGCAGGAACTGGCGGCGCCGTGCCACGCGGTGCTGGCGCGCCCGCTGTGGAAAGCGCAAGTGCAGCCGCTCAGCGCTGCTGCCTTCACTGCGCTGAGCGCGCTGGCGGGCGGCGCCCCGATTGGTGCCGCACTGGACGCTGCCTTCGAAATTGACGAGCAACTAGACGTCGGTGCCTGGCTGCGTGAATGGATCGCGCTGGGGCTGCTGGCGGGCCACCCGGAGCCATCACCATCCTCCAACAGGGAGTCCTCATGAATGCCATTTTGCGTGCCATCGGCGCCACCTACCGCTTCGACAGCCTGATTGCCGAGTGGGGCGGTTCGCTGATGAGCCTGGCAATCCGGCTCTACGTCGGCTGGATTTTCTTCCGCTCCGGCATGATCAAGATCGCGGACTGGGACAGCACGGTCGCCTTGTTTACCGACGAGTACAAGACGCCGTTGCTGTCGCCTGAAGTGGCGGCCGTGATGGGCGCGATGGGCGAACTGACGCTGCCGGTCTTCCTGTTTGTCGGGCTGCTGTCGCGCCCGGCGGCGCTGGGCCTGTTCGTGGTGAATCTGCTGGCCGTGATTTCTTACCCGCAGCTATTCACCTTCGAATGTCCGGCCGCAATCAATGACCACCGCTACTGGGGCATTTTGCTGCTGGTGCTGGTGGCCTTCGGACCAGGGAAATTGTCGCTCGACGCGTGGATCAGGCGCCGCAGCGCCTGACCGCCCGTCTTACTTGAAGGCGCGCATGATGCGCGCTTCGCCGCTCAGCTCGGCATGTTGCAGGCTGGCGGCCTCGGTCGCGGCAATCATGCGGCCGAGCTTTGCGTCTTCGAACCTGGCCAGTTCCTCGGTGGCCGCGTTTAATGCCAACGCCAGCTTGGCGCGGGCGTTCTGGTACAAGACACTGGTGTATTGATCGGTGTTCTTGAGCAGTTCCTCGGCATTTTCAATGACGAGTCGCAGGTCGCCGATCAGTCGTTCCTGCGTTTGCGGGGTTTGTTCCGGGCTATCCATGGCGGCCACCTTCAACCGGTTGGTAACGTCTTCGAATATAAACAAGCAAGAGTTTGGGCGTTTGTCTCGGCGCAAAAAACGGGACCGCAAACGCCGCCGTCCCTCTCAGCTTATTTTAATATTGCCGAAATGCAAGAGCCATCTTGCGTCGAGGAGCTGGCGCACCTTAGCCGTTGACGCTGATCCGCACATCGCCCACGCTGACCGTCTGGCCAGCGCGGATTTTTGCTGTCTTGCGTAATTCCTTCTTCCCATCCACGGAGACTACCCCGCTGGCAACCATGTTCTTGCCTGCACCGCCGCTGTCGCACAGACCGACCAGCTTGAGCAACTGGTTGAGTTCCACAAATTCGCCTGCGAGGTCGAATGATAATTTTTGCATTTTATTCCTGGTCGTATGGATGAGGTCGCGCGGTAGCGCAGTTTACAGGCCCGGCCGTGTCATGGCCAGTGGATCGATCCACTGGGCAAATTCTTGTTCCGTCACGAAGCCCAGCGCCAGCGCGGCCTGCTTGAGCGTGCTGCCGTCGTGCTGCGCCTTTTTTGCAATGCTGGCAGCCTTGTCGTAGCCGATATGCGGCGCCAGCGCGGTCACCAGCATCAGGGAACGCTCCATCAGTTCGCCAATGCGTTCGCGGTTCGGCGTGATGCCCTGGGCACAATGATGATCGAAGGAATTCATACCGTCGGCCAGCAGGCGTGCGCTTTGCAGGAAATTATGGGCGATCATGGGCTTGAACACGTTCAGTTCAAAATTGCCGGAGGCGGCGCCGACGGTAATGGCCGTATCGTTGCCGAACACCTGGCAGCACAGCATGGTCAGCGCTTCACACTGGGTCGGATTGACTTTGCCTGGCATGATCGAGCTGCCCGGTTCGTTTTCGGGGATGGAGATTTCGCCCAGGCCCGAACGCGGACCCGAGGCCATCCAGCGCACATCGTTGGCGATTTTCATGAGCGCGGTGGCCAGCGTTTTGAGTGCGCCATGGGCGCCGACCAGGGCGTCATGGCCGGCCAGAGCCGCGAACTTGTTGGGCGCGGTCTTGAACGACAGGCCCGTACGCGACCCGAGTTCAGCGGCGATGCGGGCGGCAAAGTCGGGATGCGCGTTCAGGCCGGTGCCCACCGCGGTGCCGCCGGCGGCCAGGTGCAGCAGGCCGGGCAGGGTAGAGCGGATCGCATGTTCGGCGTATTCGAGCTGCGCCACGTAGCCGGAAAACTCCTGGCCCAGGGTGAGCGGCGTGGCATCCTGCAAGTGGGTGCGGCCGATCTTGACGATCTCGGCAAAGTCGCGCATCTTGATCGTCAAGGTGCCGCGCAGCCTGGCCAGCGCAGGCAGCACGTGGTGCACCACGGCGCCGGCGGCGGCCACGTGCATGGCGGTCGGGAAGATATCGTTGGACGACTGGCCCATGTTCACATGGTCGTTCGGATGCAGCAGGCGGCCCTCGCCGCGCGCGCCGCCCAGCAGTTCGGACGCGCGGTTGGCCAGCACTTCGTTCATGTTCATATTGCTCTGAGTGCCTGAGCCGGTCTGCCACACGGCGAGCGGGAATTCGTCGGGGTGGCGGCCCTCAAGCACCTCGTCCGCCGCGCGCAGGATGGCGTCGGCCTTGTCGGAAGAAAGCAGGCCGAGCGAGCGGTTGACAGCGGCTGCCGCGCGCTTGACTTGTGCCAGCGCGGCCAGCAGTTCGGGCGCCATCCGTTCGCTGGAAATGGCAAAGTGGAGCAGCGAGCGCTGCGTTTGCGCGCCCCACAGGCGGGCGGCGGGAACGTCGATGGGGCCGAAACTGTCTTTCTCGCTTCTCGTTTCCATAGCAGAATCCTATTTTGTCGTTCGCAGGGATTAAAGAGTTTACTCCAATGTGCGTTAACAAAGCTGAGGCGGCATTTTCCGTGCCCGCCCGGACACCTTAGACTGACCAATGCCCATGCGCAGCCCTCGTTTTGCCCGCGTTACCCGTTTCTGCAGCCTTGTGTTGCTGGCCGGCGTTTGTAAATGGAGTGCTGCGGCCGAGCTGGGCGACGCCAGCGTCAGCTCGTATATCGGCCAGCCTCTGTCGGCCGAGATCGAACTGACCGGCCTGGCCGATCCTGCCTCGCCGGTTAGCGTGCGCAACGCCAGCATGGATGTGTACCGGGGCGCCAATATCGCTGTCAGTCCGGTGCTGCCCAGTCTGGCACTAACGGTCGTGCGGCGCGACAACCGCCAGTTCTTGCGCCTGAGTTCGACGCGCGCGGTCGATGCGGGGTATCTGCACCTGTTTCTGGAACTGACTGAAGGCGGCAAGCAGAACGTGCGCGGCACCACGCTGTGGCTGAGCGCCGATCCTTCGCCGCCGCCAAAGCCCGCGCCGGCGCCGGCGCCAGTTGCGGTGTTGCCAAGGCCGGCGCCCGCAGCGCCAGCACCCGCGCCGGTCGCGCTGGCAGCACGGCCTGTGCCACCTGCAGCGGCACAGGCGCCAGCACGGGAAACCGAGCCGGTGCGCAAGCCCGTGCGCGAAATCACATTAACCGGCAAAGCGCCGCCAAGTTGTGCCCAGACTGAGGAGCAAACTAAAGCCTGCGCCGCGACCGAGTACAAAAACGGCTTGCTGAGCGCACAGGTCGTCGAGCTGGAAGAAAAGGTGCGCCAGCTGCAGAAAATTGTCGATGCCAATGCGGCGGCCAGCACCAGTGTTGCCAGTACTCTCCCCAGCGCGGCGGCCAACGCCGATGCCAGCGCCGTGGCGAAAGCCGCCGCTGCTGCGGGGGCGCCGCACAAACCGGCCATTCCCCCGCCGCCAGCGAAACCGCCCAAGCACGAGAGTGAAGGTTTGCCATGGCTGTTGATTGGCGCAATCGTTGCTGCGCTGGCGGCGCTGGGCGGCGGCGGGTTGTTCTGGATGAAAAAACGGCAGAAATTGGCGCCACCGCCTGCGGTCCCGGCCGCGCCACCGGAGGCCGGAACTAGTTGAAACTTAAGCTAGATTATTTTTTAACATCGAAATGCACGAACTCGTCTACACAACTCGTAAAACTGCGCTATACTTGTTTCGCAGTCATGAGTGACTGCAAAAAACGGAACATGGATCTGGCGCAGCCACCAACGATAGCGTGGCGCGATCAACAGATAATCGTTGAAGAAACGCCTGTTCCGGAAGCGGTCTGAACGCCAACAGTGTGCTGACAGACGCCGGATGCAACCGGCACGAGGCGACACCAGGAGATACCTGGTGTTCGCTCTCCCGAATTCCCCCCTTGCAGTAAAAATCCCCGCCCCAGCGTTACTCCTGCCGTCAGGCTATACTTGTCCGTGGTCCCTTTTCGGAAAGTATCCACATGACACAGGCAGTAACAGCCCAATACCAGGCATTCAAACAGCGCGGACTCAAGCTCGACATGTCCCGCGGCAAACCCGCTCCCGAACAACTCGATCTCTCCGATGCGCTGATGGCGCCGCTGGCAGACTACCGTGCTGCCGACGGCAGCGACTGCCGCAATTATGGCCTCGGCATTGGTTTGCCGGAGGCGCGCGCGCTGTTTAGCGAGTTGCTCGGCGTCCCGGCTGCCCAGGTGGTGGTTGACAGCAGCGCCAGTCTGTCGCTGATGCACGATGTGATCGTGTATGCCTTGCTGAACGGTGTTCCTGGCGGCACGCCCTGGGTCGGGCAGCAGCCGGTGTCCTTCCTGTGCCCGGTGCCGGGCTACGACCGCCATTTTTCCATCTGCGAAGCGCGCGGCATCAAGATGATCAGCATTCCACTCGGCGTGGACGGTCCCGATATGGACCTGGTGGAGCGCCTGGTGGCGGCCGATGCGAGCATCAAGGGGATGTGGTGCGTGCCGAAGTACAGCAATCCGTCGGGCACCGTGTATTCCGACACAGTCGTGCGGCGCCTGGCAGAAATGCACACGGCAGCCCCGGATTTCCGCCTGATGTGGGACGATGCCTACCGTTTCCATCATCTTGGTGACAACAAGATTGAAATTGCCGATATTCTGGCAGCCTGCGCCGGCGCCGGCAATCCTGACCGCGCCATCGTGTTCGCCTCGACCTCCAAAGTCAGCTGGGCCGGATCGGGCATTGCCGCGCTGGCGGCCTCGCCTGCCAATATCGCCTGGTGGACCAAACACGCGGGGGTACGCAGCATCGGCCCGGACAAGATCAACCAGCTGCGCCATGTACGCTACCTGCAGGACGGGGCCACGGTCGCCGCCCTGATGGAACGTCATCGCGCGCTGCTTGCACCCAAGTTCGACGCCGTTCAAGTGAAATTCGCCGAATTTCTGGCTGAAGTGCCTGGGGTCAGCTGGACCCGGCCGCAGGGCGGCTACTTTATCGACCTGGTCACGCCGCCCGGGGCCGCCAAGCGCACCATCGCACTGGCGAAAGACGCCGGCATCACCCTGACGCCGGCCGGCGCCGCTTTTCCTTACGGTGTCGATCCCCAGGACTGCCACATCCGCATCGCCCCCAGCTTTCCTTCGCTGACAGAGATCGCCCTGGCTGCGGAAGGCATTGCCCTGTCACTGAAACTGGCATTGCAGGCGTAAAAAAAGCGCCCTCGGGCGCTTTGTTGCTGCCGGCGGCGCTTAGTGCGTCGCCATCACCTGCGACAATTCCCAAGGCTCGGTCACGGCGCGGATTGCACGGTCGTTGGCCATGATCTGCTTGAGAAGGTCGATCTTGCGCATGCGCGGGGCCGCTTCCAGGGCCGGTACGCCGCTGGCGGTGGCTGCCGAATGATGGGCGCACTGGGCTTCCATCGCCGCCAGGCTCTGCATGTCGCCGG
>DASWMN010000027.1:0-4405 GCA_036399735.1 Telluria sp. | reverse complement strand
CAAACCTGGAGCCGTTCGACCGGGGTGTCCTGGTCCACCGGCAGCCAGGCGGCGCCCGCCTTGGCTATGGCCGCCTGCAGCACCAGCAGATCGATGCCGCGTTCAAGCCAGAGACCGACGATCTGACCCGGCTTGACCCCGCGCGCCATCAGGCGCGAGGCCGCAATGCTGCTGAGGGTATCGAGTTCGGCATAGGTCAGCTGGCGCGCGCCGAAGATCAGGGCGATCTGGTCGGGGCTGCGGCCCGCGCTCGCTTCCAGCAGGTCTGCGAGGATTTCATCGCGCAGCAGGGCCGGCTCGGCGCTGCCGTGGAGGATGGGGGTGTTGATTTGATCGAGCATCTGGGCGAGGGCCTTAGAACAGCGGAGCGAGGAAGGCAAAGAAGACGCCTGTCAGGTAGATCAGGACCGAGAACAAGTACACCCGCACTGACGCGCGCCGGGTCGCCGTGCAGGTCGCCGCCAATGCCGGATCGATCGGGCAAGGCAAGGAGCGTGCGCGCCACTGCAACAGGCCTGCGGCGAGCAACATGAGGGCGCCCAGACCGAACACCAGGTCCTTGTGCAGCGAAAACCAGATCAGCTGCGGCACCGCCGACACCAGCGACGACAGGGCCGCACCGGCGCCCAGCGACACCAGCAACGCCGGCAGCGCGCAGCAGATCAGCGTCCCGCCGCTGGTAAACAGCGACAGCACGCTGGCGCCACGGTGGCCGCCCTCGCTCATTTGCTGCTCCCGGTTTTGAGTTCGGCGGCAGTCTGCGCGACCGGCGCGATCGAGACCACGTCATAGCCGGCGTCCTTGACCAGGTCCTTCACGGTCTGCGGCGCCAGGCTCTGGCCGTCGTGCACTTCGACGGCGACGATACGGTCCTTGAGGTTGACGTACACGTCCTTGGTCTGGGGTAGGGCGCGCAGCTTTTTCTCGATGCCCTGGGCGCAGAACGCGCACACCATGCCGTTGACTTCGGCCTTGAGGGTGTTTGCTGCCTGGGCAGCGCAGCTGGCTGCCAGCAGGATGATGGCGATAATGGTTTTCATGGTCATTCCTTAAAAAATCGTCATAAAGTTGAAGCGGGCCTGGCGCTCGGTATTGATGCCGGCCTCGATGAAGTAGCTTTTATTGATCAGGCGGAGCATGGGCGTGATCTCGGTGCGCTCGCTCAAGCCCTGCATGCGGCGCGCCTCGAAAATCAGCCACGGCTGGGTTGCATCGTAGGCCGCCTCGTAAAACGAAAAGCCGGCGCGCAGCGAACTGAAGTCGTGCCGGATGCCCTCGGCGCGGTACAGGCGCTGGGTCGCTGCCAGATAGATGCGGGTGGTCTCGTAATCGACCTGCACCCCCGGTGTGGCCATGGTACGGCGCTGCCCGTCGCGATGCAGCACACCAAGGCCGCCGATAAACCAGACGTTGGCCTGTGCGTGCGGCAGGTTCCAGCGCCCCAGCAGCCGGGTATAAGTCAGTTCGTCGACCTCGCGCACAATGACGTGGTCGTCCGAGCGCATCCAGGTAGCGCTGACACCGATGGCGTCACGCGCCGTGAGCGCATAGTTGGCATACGCTTCGCGCCAGTTGCTGCCGAAGTCGCCCATGGCCATGGTGGAGTGCTTGAAGCCCATGGGCGCGGCGGCGGCCGGCAATGCGGCCGCGGCGAACAGGCTGAGCGCCCATCGCCTGATGATTGTTTGATGCATGTGGTTCCCCCGTGTAAAAACGCTGGCGATGCCAGAGGCGTTTGCGGATCAGGAACGGGCGCGGGGAGGCCGTTGCGGGCCGTCGGGAATGTAGGATTCGTGCAGTCGTGCCACCGTCACAACAGGCGCGGCAGGAAGCGGGGCCGGCAGCGACACCAGCGCCAGGCGTGGGGGCGCTACGGCCGCAGCGGCGAAGCAGCTGGCCGCATGGCAGCCGTTGCCGTTCATGCTGTCATTTTCGCAGCAGCCCATGGCGATCATCTCATCGCTGCAGGCAAGCAGCGTCGCGGACGCGGCGTCATACCCGGCAGCAATTGCCTGGAAGGGCAGCAGCGCGAGCAGGAGCACGGCAGTCAGGTGGCGCAGGAACGAGGGCATGGACACATCATAGCAAAAAAGCCGCCGTCAATGATGCGGGCGGCTTTTGCGTTGTGGGAAAAAAACTTATTGAATCTTGGCCTTCTTCATCAGCTCTTCTTTGTACGCTTGCAGTTTGCGTTGCTGCAGCCCTTCGCCCAGTTCCTGGCGGATGTCTTCGTATGCCGGCGGTTTGGCCGCGCGCGTATCGTCGACACGGATGATGTGATAGCCGAAGCGCGACTTGACCGGGGCGTCGCTCACGGCGCCTTTGGCTTGCGCCGTCATGGCACGGGAAAACTCGGCCACGTAACGGTTCGGGCTAGCCCAGTCGAGGTCGCCGCCATTGGCTGCCGACGCATCTTTGGAATATTGCTTGGCCATGTCTTCAAATTTGCTGCCGGCCTTGATCTTGGCGAGGATGCTCTTCGCTTCGTCTTCCGTTTCAACCAGGATATGGCGTGCGCGGTAATCTTTCTCGGGCCAGCCGGCTTTCAGCTTGGCGTACTCGGCGCGCAGGTCCGCTTCTTCGACCGGATGGCTCTTGAGGTGGGCCGCGAGCAGGGCGTTAATGACCACGCTCTGACGGGCATTGTCGAGTGCCGATTTGACTTCGGTGCGGGTGCCGAAACCCTGGCGGTCCGCTTCCTGGATCATGATTTCACGGGTGATCAGGTCGCGCTTGAGATTCTCGCGCAGTTGCGGCGTGTCCGAGTATTTTCCTTGAGCAACGAGTTGTTTGACCGCCAGATCGATTTTGCTGGAAGGCAGTGGCTTTCCATTGACCGTTGCGACAACCTGCGCGAACGCGGGCACAGCGGCCATGACACACAAGGACAACAGCAAACGGGCGGGCATCAACTTCATCATTCTGTTCCTAATAAAAATAAAACGTGCACGCCCAAAGGCGTGCACGGCAAGCAGTGCGCAGGCAGCATACCAGATGCTACCCGCTTTGCATTACTTGATGACTGCTTGCTTGCGCAGCTTTTCCTGCAGGGCAGCCAGCTTGGCCTGTTGCAGACGCTCACCGATTTGCGGCTTGAGCTCTTCCAGGGTTTGCGGCTTGAGCGGGCGAATGTCGTCCAGCTTGATGACGTGGAAACCGTTCTGGGTCTGCACCGGGGTTTCGGTGATACCACCTTTTTGCAGGGCGACGAAGGCATCGCTGAATGGTTTCGGGAACTCGCTCGGGCTATGCCAATCGAGGTCGCCACCATTGGCGGCGCTGCCGGTATCTTTGGAGGTTTTTGCCAGTTCTTCGAACTTGGCGCCGCCCTTCAGCTTGGTGATGATGGCCTTGGCTTCGGCTTCGGTGTCGACCAGGATGTGGCGCACGTGGTAGTCCTTGTCGCCAATGATGGTTTTGTAGCGGTCGTATTCGGCCTTGATTTCTTCATCCTTGACTGGCGACTTGCTCAGGTAGTCACGCACCATGGCGTTGACGATGATGCTCTGGCGTGCCACTTCGAGCTGCTGCTTGACGGCCGGGGTCTTGTCGAAGCCCTGACGGGTTGCTTCCTGCATCAGCACTTCGCGCGAGATCAGGTCTTTCTTGACCATTTCACGCAGTTCCGGCGTTTCTGGCTGCTGGCTCTGGGCGACGTACTGCTTGACGAGCGCATCGGCACGCGACATTGGGATGGCTTTACCGTTCACAACGGCAACATTTTGCGCGAACGAAGGGGCAGCAGCGATGGCGATCAGTACAAACAGCAAACGGGATGGCTTCAAGGTCATTATCAATTCCTGTTGGGGGAAAAAGTTGCTAGGACAGTTTAGATGCGTTCTTTTACTTTGCGGTTCAATTGTCAGACAGATTTCTTAAGACACGCTGAATCAAGGCGCTCCCTATACCTGCTCGGACGGTGCCAGGGCAGTGATGGCAAGCGCATGGATCTCGCTATGCATCATATCGTGCACGGAATCATACACGAGTCGATGTCGCATGACGAGTCTCTGCCCCTCGAAGCGGTCCGAGACAATTTTCAAGCGGAAATGACTGCCGCCAGAAGCCGCACCGGCGTGGCCTGCATGGAGAGCGGACTCGTCCGTCAGTTCGAGCACGGAGGGTTGCAGCGCCGCCTGCAGCAAGGCGCGAATACGCGCGGCGCGATCAAGCGTGCTCATACCTTTTCTTCCTCAATATACTTGGACAAATAAAAGGTCTGGCCGAGAATGAAGGCGAACATCAGGCCCGTCATGCCGAACAGCTTGAAGCTGACCCAGTCGCCCGTGTTGTCCTTGAAAATAACGAAGGCCGCCAGCAGGTTTACCAGACCCAGCACGCCAAAGAAGGCCATCCACGCAAGACCGAGCTTGTGCCAGACCTGATCGGGCAGCTTGATCTGTTC
>DASWMN010000026.1:0-3432 GCA_036399735.1 Telluria sp. | reverse complement strand
AACCAGCAATCTTCGGAAGTACGGCCTGAAAATCAGCGTTTTATTCCGCGTGATAGCCCGTCACGCGCTCCACTTCGCTCTTCGAACCCAGGAACACCGGCACCCGCTGGTGCAGCTTTTGCGGCGCAATGTCCAGGATGCGGGTGCGGCCGTCGGTCGCCGCGCCGCCTGCCTGCTCTACGATCAGCGCCATCGGGTTTGCTTCGTACATCAGGCGCAGCTTGCCGGGCATGGAGGTATCGCGCGTATCGGCCGGGTACATGAAGATGCCGCCGCGGTTCAGGATGCGGTGCACGTCGGCCACCATCGAGGCGATCCAGCGCATGTTGAAGTCCTTTTCGCGCGGGCCGGTTTTACCAGCCAGCATTTCGTCCACGTAGCGCGTGACCGGCGCGTGCCAGTGGCGCGCGTTGGACATATTGATCGCGAATTCCTTGGTCTCCACCGGAATCATCATGTTGCGCTGGGTGAGCACCCAGGAACCCATCTCGCGGTCCAGGGTGAAGCAGTTGACGCCATTGCCGGTAGTAAGCACCAGCATGGTCTGCGGGCCATATACCGCGTAGCCAGCGGCGACCTGCATGCTGCCAGCCTGCATGAAGTCGGCTTCGGTCGGGGTGCCCATGCCTTCCGGCGCTTTGAGCACCGAGAAAATGGTGCCGATCGAGACGTTGACGTCGATGTTCGAGGAGCCGTCGAGCGGGTCGAACAGCAGCATGTATTCGCCCATCGGATACCGGTTCGGAATCGGGTGGATCGATTCCATTTCTTCCGATGCCATTGCAGCCAGGTGGCCGCCCCATTCATTTGCTTCGAGCAGAATCTCGTTGGAGATCACGTCCAGTTTTTTCTGGACTTCGCCCTGGATGTTTTCGGTGTCGGCGCTGCCGAGGATATCGCCCAGGGCGCCCTTGCCCACTGAATGGCTGATGGTTTTGCAGGCGCGCGCGACCACTTCGATCAGGAGCCGCAGTTCGGCGGGAATGGAGTTGTTCTTGCGTTGTTCTTCGACCAGGTGCTGCGTGAGGCTGACGCGTTTCATGGACTTCCTTCGTTTGTATGAATTCTTTTTTTCCTGGCTGCGCACAGGTGGTATGGGTCCCCGCCTTCGCGAGGACGATGCCCGACGGCTAATTGGCCAGGGCTTTCGTGACGATTTCGCGCACGTCGTTCGACAGCTTTTTCATGCCTGCCACTTTTTGCAGGGCCTTTTTCATTTGCGCTTGCAGCGCCGGCGCGAAACGGCGCCAGCGATCCATCGAGCGCGCCAGGCGGCTGGCCACTTGCGGGTTGATCGCGTCCAGCGCAATCACCTGCTCGGCCCAGAACCCATAACCGCTGCCGTCCGGCGCATGGAACTGCGCCGGATTGCCGTTCGCGAAAGCGAAAATCAGACTGCGCGCCCGGTTCGGATTCTTGATGTTGAATGCCTTGTGGCGCATCAGCGCGCGCACGGCCGCAACGTCAGCCCCGGGGGCTGCGGCCTGCATGGTAAACCATTTATCGATGACCAGGGCCTCACTTTCGAAGTCCTGATAGAAGCGCTCGAGCGCCTCTTCGGCGGTAATGGCTTCCGAATGGATCAGCGCGACCAGGGCGGCAACCCGGTCCGTCATGTTGCCCGCATTGTCGTACTGCTGCTGCGCCAGGTCGTTGCTGAGCGGATCGGGCGCCGCCGCCAGATACGCCAGCGCGAGATTCTTCAAGCCACGGCGGCCGGCGGAGATGGCATCCGGGCTGTACTCGCCCGGGGTCTGGTTGGCCTGGTATTGCTCCTGCAACTGCGCGCGCAGCTGGATGCCGATGGTGCGCCGCATGAACTGGCGCGCCAGGTGAATGGCCTGCGGATTGACCACCTCCATCTGGTCGGCAATCATGCTTTCCGATGGCAGCAGCAGGGCTTGCTCACGGAAGCCGGCATCAAGCGAGGCATCGGCGGCGATTCTGCCCATCGCTTCGATGAAGGTGTCGTCAAGCGCCATTTTGCCGCCCGCCGCGACGGCCGCCGTCAGCTGGAGCAGGCGCGTCATCGCCAGGCGCTGCCCGGCTTCCCAGCGGTTGACCGGATCGCTGTCGTGGCTGAACAGGTGCAGCAGTTCGGCGTCGCTATAGTCGTACTCGAGCACCACCGGCGCGGAAAAATCGCGCAGGATCGATGGCGTCGGCGTTTCCTTCACGCGCGTAAAGCGGAAGGTCTGGCTTGTTTCCTTCAGTTCCAGCACCACCGTATTGCCCACCAACTGACCGTTGAGGACGAGCGGAATGTCGTCGCCGTCTGCGCCGAGCATGCCGAAGGCCACGGGAATGTGGAAGGGCAGCTTGCTGTCCTGCCCCGGTGTGGGCGGGCAGCGCTGGGACAGGGTCAGTTCGTAGGTTTGCGCCGCGTCGTCGTAGCGCGTTTCGGCACGTACCACGGGGGTGCCGGCCTGGCTGTACCAGCGTTCGAACTGGTCCAGATTGCGGCCGTTGGCGTCCGCCATCGCGGCGCGGAAGTCATCGCATTCGACCGCTTGCTCGTCGTGCCGTTCAAAGTACAGGTCCATGCCTTTGCGGAAGCCCTCGCGGCCCAGCAGGGTCTGATACATGCGCACCACTTCAGCGCCCTTTTCGTACACGGTCACGGTGTAGAAATTATTAATCTCGACAAAGGAATCAGGCCGCACCGGGTGCGCCATCGGACCGGCGTCTTCCGGGAACTGGGCCTGGCGCAAGGTGCGGACCTGGTCGATGCGGGTCACGGCGCGGCCGCTATCGGTGCCGATCATGTCGGCCGAAAATTCCTGGTCACGGAAGACGGTCAGTCCTTCTTTCAGCGACAGCTGGAACCAGTCGCGGCAGGTCACGCGGTTGCCTGTCCAGTTGTGGAAATATTCGTGGCCAACCACGGCCTCGATGCCGGCGTAGTCGATATCGGTGGCCACACGTGAATTGGCCAGCACAAACTTGGTATTGAAGATGTTCAGGCCCTTGTTTTCCATCGCGCCCATGTTGAAGTCGCTCACGGCGACAATCATGAAACGGTCCAGATCGAGCTCCAGGCCGAAGCGCTCCTCGTCCCAGCGGATCGAATTCTTGAGCGACTGCATGGCGTAATCGGTCTTGTCGAGGTTGCCCTCTTCCACCCACACCTGCAGCAGCGCGTCGCGCCCGTCGGCCAGGCGGAAAGTCTCTTCCTGGCATGCCAGGCGCGCGGCCACCAGCGCAAACAGATAGGACGGTTTCTTGAACGGGTCTTCCCACTTGGCGTAATGGCGGCCATCGCCCAGGTCGCCCTCGTCGATCAAGTTGCCGTTCGACAGCAGGACCGGGTACTTTTGCTTGTCGGCGCGCAGCATGACGGTGAAACGCGCCATCACGTCCGGGCGGTCCGGGAAATAAGTGATCGCGCGGAAGCCTTCCGCTTCGCACTGGGTGAAGAAGTTCCCGTTTGAA
>DASWMN010000025.1:0-1595 GCA_036399735.1 Telluria sp. | reverse complement strand
TGCCCGGCCCGCATCCCGACTACATGGCGCCCGAACAAAGCGGGCGCATCGACCGCCCGGTGGACTTTCGCAGCGATCTGTATGCGCTGGGGGTGATTTTCTACCGCCTGCTGTGCGGCGTGCTGCCGTTCGAGGCCGGCGCGCCCGGGCAGACGCTCGCTTGCCAGGTGGCGCGATTGCCGCCGCCACCGCAACAGCGCTGCGCCGGTGTCGACCCGGTGTGCGCGGCGATCGTCCAGAAGCTGCTGGCCAAGTGCCCGGGCGAGCGTTATCAGAGCGCGCCCGGCCTGCACGCCGACCTGCTCCATTGCGCCGAGATGGTGGCCGCGCACGGGCGCGTCGATCCGTTCGCGCTGGGCTGCAACGATGGCGCGGCGCGCCTGCTGACCCCGCCCACCCTGATCGGGCGCGCGGTCCCGCTGGGCGTGCTGGAGGAAGCGGCGCTGCATGTGGGCGCGGGTGGCACGCCGGAACTGGTGATGGTGTCGGGTAATGCCGGCACCGGCAAGTCGGCCTTGCTGGCGGCCCTGCAGCAAAGCGAGGTGGTGGCCGGCGCGATCGTGGTGGCGGCGCGCTTCGAACAGCACCAGCGCGGGGTGCCGTATGCCATCCTGGCCCAGGCGTTCCAGAAGCTGGTGCGCCAGCTGCTCGGCCAGAGCGAGGCCGCGCTGGTCAACTGGCGCCGGGTGCTGCAGCAGGCGCTGGGCGCCAACGCCGGCCTGATGCTGGACCTGATCCCCGAACTCAAATTCGTGCTCGGTGCGCAGCCGGCGCCGCCGCCGGTGGCGGCGGTGGAAGCGGAAGGGCGCCTGCAGGCGGTATTCCGCCAGTTTCTGGGGGCGTTTACCGGGGCCGACTCGATGCTGCTGCTGTGCCTGGACGATCTGCAATGGATCGACCCGGCCAGCCTGAAGCTGCTGACCCATCTGGTCAGCCATCCCGATGTGCGCCACATGCTGGTGGTGGGCGCCTTCCGCGAAAGCGATGTGGGAGACGCCCATCCGCTGGCGCTGCTGAACGAGAGCATGCGGCGCCAGGGTGCGAGCGTGCGCAAGGTCGAACTGCTGCCCCTGACCAAAACCGAGGCGGGCGAGCTGGTGGCCGCGGCGCTGGGCAGCGAGTGCGCGCCACTGGCCTCGCTGGTGTTCGCCAAGACCGGCGGCAATCCCTTCTTTACCCTGCAGTTTTTAGCGCGCCTGGTGGAAAGCGGCTTGCTCCATTTCGACCATGGCAACGGCCAGTGGCACTGGGATGCGGCGGCCATCCGCGCGCGCGAATTCTCCGACAACGTGGTCGACCTGATGATCGCGCGTCTGCAGCAGCTGCCTTACGGCACCCTGGAGCTGGTCAAGCTGCTGGCCTGCCTGGGCCAGGACGCGCCGCTCGACATGATCGCCCAGGCCGCCGGGATGACGGCGCTGGAAGCCGATGAAACCTTGTGGCCGGCCGCCCGTCTGGGCCTGGTGGCGCGCGCCGGCAGCGCTTACTGTTTCGTGCACGACCGGGTCCAGGAAGCGGCCTATTCGCTGATGACGCGCGCCAGCCTGCCGGAGCGCCACCTGCATATCGGCCGCCTGCTGCTGGGCACGTGCGAG
>DASWMN010000024.1:0-11536 GCA_036399735.1 Telluria sp. | reverse complement strand
GTCGGCGAACAGGCGCCCCAGCACGCCGCTGGTATGGGCCGCCAGCGCCCGGGTGCCCGCGAACGGGCCCAGGCCCGCGGCGACCAGCAGCATCGAGGCCCACACCAGTTCCGGCACCGAGCGCAGCACATTGAGCAGGGCGCGGCTGGCGGCGCGCACGGCAGCGCCGAAGCGGCCCGCCGCGGGCAGGGCCAGCAGCATGCCGCCCACCACGGCCAGCAAGGTACCCAGGGCCGACATCGACAGCGTCTCGAGCGTGGCCAGCGCGCTCTTGCGCAGGAAGCCGGCGCTGCTTTCCGGCGGGGTGAAACCGGCCAGGAATTCGGCCGTGGTGCTGGCCGCTTCGGCGGTAAACAAAGCGGCCCATTGCAGCGGCAGCGAGGCGAAGCTGGCCACGACCAGCGCCACCAGGGCGGCGATCAGCAGCCAGGTCGAGAGCGCGCGCCGCGGCGCCGCTGGCAGCGGCGCGTTCATCCGAGGCGGCGCCGCAGCAGGCGCGAGACCAGGTCGGCGCAGGCGACCAGCAGCACGAACATGAGCAGCATGGTCGAGACCTGGCCGCCATCCATCATGCGCATCGATTCATCCATGCGCTGGCCCAGGCCACCGGCGCCGACAAAGCCCATCACGGCCGAACCGCGGATCGCGCATTCCCAGCGGTACACCGTGTATGACACCAGTTCCGAGGCCGAGGCGGGCAGGGCGCCATACAGAAAGGCGGGCAGGCGCGCGCTGCCATTGGCCAGCAGCGCGTCGGTGGCATGGGCTTCGGACGATTCGAGAATTTCGGCGTACACCTTGCCCAGCATGCCGGCGTAGGTGAGGGCAATGGCCAGCACGCCGGCGGTGGGGCCCAGGCCGACCACGCGCACCAGCAGCAGGGCCCACACCAGTTCGGGCACGCTGCGCAGCAGCACCAGGATCCAGCGCACCAGCTGGCGCAGCAGGGCGGCGGGCAGGCGCATGCGGCCGCTGCCCAGGCGCGAGATGGACAGCCCTTCGGTGATGAGCAGGGTGGCGGGAATCGCGCCCAGCAGGGCCAGCGTCAGGCCGGCGGTGGCGATGGCCACGGTCTGCCAGGTTTCGCGCAGCACCATGGCCAGAAATTCGGCGTCGTGCGCGGGGTGCAGAAAGCCAGCCAGGAACATGCCGGCAGCGCGCAGGCTTTGCGTGTCGAACAGCAGCCAGGGTTTGAATTCGGAAAACACCATGACTGGCCACAGGAGCGCGAGCAGCAACACGGCGCTGCCGGCGCGGCCGCGCCAGGCGGGATCGGGATGGGCCTTGGTACTGGTGATGCGCATGCTCATGTTCAGAAGCAGGCCCCCACCGCAAGACGCTCCGGCGTTTCATGCAGCGGTGCCGGGGCGGCGTCGAAGGCTTCGTTCTGGTACAGGGCGGCGATCATGGCGTCAGTGACTTGTTCGCGCGGCGCGTCGAACACCACGCGCCCCGCGCGCAGGCCGACAATGCGGGCGAAATGGGCGCGTGCCATGTCGACCTGGTGCAGGCTGCACACCAGGGTGGCCTTGCGCGCGGCAGCTTCCTGCTGCAGCGTCGTCAGGGTGACGTGGGCCAGGGCCGGGTCGAGCGCCGACAGCGGCTCATCGACCAGCAGCACTTCGGCCGAAGACAGCAGCAGGCGTGCCAGGGCGCAGCGCTGGCGTTCGCCGCCCGAGAGCCGGTCGACCCGGGCATACAGCTTGTCGCCCAGGCCGAAGCGCGCCAGGGCCGCGTGGGCGGCGCCGGGATCGAGCGGGGTAATCAGGGAGCGCAGCGCCTGCCACAGGCTCCAGTGCGGCAAGCGCGCCGCCAGCACCGCATTGACCACGCGCTGGCGCGGCGGCAGCGGCGGTGTCTGCGGCGCCAGGAACAGGCGCGCGCGCAGGCGATGGCGGCCCGCTTCGGGCAGGGCCCACGGGTCCTGCCCGAGCAGGGTGAAGCTGCCGGCGGCGGGCCGGTGAGCGCAGGCGAGGGTGTTCAGCAAGGTGGTCTTGCCGGCCCCGGACGGGCCGATGATGGCCAGCTGCTCGCCCGCCTCGACCTGCAGGGCGAGGCCTTGCAAGGCCTCGCCCCGGCTGCCGGCCAGGTGGCGCACGGTGAGCTGTTCGAGCTGGATGGCGCGCATGCGTGGGCTCAGGATGGCTGTCTTATTTCAGCAGGCCGGCATTGTGCGCGGCCGCTTCGATCGACTTGTAATTCTCTGGCTTGGTCGGCAGGAATTTGCCGGCCTTTTGCAGCGCCAGAATCTCCTTGTGCTCCGGATTGTTGGCGTCCAGGGCCAGGAAGGCGTCGGTGATTTTCTTTTTCAGGGCCGGGCTCATGTCGCTGCGCACGGTCCAGTTGTAATCGTAGTAGCCGGGGGTGGTGTAGAACACGCGCACCACGGCCGGATCGACCTTCTTGGCGTCGACCAGTTTTTCCCAGACCGAGATATTGAGCGCGCCGGCATCGACCTTGCCGCCCGCAACGGCGGCCACGGTGGCGTCATGTGCGCCCGAGAAGGCGATGCGTTTCAGGTCGGTGTCCGGATTGATTTTCGCGGCCAGCAGATAGGAGCGCGGCATCAGGTGGCCGGAGGTGGACGACTCGGAACCGAAGGACAGGGTTTTGCCTTTCAGGTCTTCCAGCTTGGTGATCGACTTGTCGGTGCTGATGAAGACCGAGCGGAATTTTTCATCGACGTCGCGCTGCACCAGCGGCACCACTTGTCCCTTGCTGCGGGCATTGGCCTGGACGAAGGTGAAGCCGCCCAACCAGACCATGTCGAGCTTGTTGGTAACCAGGCCTTCGACCGAGGCGGCGTAATCGGTGACCGGGGTGAACTCGACTTTCAGTCCGGTGGCTTTGGCCAGGTACTCGCCGAGCGGCTTGAACTTGCGCTGCAGTTCGGTCGGGTTTTCATCGGGGATGGCCGAGACGCGCAGCACGCCCGGCGTGGCCTGGGCAATAGCGGCAGCGGAAGCGATGGCGAGGCCGGCGGCCAGCAAGACCGATTGCACCGTGCGTGACATGGAGACGAGTTTCATGAGATCCCTTGTGAAAGTGGAGAACGGCGGTTCGGGAGCACGCTTGCGGGGCGCACCCGTTGAAAAAAATAGAATCAGCTATGATAACAAAATCCGCCTTATGTCATCTGCATTACTTGCCGAGATTCTATACGAGACCATGCCCATCACGCGCCCCGCTGACTCGCCCCATCCCCTCGCGTCGCCTTCTGTCGGCGCCGAACTGCAAAGCGGGCTATTGGCCACGCATGCCCAGGTGTCGCCCAAGTTCCTGTACGACGCGCTCGGCTCCAAGCTGTTCGAAGCGATCTGCGAACTGCCTGAATATTATCCGACCCGCACCGAGGCTGCCATCGTCGCACGGCACGGGGCCGAGATCGCGCGCGCCGTGGGGCCGGGCGCGACCCTGATTGATCTGGGCGCCGGCAACTGCGCCAAGGCGGCCAGCCTGTTCCCCTTGCTGCACCCGGCCCAGTACGTGGCGGTGGACATTTCTTACGACTTTTTGCATGAGGCAATAGGGCGCCTGCAGCAGCGCTTTCCGCACATCGAGATGACCGGCGTCGGGCTCGATTTTTCGCAGCAGCTGGCGCTGCCCGATGTGGTGCGCGACACGCGCCGGGTGTTCTTCTATCCCGGTTCCTCGATCGGCAATTTCGATCCGGAGCAGGCGCTGGCGTTTCTGCGCCGGCTGCGCGCGGCCTGCGACGACGATGGCGGCCTGCTGATCGGGATCGACCTGGTCAAGGACACGGCCACGCTGGACGCCGCCTATGATGACGCGCTGGGCGTGACGGCGGCCTTCAATCTGAACCTGCTGCGCCACGTGAACCGCCTGCTGGGGAGCGACTTCGCGGTGCCCCAGTGGCGCCACCTCGGTTACTTCAACGCGGCCGCGCAGCGCGTTGAAATGCACCTGGAAGCGCGCGAGGCGCTGACCGTGCGCTGGCCGGGCGGCGCGCGCGCATTCGCCAGGCGCGAAGCGATCCATACCGAGAACAGCTACAAGTACCAGCTGCCGCAGGCACTCGGGCTGCTGGAACAGGCCGGCTTCAGTACCGTGCATGCCTGGACCGATCCCGATCAATGGTTTGCCGTGATCTATGCGCGCCCCCTCGTTCGCTGAGCAGTACAGCGCGGTGCGGCGCCGTTCGCAGCTGCTGGCCGAGCCGCTCTCGGACGAGGATTGCGGGGCCCAGTCGATGGCCGACGCCAGTCCCGTCAAATGGCATCTGGCGCACACCACCTGGTTCTTCGAGACCTTCGTGCTGGAGCCGCACGAGGCGCAGTTCACGCCGTTCAACCCGGCCTTCCGGGTGCTGTTCAATTCGTATTACAACGGCATTGGCGAGCGCCATCCGCGCGCCCAGCGCGGCCTCTTGACGCGCCCGTCCATGCGCGAGGTGCGGGCCTACCGCGCCGATGTCGACGCGCGTGTGCTGCGCCTGCTGGCGGCCGGCCGCGCGCAGGATGGACTGGTGGCCCTGGGTCTGCAGCACGAGCAGCAGCACCAGGAACTGCTGCTGACCGACGTCAAGCATTTGCTGGCGCAAAGTGCGCTGCTGCCGGCCTATCTGGACACGCCGCTGGCGGCCGGGGCGGCCGGGGCGGCCGGGGCGGCAGGAGCGGCGCTGACCTGGCATGCCTTCGCGGGCGGCCTGACCGAGATCGGGCATGCGGGCCCCGGCTTCTGCTTCGATAACGAATTGCCGCGCCACCGCGTGTATGTGGCGCCGTTCGAACTGGCTTCGCGCCTGGTCACGAATGGCGAATATCTGGCCTTCATCGACGCTGGCGGCTACCGCGATCCCGGCTTGTGGCTGGCCGAGGGCTGGGACGTGGTCAGCCAGCAGCGCTGGTGCCATCCCCTGTACTGGCGGCGCGACAGCCACGGCGCGTGGCACGAATTCACCCTGCATGGCGAACAGCCGCTCGACCTGGCGCGCCCGGCCACGCATTTGTCGCTGTACGAGGCGGCCGCCTGCGCGCACTGGATGGCCGCGCGCCTGCCGACCGAGGCCGAGTGGGAACTGGCGGCGCAGGGCGCCGCCATCAGTGTCGGTGAACTGCATCCGGCGCCGGCCCGGGGCGGCATGGCGCAGCTGTTCGGGGACTGCTGGCAGTGGACCAGCAGCAGTTATGCCCCGTATCCTGGCTATGCCAGCGCGCCCGGTGCGCTGGGCGAGTACAATGGCAAGTTCATGCTCAACCAATACGTTCTGCGCGGCGCGTCCTGCGCCACACCGCCTGGCCACGCGCGCGCCAGCTACCGCAACTTCTTCCCGGCCGGCGCCCGCTGGCAATTCACCGGCCTGAGGCTGGCGCGATGAGCTTTCGCCTGGGGCGGGTGCGCATTCTGAACCGGCGCGCCAACGCCTACATCCTGCATCATCCGCTCGATTTCGCCTGGCACACCATGCTGGCGTTTCGCGCCAACCAGGGTTTGCTGCTGGCCGGGGCGGTGGCGTATTACGCGCTGCTGTCGATCGTGCCCTTCCTGATGCTGGTGGTGGTGGCGCTGTCGCACTTCATCGAGCAGGCCGAATTGCTGGCCACCCTGACGCGCTATCTGGAATACCTGGTGCCGGGGCAGGCGCGTGCGGTGGTGGCCGAGCTCGCGCATTTTCTGGCCGAGCGCGACCTGGTGACCTGGGTGCTGTTCATCGTCATGCTGTTTTTCAGTTCGCTCGCCTTTACGGCGCTGGAAAACGCGATGTCGGTCATCTTCCACCACCGGGTGGCGATCCGGCGCCGCAAGTTTTTCATTTCAGCCATCCTGCCGTATTGCTACATCGTGGCGCTGGGGCTGGGGATTCTGATTGTCACGCTGGTGGCCGGCACCTTGCAGGTGATGGGCGAGGAGAGCGTGCAGTTTCTCGGCTATGCCTGGTCGCTGGGCGGGGTGTCCGGGGTGCTGCTGTATCTGCTGGGTCTGACCGGGGAAATTCTGGTGCTCAGCTCGATCTATCTGGTGATGCCGGTGGGGCGCCTGTCGCTCTCGCATGCGCTGATCGGGGGCGTGACCGCGGCACTGCTGTGGGAAGTCGCGCGCCACGTGCTGGTCTGGTATTTCAGCACCCTGTCGCAGGTGAATGTGGTGTACGGCTCGATGACAACCGCGATCGTGGTCATGTTCAGTCTGGAAATCGGCGCCATTCTGCTGCTGCTCGGGGCCCAGGTGATTGCCGAGTACGAGCGGGTGGGGCGGCGCGAGCCGGGCGCCGCGGCGCAGCCGATGACCACCGGCACAGCGGACACGGCAAAATAATTGTTGCGTCGCACAAAGTACGGTGGTATAGTTTGTCTTGTGGTGAGGTTAAGCCACATCCCGCCGAATGCGCCGCGTGACAACAAGTGTAATGTTGACAGGTAGATGACGCAAACGACAGCGGGGTTTGTTTTTCCGGATACGTTGGTCGAGTTACACGTCAGGGCACCACGCAGATAGCATGGGCGCCTGGGACGCCGGATACCACGCAGATAGCATGGGTCCTGGCAGCGATTAAAGCATTGGTAATACATTGGAATAGAGCTCGCTTCGGCGAGCTTTTTTTTCGTCTGCGCGGCGCGCAGGGCGGGGATGTCTTGTTGGCATGGTGTTGGGTCCTAGCGTCAGCCGCAGCGAGAAAGATGGGCGCGCGGCGGCGCTTCGGTTAAGCTAGCCTCAGCTCTTCTTTACACCTGCCGCCATCATGCCACTCCAGCAAGCTGCTACGCCCGTCGAACGGCAGACCCGTTTCGATCTTTTTCATGCCGAACTGGCCCCGGTGCTGGTCGACTTCATCGACGCGCTCGGGATCGAGCCGCCGCGTGAAGTGCTGACCCAGGCCGTCCAGTATCTGCCGTATGTCGAACGGGCCCTGCGCGACATGGCGATTGCCGATGCCGAGGACCGCAGCTGGCTGCTGGCGCGCATGATGTATTTTATCGGCGAGTATTTTGCCCAGCGCTACCACGGTCACTGGTATGTGAATGAGACGCCCGGCTCGGCCCTGTTCGGGCGCTGCGTGGTCGGCAAGTTCCGTCTGCACGGCGCCAACATGATCGATCCCTTCGAGATCGCCTCGGCCTATGTCGATCTGCCCTGTCCGCGCAATCTGTCGGACCTGGTGGACGACGTCGAACAGGCGATGGAAGGCCCGGCGCGGCCGGGCCTGCACTAAGGTTCAAGTCAAGCAGCGCTGCGGTTCACCGCCGACAGCACCGCCTTGAACGAGGCGGTCACGATGTTCGGATCGATCCCGCAGCCGAACACGGTGGCGCCGCCCGCCACCCGCAACTCCACGTAGCAGGCCGCGCGCGCATCGGCGCCCGCGCCAATCGCGTGTTCGTGGTAATCCATCAATGTGATCTCGAGGCCGAGCGCGTCCACAAAGGCGTCAATCGGACCGTTGCCGCTGCCGCTGCAGTGCTGCGGCGCGCCCTGTTTGTCAAGCGTGACGGCGATCTGCACCGGCGTGGCGCGGGTACTGTCTTCGCTCAGGCTGTGGCAGGCGTAGGCCAACGGCGTGGTGCGCGCCAGGTAGTTGCGTTCGAAGATCGCGTAGATGCCGGCAGCATCGATTTCGCGGCCGCTGGCATCGGTTTCGGCCTGCACCGCGCGCGCGAATTCAATCTGCAGGCGGCGCGGCAGGGCCAGGCCGTATTCCTGCTCGAGCAGGTAGGCCATGCCGCCCTTGCCGGACTGGCTGTTGACGCGGATGACGGCGTCGTAGCTGCGGCCCAGATCGGCCGGATCGATCGGCAGATACGGCACTTCCCACAGCGCGCCGGGCTGTTGCTGGGCGAAGCCCTTCTTGATCGCATCCTGGTGCGAGCCGGAGAAGGCAGTGAACACCAGGTCGCCCGCGTAAGGGTGGCGCGGATGCACCGGCAACTGGTTGCAGGTTTCGACCAGCTGGCGCACGGCATCGATGTCGGAAAAATCGAGGCGCGGGTCGACGCCCTGGGTGTACAGATTCAGGGCCAGGGTGACCAGGTCGACATTGCCGGTGCGTTCGCCATTGCCGAACAGGCAGCCTTCGACGCGGTCGGCGCCAGCCATGAGCGCCAGTTCGGCAGCCGCCACCGCGCAGCCGCGGTCATTGTGCGGGTGCACGGACAGCACGATGGCGTCGCGCCGGGCCAGCTTGCGGCTCATCCACTCGATCTGGTCGGCGTACACATTCGGCGTGCTCGATTCGACCGTCGAGGGCAAATTCAAAATCATCTTGCGCGCCGGGGTCGGGCCCCAGGCCGCGCTGACCGCGTCTGAAATGGCCAGCGCAAAGGGCAGTTCGGTGGTGGAGAACGATTCCGGGCTGTATTCGAAGCCCCAGTCGGTCTGGGGATGGTCGGCCACCAGGTGCTTGACCAGGCGCGTGCCGGTCACGGCGATGTCGATGATCTGCGCTTCACTCATGTTGAACACCACGCGCCGGAACACGGGAGCGACCGAGTTGTACAGGTGGACGATGGCCCGTTTGGCGCCGGCCGCCGCCTCCACCGTGCGCCGGATCAGTTCCTCGCGGGCCTGGGTCAGGACGATGATGGTGACGTCGTCGGGGATGCGGTTTTCCTCGATCAGCTGGCGCACGAAGTCGAAATCGGTCTGCGAGGCGGAAGGAAAGCCCACTTCGATTTCCTTGAAGCCGATGCGCACCAGATGCTCGAAGAAGCGCAGCTTCTTTGCCGGGCTCATGGGCTCGATCAGGGCCTGGTTACCGTCGCGCAGGTCGGTGCTCATCCAGATCGGTGCTTCGGTGATGGTGCGCTCGGGCCAGCTGCGCTCGCGCAGGTCGACGGTGGGGAAAGGACGGTATTTGGCGTAGCTGGGCTGCATGGTGACTCCTGTTGTGCTTGAGCGGATTGGTCGAAACCAGAGGGCTGTGGCGACAGGCTGCCGGGCGGCCACGGAACGCTAGGCCAGGCAACCGATCGGTAGCTTTAGCAGCAGAAACAGGGTGATGGCGGACTGGGTGCGATGCATCTGAAACTTTCCGGGGACTTCGGGATGCCGGCAAGGCAGCCGGTGCGAGGGCGACGTCTTAGCGTAGCGCTAGCGATAGGAAAGTTGGCAGGGGCAGGGAGGTGAACATGGGCCTACTGTAAGGCAGGCCCGGGCCGCTTGTCAAGTTACATGTCAACCAGCATCTGGAAGCCGCCGAAGATCATGCGCTTGCCGTCGAACAGCATGCCGTCGGGATCCATCATGGCTTTCATGCGCGGATCGGCCATGACCTTGGCATTGGTCTGGTCGCGCTGTTCGCGCGAGGCGTACACGATCCAGGAGAAAATCACCGTTTCATGTTCCTGCTGCAAAATGCTGCGCGGGAAGGACGTCAGTTCGCCCATCTGCACGTCGTCGGCCACGCATTCGCGAAATTCCAGCGCGCCGTGCTCGCGCCACAGTTCGCCGCAGCGGGTGGCGATGGTCCGGTACTGCTCGATCTTGTCCTTGGGCAAAGGAATGATGAAGCCGTCGACGTAGGGCATGGCGTTCTCCTTCGGTTAGTGAACTGATATCCTACGCCCCTTGCGGCGTTAAGGTAACACCTGCACTGTTGACGGGCCGGCCTGCATGTGGCCGATCACGGCGGCGTGGGCGAAGCCTTCGGCCGCGAACAGGGCCAGCACCGCGGCCACGCTGTCGGGCGCGCACGAGACCAGCAGGCCACCCGAGGTTTGCGGATCCGTCAGCAGGGCGTGCTGGGCGGCACTAACCGAGGGCGCCAGGTGCACGTCCTTGCCGTAGGCTTCCCAGTTGCGGCCGGAGGCGCCGGTGAAAAAGCCGTCGGCCGCCAGTTGTTCGACCCCGGGCAGCAGGGGAATCGCCGCCATGCTCAGCTGGGCCTGCAGCTTGGCGCCGCGCGCCAGTTCCAGCAGGTGGCCCAGCAGGCCGAAGCCGGTAACGTCGGTCAGGGCGTGCACGCCGGCCATCTCGGACAGGGCCTTGCCCGGCTTGTTCAATTTGGTGGTGTTGGCGATCATGGCAGCATAGCCGGCCGCGTCCAGCTGGTCTTTCTTGAGGGCGGCCGAGAGCACGCCCACGCCCAGTGGTTTGCCGAGTATCAGCACGTCGCCGGCGCGGGCGTCGGCATTGCGTTTTACGCGCGAAGGGTGCACCAGGCCCAGGACCACCAGGCCGTAGATCGGTTCCACCGAATCGATGGTGTGGCCGCCGGCAATCGGAATGCCTGCTTCGGCGCAGATCGACTCGCCGCCGCGGATGATCTGGCCGATCGTTTCCAGCGGCAGTTTATTGATCGGCATGCCGACCAGGGCCAGGGCCATGATCGGGGTGCCGCCCATGGCGTACACGTCGGAAATGGCGTTGGTGGCGGCGATGCGGCCGAAGTCGAAGGGATCGTCGACGATGGGCATGAAGAAGTCGGTGGTGGCGATCAGGGCCTGTTCGTCATTGAGTTTGTAGACCGCGGCATCGTCGGCGGTTTCGATGCCGACCATCAGTTCCTTGGGAACGGGGAAACCGGAAGAATTTTTGAGGATCTCGGCCAGCACGCCGGGCGCGATCTTGCAGCCGCAGCCGCCGCCGTGGGAGAAGGAGGTCAGCTTGATGGGAGGGGTGCTCATGGTCGATTCCGTGGTGAAAGTTGGCTGAGACAGGATTATGCGCCAAGTTGGCGCTTACCGTATGGCGGGCGGCAGGGCTGGCTGCAATGCGCCGTCCACCAGTGCCAGGACCGCGGCGCCTTCGGTGGCCGGTGCGAACAGGGGCGCGCGCGCGGCGCACTGGGCGCGCAAGCGGGCGTGGAAGGCCGGGTCGTCGACGCTGCGATCAATCAGCGCGGCCAGGGCGGCGGCGTCGCCCGCTGCGAAATAGCCGGCATAGTCCTCGCCCAGCATGCCGCGGTTGCCGTTGATGTCGCTGGCCAGTACCGGCACGCCCGAGGTGACGGCTTCGATGATGACGTTGGCGCCGCCTTCCATGTGTGAACAGATCGCCATGGCATGGCTGGTGGCCAGCACGGCGCGGGTGGCGGGGTGCGGCAGGTCGCCCAGCCACTGGTAATTGGCCTGGGCATGGGCGGTGGCGCTGGCGGCCTCGCCCAGGGCAGGTTCCAGCGCGCGCCCGATGTGCAGCAGCCGCACGGCGCGGTTGCGCACGAGAGCACTGGCGCGCATGAACGTGAGCGGATCCTTTTCGCGCCGCAGATGGCCGATCATGCAGACAGCCATTTGCTGCGTGCCAGTGTGCTGCGCCTGCATGGCGGGCGCCGACTGGTGGATCACGTGGGTGCGTGCCTTCAGTCCGGGGGGCAGTACGGCCAGGCCGGCCGCTTGCAGCAGCACCAAGTCGGTCGCCTGCTCGAGCGCCGCGCGGGCGCTTGGGTCGTGGTGGATGTCGCGGTACAGATCGGTGCCGGTCAATACCAGGATACGCGGCCGGTCCGGCCAGGTGTGCGCGAAGGCGGCCATGGCGGCGGCGGAGCGGCGCGCGTGCAAGGCGATCAGCAGATCGGCCGAAGGCATGGCGGGCGGGGAATCGGCGTCGTAGTCCGCGCTGCGGCCAATCGCGACCTGGTAGT
>DASWMN010000023.1:0-20914 GCA_036399735.1 Telluria sp. | reverse complement strand
CACGAACGCGCGCTCGAGCATGCGCGGATGGGGGATATGCAAGTGTGGCAGGTCGATCTGTTCATCGCCATACAGCAGAATGTCCAGGTCCAGCGTGCGCGGCGCGTTGCGGTAGGGGCGTTCGCGCCCGTGCGCCAGTTCAATGCCATGCAGCGCGTCCAGCAGCGCCGGGGCGCTCAGGCTGGTGTCGATGCATGCCACCGCGTTAATGTAATCGTCGCCGGAGGAGTCAATCGGCGCGGTGCGGTATTTGGCGGACTTTGCCAGCACGCTGCACGCGTCCAGCGCGGCCAGGCGCGCCAGAGCGTCGTCGACGTTGGCGCTGGCATCGCCCAGGTTGGCGCCGATGCCGATGTAGGCGATCATTCCTGGCCTGCGCCGCCGCCGCTGTTGCCACCACTGCTGCCACCACTGTCGCTGCCACCATTGTCGCTGCCGCCACGGGTGCGCGGACCGCGCCGCGGTGCGCGCTTGCGCTTGGCGCCGCCGGACGGGCCCTGCGCGGCGGTTGTCAGCAGGCGTTCGCGTTCGATCTCGTCGCCTTCATAAAACGCGGTCCACCATTCGCCGATGTCCATGTCGATCTCGCCGGATTCGCAGCGCAGCAGCAGGAAGTCGTAGCCGGCGCGGAAGCGCACGTGTTCCAGCAGCTTGTATGGCGCCTTGCCGTTGCGGCGCTCGAAGCGCGGCTGCATCGACCAGATGTCGCGCATGTCCGAACCGATCTTGCGCTGCAGGGCCAGTTTTTCGGTCTGCGATTCCAGCACGTCGTCGGCGGCCAGGTGCAGCGCAGGGATCGGCGACTCGCCTGCGGCGCGGTAGGCGGTCCATTTTTCCACCACCTGGTGCCACAGCAGCGAAGCGAACAGGAAGCCGGGCGAGACGCCCTTGCCAGCCTTGATGCGGTTGTCGGTCGACTCCAGCGCCAGTGTGACGAACTTCATGCCGATCGGCTGCTCCAGTACCACGTCAAGCAGCGGCAGCAGGCCGTGATGCAGGCCCTGCTTGCGCAGCTGCTGCAGGCAGGCCAGCGCGTGGCCGCTCATGAGCAGCTTGAGCATTTCGTCAAACACGCGCGCGGCCGGCACGTTGTTGATGAGCGGTGCCATCACGGCAATCGGTTCGCGCGTGGCCGGTTCAATTGTGAACTGCAGCTTGGCGGCAAAGCGCACCACGCGCAGCATGCGCACCGGGTCTTCGCGGTAGCGCGCTTCGGGCTGGCCGATGATGCGCAGGGTCTTGTCGCGGATGTCGGCAATGCCGCCATGGTAGTCCAGCACCTCTTGCGTGGCCGGGTCGTAGTACATGGCGTTGATGGTGAAGTCGCGCCGCATGGCGTCTTCGTGCTGCGGCCCGAAGTTGTTGTCGCGCAGGACGCGGCCGTGTTCATCTTTCGGTGCGTTGGTTTCGCCGGCGCCGCGGAAGGTGGTTACTTCCAGCAGGTCCTGGCCAAACATCACGTGCACGATCTGGAAGCGCTTGCCGATGATGAAGGCGCGCCGGAACAGGCGCTTGACCTGCTCGGGCGTGGCGTTGGTGGCGATGTCGAAGTCTTTTGGTTTGACACCCAGCAGCAGGTCGCGCACCGCGCCGCCCACCACGAAGGCCTTGAAGCCCGCTTCCTGCAGCGAGGACGTCACCCGGATCGCGTTCGAGGACAGCAGCTTGGGATCGATGCCATGTTCCGCCGCCGTCAGCACGACCGGCTCGCTGACGTCGCGCACTGCCTGTTTCTCTTTTACGCCAAGAATTTTGCGGATAAATTTTTTAATCATTGAATAGTTGGAGTAAAGGCCAGCCAAGGCTCGTTGCATGCGCCGATAGCGCTGCGTTCGGGTTGGTCGCTACTGGGTGGGTGACGACGGACAGGAGGGGAATATCGTTGTGCGAATCGCTGTAGAAATGGCTGCGCCCGAATCCGCCCAAGGGGGTGCCGATTTGCTCCAGCCATGCGTGCGTATGGGTGACCTTGCCGGGGCCTGAAGTCGGGCTGCCCAGCAGCTTGCCGGTCAGGTTGCCGTGTTCATCTTCTTGCGGCACCGCAGCGATCAGGTGCTCCACCCCGAGCGCTTTGGCGATTGGCGCAGTGACAAAGCGGTTGGTGGCAGTGATGATGCAGACCAGGTCGCCCGCATCCATGTGGTTCTGTAGCAGTTTCCGCGCCTGCGGCAGCAGAGCCGGTTCAATCACTTCGCGCATGAACTGGGCATGCATGGCGTCGAGCTGGGGGCGCGGGAAGCGCGCCAGGGTGCCAAGGGCAAATTCAAGGTATTCGACCGGGTCGAGCGTGCCTGCCTGGTACTGCGCAAAAAAGGCATCGTTGCTGCGCTTGAATTGCACGGGGTCGACGGCGCCAATCCGGACCAGGAACTGGCCCCATTCGTAATCCGAGTCAATCGGCAGCAGGGTGTGGTCGAGGTCGAACAGGGCCAGATTTTTCATTCTTTGGACTCCGCCGGCGGGGCGGTCAATAGCAAATCGCGCAGCAGCGGTAGCGTCACCGGGCGCTGGGTTTCGAGGGAATACTGATCGAGGGCGTCCAGCATCGTCGACAGGGAGCGCATGTCGCGCTTGAAATGGGATAGCAGATAGGGTAACACGGAGGCCGACAGCGTCAAACCGCGCGCTTCGGCGGCATTTGTCAGGGCGGCGATCTTTTCTTCGTCGGACAGCCCGTGGATCTGGTAAATCAGGCCCCAGCCCATGCGCGTGCGCAGGTCTTCGCGCACCGGCAGCACCGCCGGCGGCACCGGGCCGGTGCTGACCATGTAGGCGCCGTGCTCGCGGATCTGGTTGAACAGGGCAAACGCGTCAATCTGGCGCGCAGGCGAGAGCTGGTCGCAGTCGTCGAGCAGGTACAGCGAAACCTCGGGCGCGTAGGTAAACTGGCTTTCCGCGCTGTCCGGGCCGATGTAGCGCGCGCCGTCGGTGGCGGCCAGGCCTTGCAGCAGGTGGGTCTTGCCGGCCGCGCTTTCGCCCCACAGGTAGGCAAAATGCTCACGCGAACTGCGTTCGGCGAACTGGTGCATCAGGTGCGCCAGTTCGGCGTTTTGTCCGCCGACTGCAAAATTGTCGAGGCTGTGCGCCTGTTCCGCGCCTAAATCGAGTACCAGCTGTTTCATCATCTAGGCATTATAGAAGCTGCTGCGCAGGTAGTGGCGGCGCAGATGGCGGAAAGCGACCATCAGGACGGCCGACGCGGGCAGCGCCAGCAGCACGCCAACAAAGCCGAACAGCTGGCCAAACGCCAGCAAGGCGAAAATCACCGTCAGGGCATTCAAGCCAATCCGCTCGCCCACCAGGCGCGGGGTCAGGATGAAGCCTTCCAGCACCTGGCCGACGCCGTACACCCCGCCCACCATGATCAGCCCATACCAGCCCGGGAACTGCAGAACCGCGGCGATCAGCGCGAGCGCCAGCCCCAGTCCAAAGCCGATGTAGGGAATGAAGACCAGCAGGCCGGACAAAATCCCGACCGGCAGCGCCACGTCCAGCCCGAACAGGGCCAGCACGCTGGAATAGAAAATCGCCAGCACCAGCATCACCAAGAGCTGGCCGCGCAGGTACTGGGCCAGCAGGGCATCGACTTCCAGCGCCATGGCGCGCGTCTGCACCACCCAGCGCCGTGGCACGGCCAGGGAAATGCTGCGCAGGATCTGGTGCCAGTCAAGCAGCATATAGAACAGCACCACCGGCACCAGTGTCAGGGTAACGATCCAGCTCAGCACCGCCACACCGCCGGCGCGCGCGTAGCCGAGCGCCATGCTCCAGACGCCGTCGCCGCTGGTGGCCAGCTGCTCGGAGAGCAGGGCGCGGATGCCGGACGGGTCGAGCTGGACATGGATGCCGGCGGCGGCCAGGTGGGGCGCCAGCATCAGATTGAGTTTGGTCAGCGCCAGGGGAATCTGCGCCTGCAGCAGCGGAATTTCCTTTTGCAGCACCGGGACCACGATCAGCACCAGCGCCAGCAGGGCGGCAATGAAAGCCGCCATGACGATGATCACGGCAGCCGTGCGCGGGATGGTCAGGCGCCTGCCGATACGGACCTGGTCCAGGTAGTCGACCGCGCCGTTCAAGGCATACGCCAGGATGGCGGCGGCGATAAACGGCGCCATGATGGGGCCGAGCGCGTAAATCAGGACACCGAATGCCAGCCAGAGCACCAGCCAAAACGCGGTTTGTTTCTGCTCCGGGGTCGATAAAAATGGCATCAGGGGATGGATTTGTCGGTTAAATGGGCCGTGGCCGGTCCAGTTTGATAAAATAGCGGATTGTCCAGTTTTGGCCGTTTTGCGGCCAAAATAGGGTTGCCGCCTTCTATTTTACCGCCTCCGCTGCCAAATACACCATGAGCCAATCTTCTAATGTTTCACTTTCCTACCGCGATGCGGGTGTCGATATCGATGCGGGCGACGCCCTGGTCGAAGCGATCAAGCCGTTTGCCAAGCGCACCATGCGCGAAGGAGTCATGGGCGGCCTCGGCGGTTTCGGCGCGATGTTCGAGATCAGCAAGAAGTTCAAGGAGCCGGTGCTGGTGTCCGGTACCGACGGCGTCGGCACCAAACTCAAGCTCGCTTTCGAGCTGAACCGCCACGACACGGTCGGCATCGACCTGGTTGCCATGAGCGTCAACGACATCCTGGTGCAGGGCGCCGAACCGCTGTTCTTCCTCGACTATTTCGCTTGCGGCAAGCTCGACGTGCCCACCGCGACTGCCGTCGTCAAGGGCATCGCCCAGGGCTGCGAGCAGGCTGGCTGCGCGCTGATCGGCGGCGAAACCGCGGAAATGCCCAGCATGTACCCGGCCGGCGAATACGATCTGGCCGGTTTTGCGGTCGGCGCGGTGGAAAAATCGAAAATCATCGACGGCACCAAGATCATCCCGGGCGACGTGGTGCTGGGCCTGGCCTCGTCGGGCGTGCACTCGAATGGTTACTCGCTGGTGCGCAAGATCATTGAAGTGGCCAAGCCGGACCTGAACGGCGACTTCCACGGCCGCAAACTGGCTGACGTGCTGATGGAACCAACCCGTATTTACGTCAAGCCGCTGCTGGCGCTGATGGAAGCGATGGAAGTCAAGGGCATGGTCCACATCACCGGTGGCGGCCTGGTGGAAAACGTGCCGCGCGTGCTGCAGAAGGGCCTGACCGCCGTGCTGGACTCGAAGGCATGGACCATGCCGCCGCTGTTCCAGTGGCTGCAGCAGCATGGCGGCGTGGCTGACGCTGAAATGCACCGCGTATTCAACTGCGGTATCGGCATGATCGTCATCGTCTCGAAAGAGAACGCCGACGCCGCTTTTGCCCAGCTGGCCGCCGCTGGCGAAACCGTCTCGCGCATCGGCACCATCCGCGCCCGCGTCGGCGACGAGCACCAGACCATCGTCGAATAAACAGCAGCGCCCAAACAACAGGGGAGGAAAGCGGCAATGCCGTTTTCCTCCCCTTTTTTACGCCCTGTGGGCCTTACTTCGGCGCGCCGATCTGGCGATCGAGGAACTTCTCGACCCGGCTCCAGAAGTCGATCCGGTTGGCCACCGTGGCCCAGCCGTGGCCTTCACCCTCGTACACCACCCACTCGACATCCTTGTTGGTCTGTTTCACGGCGTCGTAGAATTTTTTACCGTGCATCAGCGGCACGCGGCGGTCGGCGCTGCCGTAGGCCAGCAGCAGCGGCTGCTTGATGCGGGCGGCCTGCGCCAGCGGCGAGGTGGCGGTGAACTGGGCGGCATCCTTGACCGGATCGCCAATCAGTTCCGGCATGCCGTATTTGTGCCACAGTTCGGGCAGGTCGTCGGCAAAGCTCCAGTGGCCGTCAAACAGCAGCTTGATGTCGGTCACGCCCGCCCATTCGACCCCGCACTTGTACAGTTCGGGATGCTTGACCAGGCCCATCAGGGTGGCATACCCGCCGTAGCTGGCGCCGGCGATGCAAATGCGCTGCGGGTCGGCGTGGCCTTTGTCGATGGCCCACCGGGTGGCGTCGGCCACGTCGTCCTGCATGGCCAGGCCCCACTGCTTGAGGCCGGCCCGGAAGTGATCATCGCCGAAGCCGGCGCTGCCACGGAATTCCGGCTCCAGCACGGCGTACCCGCGCGAAGCGAGGAACTGGGCATTGGCCGACCAGCCCCAGACGCTGCCGCGCACATACGGCCCGCCGTGCACCATCACCACCATTGGCAGCTTGCCGGGCTTGGCGCCGGCGGGCAGGGTCAGCAAGGCCGGAATCTCGCGCCCGTCACGCGCCTTGTAGCGGATGAACTGCTGCTGCCCCATCTGGGCCGGATTGATGTCCGGGCGCGTGCTGCCCACCAGATTGAAGGCGCCGCTTTCCGTGTTGTACAGGCGGATGGTCTTCGGCTGCACGTCGGAATACGATTCCACCAGCACCCATGGCGAAGCGGGACGGACCGGCACCGAGATCAGGTTCACGGTATTACCCAGCAGGGCGTCGACCTTGTCCTGCACTGCCTTCATGCCTGCGTCGAGCCACATGGTCGCTTCGGCGTCGGTACGGGTACGGAAACCGAGCAGCTTGCCGTTGCTGAAAATCAGGCGGCCGCTGAAGTCATAGTCGGCCAGAATGATCAGGGCCTTCTCGCTCAGCTTGCCCGTGACCAGGTCGAAGGTATGCACGGCGCTCTTGTCCTGGCCGGCGCGGGTACTCACATACAAGGTGCCGTCGGCGCCAAAGGCGAGCGGACTGAAGGCGCTCTTCGGCGCCGGGTACAGGTCGAAACTGGCGACGCTGCGCCAGGCCTGGGTGGCCGGATCGCGGTAGTGCATGGTGACCGTGTTGGCGTCGACCGTGCCCAGCATGCGTGGTTCGCCCTTGGCGTCCAGCAGCCAGCCCTGGGTGTGCTGTGGCCGCTCCACCGAGCGTGCGCGGCCGTTGGTGGTGTCGACCAGCAGCAGGTTCAGATTGTCGATATTGTTGGCACTGGCAAAGTCGGGACTTTGCACATACACGCTGTCCGAGTTTTGCGCACCCGGCTGGTTCATCATCAGGGTGTTAAACGGCAGCAGCTTGTTGTTCGATGAACCGGGTTTGGCGCCGCGGTTGTTGTTGCGCCGTTCGGCCAGCTGGCGAAAGCCGCTGCCGTCAAAGTTGGCCGCGTACAGGCCAGGACCGTATTCGCGGTCGCCCTGCACCAATTGCTTGTTGGTGGTGTCAAAGATGAGGCGCTTGTCATTGACCCACTGCACGCGGCCCACGTCAACATCGGCAAAGCTGGCCGTCGGATAAATCTTGTTGTCGGCCAGATCAATCACGGCCAATCCCTCGCGCTTGCCAGGGACGCCGACGACCACCGCCAGCATCTTGCCGTCGGGCGAGAGCTGGGGGGCGCTGAAGGGGGTGTTATCGAAGAAGGCGGCCAGGGGCGGGCGCGCGGGCACACCTTCGCCAGGGGCCGGCGCGGCAGTGCCGACGCCGGCGGCAAACGACAGAGCGAGGGTGACGGACATGCGAACAAAAGACATCAAGACGCTCCGGTTAAGGCATAACATTGGTTGGTAAAAAACCAATGTTATCAGGCAATGCGACGGAACGGTTGAGTATTTTCTATGTGCGCGTCATCCTTTTTTTGCGGCGTTTATTTGTTGAGGATTTTCTCCACAGGCGCATGGCGCAGGCGGTATGCATCCGGCATACCCGAGCCCAGCAGCGGGCGCAGATACAGGCGGAATGCGTCGGTCACATCGGTACCGCTGGCGCTGATGAAAGCGTCTTCCATCACCCGCGTTTTGCCGGCCACATCCTCCAGCGGCATCAGCTCGTAGTCGACTGAATAGAAGCCGGTCCGCTTGATGGCGACCGAGCCGTTACGGTCGCCCCACATGGCAAACTGCACCGCCTTTTCGCCCACCTCGCGCGCTTCGCGCTGGTCGACATCGGACACGCAGCCGATAAAGGAGCGCTGCAGGTAGCCGAAGGTGTCGCCGCGCACGCGCTTGATGCCCAGCTTGGATTTGATTTCGTCGCACAGCAGGTCGGCCAGCGCCCCGGTACCGGACAGCTGCACATTGCCATGCGCGTCGCGCTCGACTTCGGCGGACAGCAGGCTGACAATGGCTTCGCCGGAGGCATCGTGGATGCCTTCCGAGACTGCGATCACGCAGCGGCCATACTGCTCGTAGGTGCGCTTGACGTCGGCCAGGAAGTTTTCCAGTACAAACACACGTTCGGGCAGATAGATCAGGTGCGGCCCGTCGTCCGGGAATTTTTTGCCCAGCGCTGCCGCCGCAGTCAGGAAGCCCGCGTGGCGTCCCATCACCACCCCCACGTACACGCCGGGCAGGGCCGCGTTGTCCAGATTGGCGCCGGCAAACGCTTGCGCCACAAAGCGCGCGGCCGAGGGGAAGCCGGGGGTGTGGTCGTTGCCGACCAGGTCGTTGTCGATGGTCTTGGGAATATGGATGCAGCGCAGCGGGTAGCCGGCCTTGGCCGCTTCCTCGGCGACAATGCGTACCGTGTCGGACGAGTCATTGCCGCCGATATAGAAAAAGTGCTCGATCTCGTGCGCGCGCAGTACCGCGAAGATTTTCTGGCAGTAAGCGATGTCGGGCTTGTCGCGGGTCGAGCCGAGCGCGGACGAGGGCGTCGCGCCCACCAGTTCCAGGTTGTGGCTGGTTTCCTGGGTCAGATCGACAAAGTCTTCATTGACGATCCCGCGCACCCCGTGCAGGGCGCCGTAGATGCGGGTGACGTTGCGAAAGCGCCTAGCCTCCAGCACCACGCCGACCATCGACTGGTTGATCACGGCGGTGGGGCCGCCTCCCTGTGCAACCAGAATTTTTCCCGACGACATGCGCATCTCCTTGAAGTGAGTGAAACTTGCAGCCTGAGCTTACCCCGGATCGCGGTCGCGTGCAGCCTGCTCAGCAGTGCTTGCGATGCTGCCTGCCGCAGCGGCGCAAGCGCGCGGCGCGCACCTGCAGCTCGGCCTGGTAAGCAAGTTCTTCCTGTTCGCGCTGGCGGGCGGCGGCTGCCGCGCGTTCGGCCTCCTGGCGCGCGGCCCATCGTTCGGCGTCGCGCTGCGCCTGCTCGGCGTCGGCCTTCGTGCGCTGCGCGTAGCGCTGGTTGAATGCGGCATTGGCCTGGGCCAGGCGCTCGGCCTCCGCCTGCAGGCTTTCCTTGCGCGCGCTGTCGGGCGCCGGCGCCGGCACCTCGAAGCGTTTGGCGGCGCGCGTGTTGGGCTGGCAGGCGCTGTCGGAAAAGGTGATCTTGCCGTCCGCGGCCACGCACTTGAACATGGTATCGGCGCGCGCCCGGGGCACCGGCGCGGCCAGCAGACAGGCGGCGGCAATCAGCAAAAGGGGGCGCATGGCAGTCCCTGCGGCAAAGAAAAACCTATTGTAATGGAATTCATTTCTGCCCTTCCGGCGAGCGGATGTAGTCGACCATGGCCTGGGTGCGGGCGTCGGGCTTGCGGGTCAGCAGGCTGACCATCACCAGTACCGCCATGCCGGCCGGCACCCCGAAAATCCCGGCCGAAATCGGGGCGATATGGAACCACTGCGCGCCAGCGCTGCCGCCGAGGATCGGGTTGGTGTGCAGCATGTACCAGGCGCACACCGCAAAGCCGGCGGCCATGCCGGCAATCGCGCCGGCCCGATTGGCGCGCTTCCAGAAGACGCCCAGTACCAGCGCCGGGAACAGGGTCGAACCCGCCAGCGAAAACGCGGCGCCCACCAGCGACAGGATATCGCCCGGCTTGGTCGAGGCGGCGTAGGCGGCGATGAAGGCCACGCCCAGCAACAGCAACTTGGAAATCGTCACCCGTTTCTGGGTCGAGGCGGTCGGATCGACCACCTTGTAGTAAATGTCGTGCGAGAGTGCGTTCGAGATCGCCAGCAGCAGGCCGTCCGCAGTCGACAGCGCCGCCGCCAGGCCGCCTGCCGCCACCAGCCCGGAAATCACATACGGCAGGCCGCCGATTTCGGGCGTGGCCAGCACCAGCACATCACCGTCGATGGCGATTTCTGCCAGCTGGACGATGCCGTCGCCATTGATATCCGTCACGCTGATCAAAGGATGGATCTTGTCCACATTGGCCCAGTACGAGATCCAGGTCGGCAGGTGGCCGAAGTCGCTGCCTACCAGCGAACTGTAGATGTCGTACTTGACCAGCACCGCCAGGGCCGGAATGGTCAGGTAGATCAGGAGGATGAAAAACAGGGTCCAGAACACCGAGATGCGGGTGTCCGCCACGCCCGGCGTGGTGTAGGCCCGCATCAGGATATGGGGCAGGGCCGCTGTGCCCAGCATCAGGCACAGCACCAGCGCCAGAAAATTATTGCGCCGGATGTCGGACTGCGCTTCATCGGCCGCGGCAAACGGCGTGGCATGCGGCTGCGGCGCACGCGCGCGGGCCAAATTCGCTTCACGCAAGGCCTGCCATTCGCGCGCCGCTTCTTCCGCATTTTTCGGATACGCGATCAGGATTTTTTCGGCGGCGCGGATTTCGCTCAGCGAGCCATTGCGTAGGCGCACCGCATCGAGCCCGCGCTGCACCTCTTTCAGGCCCGCTTCCCACGAGCCGGGCAGGGTGCGCAGGCGCTCGCCGTACTGGCCGGCGCGCTGCAGGAAAATGGCGCGCACCTCCAGCTCGCGCGGGTCGGCCTGGAGCTGCGCTTCGCGCGCGGCCAGCTTGGGCAGCACGGTGCCGTAGGCCACCTGCGGCAGCGGATTGTCGGTGTGCTTGGCCGACAGCCACATGGTCGGAATCAGGAAGGCGACCAGGATGATGATGTACTGCGCCACCTGGGTCCAGGTGATGGCGCGCATCCCGCCCAGAAAGGAGCACACCAGAATACTGGCCAGCCCGAGGAAAATCCCGACCGAGAAATCGACCCCGGTAAAGCGTGAAGCGATCAGGCCCACCGCGTAAATCTGCGCCACCACGTAAGTGAACGAGACGATGATGGTGGCGCCGACCGCCATGATGCGCACCACCGTGGCGCGTCCGCCGCCGGCGCCGCCGTAGCGCGCCGCCAGGAAGTCGGGGATGGTGTACTGGGCGAAGCGGCGCAGGTAGGGCGCGATCAGCAGCGCCACCAGGCAGTAGCCGCCGGTCCAGCCCATGATGTAGGCCAGGCCGTCAAAGCCTTGCAGATACAGGCCGCCGGCCAGGCTGATGAAGCTGGCCGCCGAGATCCAGTCGGCTGCGGTGGCCATGCCGTTGAAGATGGCCGGCACGCGCCGTCCCGCCACATAGTATTCCGACACATTCGAGGTGCGGCTGATGACGCCGATGGCGGCATACAGGCCGATCGTGGCGATCATGAACAGATAGCCGATCCAGACCCGCGGCATGCCTTCGCGTTCCAGTATGAACAGCGACACCAGGAAGGCCACAAAGCAGGCGCTGTACCAGCCGTAGTAGCGCGCCAGCCGCTGGCGGTAGGTATGCTGGAGCGTCATGCGCTGTGCTCCGCGCTCGCAAGCTCGCGCACGAAGCGCTTGTCCTGGCGCGCCATGGCCAGCGCGTAGGCGCCCAGAATGGCCAGATACACCAGCGAGGCGCCCTGCGCTGCCAGGTAAAACGAGAGCGGCCAGCCGAACAGCGTGATGCCGGCCAGTTCACGGGCGAAGAATACGGTGCCCGCCGTGGTGCCGAACCACAGCAGCAGCAGCACGCTGGTGATGCGGCGCGTGCGCAGCCAGTGCGCGCGCCGCGCGGCCAGCAGGGCCTCGACCGGGGTGCTCATGCGTCCTCCTGAAGATCGCTTGGTGGCGCCGGGAAGGTCAGGCGGAACAGGCAGCCGGGCCGCTTCTTCTCTTCGCTGCGCGGGTTATTGAAAATGTCGACTTCGGCGCCGTGCTGCTGAGCGATCTCGCGCACGATCGCCAGCCCCAGCCCGCTGCCGGAAGCGCTGCTGCCGAGGATGCGGTAGAAGCGTTCGAAGACGTGGCTGCGTTCGGCCGGTGGACTGCCGGGCCCGGTGTCTTCCACTTCCAGAATCGCCTGGCCGGTGTCGTCGCGCACGCGCACCGTCACACTGCCGCCGGCCGGGGTGTAGCGCAGGGCATTGTCGATCAGGTTACCCAGCAGTTCGCGCAGCATCATGGCATTCGCGCGGATCAGCACCGGATGCCAGGGTTCCTCGTAGCCGAGGTCGATGCGGGCCGCGAACGAGGCCTGTACCCAGTCCTGTACCACGGCGCGCGCGCTGGCGTCCAGATCGAGTTCTTCGAAGGCGGCGCCGGCGTGCGGCTGGTTTTCCGCGCGCGCCAGGGCCAGCAGCTGGTTGACCAGGCGCGTGGCCGACTCCGAACTTTTGGACAGCTGCTCCAAGGAGCGGTGGATTTCATCGGGGTCGAGCTGGCGCAGCGCCAGCTCCGACTGCATGCGCATGCCTGCCAGCGGGGTTTTCATCTGGTGCGCGGCGTCGGCGATGAAGCGCTTTTGCATTTCGATGGTTTGCGAAAGCCGTTCCAGCATGTCGTTCAGGGAGCCGACCAGGGGCGAGATTTCTTCCGGCACCTGGTGCGAATCGATGGGCGACAGATCGTCGGGGCGGCGCGCGCGGATCCGTTCCTGCAGCTGGGCCAGCGGCGACAGGCCACGCGCGAGCGCGAACCAGACCAGGGCCAGCACGATCGGCAGGATGATGAACTGGGGCAGAATCACGCCCTTGATGATTTCATTGGCCAGGCGCGCGCGCTTGTCCAGCGTTTCGGCCACCTGCACCAGGGCCGCATGCGGCTCGTCGCTGCGCTCGGCCAGGGGGCGCAGGTCGAGGTAGGAAAACGCGATCCGCACCTGGGTGCCATACATCACGTCGTTGCGGAAATGGACGCGCCCCAGGCGGTAGCGCTCGGCGTCGAGCGGATGCGGCAGCTCGCGGTCGCCGTCCACATGCTCGCCGCCCGGACCGGCAATTTGGAAGTAGACATTGTCGACGTCGTCGGCACGCAGGATGTCGCGCGCGCTGCCCGGCAGGCGCGACACCACCTTGCCGTCCACCTCGCGCACCTGCTGGGCCAGCACCGTGACGCTGTCCTCCAGCGCATGGTCGAAGGGCTGGTTGGCGATCGACTTGGCCACCAGGTAGGTGATCGCGATGCTCATCGGCCACAGCAGCAGCAGCGGCGCCAGCATCCAGTCCAGAATTTCGCCGAACAGCGAATGCTGGATGTCTTCCTCGGGTTCCGGGTTGGGCGGTTCGTACAGCAGCGGCTCCGGCGCCAGCGCCATGACCGCAACCCGTTCCAGGCCGGCGTCGCGCTCGTCCATGCTCACTCGGCTGCGCTGTCGGCGGCGCCGCCCGGGGCGAATTTCTCGAGGCAGTAGCCCAGTCCGCGCACGGTGGCAATGCGCACGCCGCCCACTTCGATCTTCTTGCGCAGCCGGTGCACATACACTTCAATGGCGTTGTTGGACACTTCCTCGCCCCACTCGCACAGATGGTCGACCAATTGTTCCTTCGAGACCAGGCGGCCGGCCCGGGCCAGCAGGATTTCAAGCAGGCCCAGTTCGCGCGCCGACAGTTCCAGCATCTGGTCATGGATGTAGGCGCTGCGCCCGACCTGGTCGTAGACCAGCGGGCCGTGGCGCACCACGGTGGGGCCGCCGCCGGCGCCGCGCCGGGTCAGGGCGCGCACGCGCGCTTCCAGTTCGGACAGGGCAAAGGGCTTGGCCATGTAATCGTCGGCGCCCAGGTCGAGGCCGTTGACGCGCTGTTCGATCGAATCGGCCGCCGTCAGGATCAGCACCGGCAGCAGCGAGGAGCGCGCGCGCAGGCGGCGCAGCACTTCCAGCCCGGACAGTTTGGGCAGGCCCAGGTCCAGGATCAGCAGGTCGAATTCCTGGGTGGACAGGGCGGTGTCGGCCTCCTGGCCATTCTTGACGCAATCGATGGCGTAGCCGGACTGGCGCAGCGAGCGCGTCAGTCCATCGGCCAGGACGCTGTCATCTTCGGCTAGTAAAATACGCATGCTTTCCCTATGTGGCTGTGCTCGTATTGTGTTTCATTTGACGGGAGCCCGGGAATTTTTTTCGAAAAGTGCGCAAGTTGCGCTTGCAAAGACTACTGTACGCTTGTACAGTGTCACCTGTGATGTGACAACCGCCCTTTTTCAGACTGAAAGAAGATCATGGACGATAGAAAAACCGTATTGAATGCTGCTGACAAGGGCAAGGCGCTGGCCGCCGCTCTGGCACAGATCGAAAAGCAGTTTGGCAAAGGCTCGGTCATGCGTATGGACGCGAGCATGCCGGTCGAGGAAGTACAGACCGTCTCCACCGGCTCGCTGGGTCTGGACATCGCGCTGGGCGTGGGCGGTTTGCCGCGCGGCCGTATCGTGGAAATCTACGGTCCGGAATCTTCGGGTAAAACCACGCTGACGCTGCAGACCATCGCGCAAATGCAAAAACTGGGCGGCACCTGCGCCTTTATCGACGCCGAACACGCGCTCGACGTGACCTATGCGCAAAAGCTGGGCATCAACCTGTCCGAGCTGCTCATTTCGCAGCCGGACACCGGTGAACAGGCGCTGGAAATTACCGATGCGCTGGTGCGCTCCGGCAGTGTCGACCTGATCGTGATCGACTCGGTGGCCGCGCTTACTCCGCGCGCCGAGATCGAAGGCGACATGGGCGATTCGCTGCCCGGCCTGCAGGCCCGCCTGATGTCCCAGGCCCTGCGCAAGCTGACCGGTTCGATCAACCGCACCAACACCCTGGTCATTTTCATTAACCAGATCCGCATGAAGATCGGCGTCATGTTCGGCAGCCCGGAAACCACCACTGGTGGCAACGCGCTCAAGTTCTACGCATCGGTTCGTCTGGATATCCGCCGTACCGGTTCGATCAAGTCCGGCGACGAAGTGATCGGCAACGAAACCAAGGTCAAGGTCGTCAAGAACAAGATCGCGCCACCGTTCAAGGAAGCCCACTTCGACATCCTTTATGGAGAAGGCACTTCCCGCGAAGGCGAAATCCTCGACCTGGGGGCGGACAACAAGGTGGTCGAGAAGTCGGGTTCCTGGTACAGCTATAACGGCGAACGTATCGGCCAGGGCAAGGACAACGCCCGTCTGTTCCTGAAAGAGCGTCCAGCCCTGGCGCGCGAGATCGAGAACAAGGTCCGCGCCGCCCTCGGTGTGCGTGAACTGCCGCCGCCTGCCGGGGAAGAAGCGCCTGCCAAGGCCCCCAAGCTGAAGGCGGTCGCCGAGTAAGATGCCTGCACCCCGGCTGAGTCTGAAGGCACGCGCATTGCGGTATTTGTCGATGCGCGAACACAGCCGGCTCGAACTGGGGCGCAAGCTGGCCAGATATGCCGAGGAGGGCGAGGACGTCGCCGCCCTGCTCGATTTTCTGGAACAGAATAACTGGCTGTCGCAGGAACGTTTTTCCGAATCCCTGATTCACCGTCGTTCTGCGCGTTTCGGCAACAGCCGCATCGTGGCCGAGCTGCAAAGCCACGGTGTGAACGGCGAAGCGCTGGCCGAACTCAAAAGCGGTCTGGCCGACACTGAAACAGCCCGCGCCTGTGAAGTCTGGCAGCGCAAATTCGGCACGGTCGCCACCGACCCGGCCGAACGCAACAAGCAAATGCGTTTTCTGATGCAGCGCGGCTTTTCGCAAAAAGCCGTGCGCACCGCGCTCCAGGGCGCGCCCGAAGACGACGACGATTAAGGTAAAAAAGCGGAGCGTCTTTCACCGTATGCGCTGACGCCGGCCGGCCATACTCCTCAAAGGTGGAAGGCGCTGCGCTTTTTTACCTCCCTCTTCTTCGCCCTCACGGAAGCGGCCAATGCTGTGCATAGTCGGTAGCCGACTGTGCAAACGTCCCCCAACACAGCTATTTTTCCTTCGCGGCTGCCCCCGATATCATTTTTTCGTCCACTGATGAAATTCTGACAAGTCGATTCTAAATAAGGCACGCCCCAGCCCGGTGTGATAAACTTTCAGGGTTTTCGCAGCGCCGCATGAGCGGTTTGTTGCCGTAGAAGCTGCGGCATCAGTGCAATAGCACACGGCTGCATACTATTTACGCCGCATTTCCGGCATTGGTCTTTATGCCCCTGTCTTCTCCTGTCCCCCGCGCCTTACGGCATACGCGCGCCATCCAGATCGATGCCTATGCGCGCGACGATGGCTTGTGGGATCTTGACGCCCGCATTTCGGACGTCAAAGTGAAAGACGTGGTGCTCGCCTCCGGCGCGCGCCCGGGCGGCACCTTCCTGCATAATCTGAGCCTGCGCATTACCATCAACCGTGAACTGCAGATCGTCGACGCCGAAGCGGCTTCCGACGCGGTGCCGTATCCTGGTTATTGCGACACCATCGCGCCAGCCTACAAGCAGCTGATTGGCCTTTCGCTGGTCAAAGGTTTCCGGCTGGCGATCAAGGAGCGTCTCTCTGGCGTGCTCGGCTGCACGCATCTGACCGAGCTGGCGCAGATTCTGCCGACCGCGGCGATCCAGGCTTACGCCAACGATGTGATCCAGACCCGCGACGGCGATGGCGCCGACACGCTCGCCGAGCAACCGTTTCAACTCGAAAAATGCCACGCGCTGCGGCTGCGCGCGCCGGCGGTGGCCCGGTATTATCCGCGCTGGGCAATCAAACCTGCAGCGCAATAGCAGTCCCGTTTTTTTTACGTACCCCAACCGTATTTCCACACCATCAGTTTCAAAAGAAGGGAAGCCAGTATGAAGATCCATGAGTATCAAGGCAAAGAAATCCTCCGGCAATTCGGAGTGACGGTTCCGCGCGGCATTCCGTGCCTGACCGTTGACGAAGCCGTCAAGGCAGCCGAAACGCTGGGCGGCCCAGTCTGGGTAGTCAAGGCGCAAATCCATGCTGGCGGCCGCGGCAAAGGCGGCGGCGTGAAAGTGGCCAAGTCGCTCGAGCAAGTCAAGGAATACGCCAACCAGATCATGGGCATGCAGCTGGTCACCCACCAGACCAGTGCCGAAGGCCAGAAAGTACGCCGCCTGCTGATCGAAGAAGGCGCGGACATTCAGAAAGAACTGTACGTATCGCTGGTTACCGACCGCGTCAGCCAGCGCGTGGTGCTGATGGCATCGAGCGAAGGCGGCATGGACATTGAAGAAGTTGCGCACAGCAACCCGGAAAAGATCCACCACATCGCGATCGACCCGGCTGTCGGCGTCACCGATGCCGAATGCAATGACATCGGCACCAAGATCGGCGTGCCTGCCGCTTCGCTGGCCGACTTCGCCGTGCAGATCAAGGGCCTGTACAAAGCCTACTGGGAAACCGATTGCTCGCTGGCCGAGATCAACCCGCTGATACTGACCGGTTCGGGAAAGGTCATCGCACTGGACGCCAAGTTCAACTTCGATTCGAACGCCCTGTATCGCCAGCCGAACATCGTCGCCATGCGCGACCTGGACGAAGAAGATCCGGCCGAAGTGGAAGCGTCGAAATTCGACCTGGCTTACATTTCGCTCGACGGCAATATCGGCTGCCTGGTGAACGGCGCCGGTCTGGCCATGGCCACCATGGACACCATCAAGCTGTTCGGCGGCGAGCCGGCCAACTTCCTGGACGTGGGCGGCGGTGCGACGGCTGAGAAAGTCACCGAAGCATTCAAGATCATGCTGAAAAACCCGGGCCTGAAAGCCATCCTGGTCAACATCTTCGGCGGCATCATGCGCTGCGACGTGATCGCCGAAGGCGTGATCACCGCTTCCAAGGCCGTGTCCCTGAAAGTGCCACTGGTGGTGCGCATGAAGGGCACCAACGAAGACCTCGGCAAGAAGATGCTGGCTGAATCCGGCCTGCCGATCATCGCCGCAGACACGATGGAAGACGCGGCCAAGGCCGTGGTTGCCGCCGCTGCCGGTCACGCTTAATTCGAAGGAAATACCATGTCGATTCTGATCAATAAAGATACCAAAGTAGTTACCCAGGGGATCACCGGCAAGACCGGCCAGTTCCACACCCGTATGTGCCGCGACTACGCGAACGGCAAGAACGCCTTCGTTGCTGGCGTGAACCCGAAGAAAGCCGGCGAAGACTTCGAAGGCATTCCAATTTTCGCCAACGTGGCGGAAGCGAAAAAAGAGACCGGCGCCAATGTGTCGGTGATCTACGTGCCGCCAGCAGGCGCCGCCGCTGCAATCTGGGAAGCCGTCGAAGCCGAACTCGACCTGGCCATCTGCATCACCGAAGGCATTCCAGTGCGTGACATGATGGCCCTGAAGGACCGCATGGCAAAAGCCGGCTCCAAGACCCTGCTGCTGGGCCCGAACTGCCCAGGCTTGATCACCCCGGACGAAATCAAGATCGGCATCATGCCAGGCCACATCCACCGCAAGGGCCGCATCGGCGTGGTCTCGCGCTCGGGCACCCTGACGTACGAAGCGGTCGGCCAGCTGACCGCGCTCGGTCTGGGCCAGTCGTCGGCAGTGGGCATCGGCGGCGACCCGATCAACGGTCTGAAGCACATCGACGTCATGAAGATGTTCAACGACGATCCTGATACCGACGCGGTCATCATGATCGGCGAAATCGGCGGCCCGGACGAAGCCAACGCGGCTTACTGGATCAAGGACAACATGAAGAAGCCAGTGGTCTGCTTCATCGCTGGTGTGACCGCGCCGCCAGGCAAGCGCATGGGCCACGCTGGCGCGCTGATCTCCGGCGGCGCCGATACGGCACAAGCCAAGCTGGACATCATGGCCGAGTGCGGTATCAAAGCCACCAAGAACCCGTCGGAAATGGCGCGTTTGCTGAAAGCTATGCTGTAAGCTAGTAGCGACAGCTGCTGTGGTGTGAAGACGGGGAGCGCAAGCTCCCCGTTTGCATTGGTGCGCCTGAAAAACTCAAGGCATGGAACGTGCTTAAGTTCCCACATAGTGGCACATTTTTACGTCAGGCAAGCTTTAGTAAATTGTAAATATTCGTGATCTAGTTGATAATACCGGGATTGGATGTTTCCCGTTTGTTTTGTGGCCCGGCGGGCCGGAGATTGAAGTGGCAAAACTGATAGTTTCGTGTGAATCGCAGGTGGTCAAAGAAGTCGAGCTCGACAAAGACCGGATGACGCTCGGGCGCAAGGCCCACAACGATATCGTGGTCGAGCACAAGGCTGTCAGCGGCCAGCACGCCAGCATACTTGTGTCGCTTGATGATGCCATTCTTGAAGACCTTGGCAGCACCAACGGCACCTTCGTGAATGGTCAGAAAATTTATCGCCATAAATTGGCGCACGGCGACAAGATCGTTATTGCCACGTATGAAATGGAATTTCTGGCGACGCCACCCAAGCCGGCCAGATCTGGCTGGATCGAGGTCGGCAGCGGCGCCCACGCCGGTAAGAAACTGCCTCTGACCAAGCCGCTGACGACGGTCGGCAAGCCGGGTACGGCCGTGGTCGCCATCAGCTTTGCGGCCGGCATTTATTTCGCCGCCAATATCGAAGGCGAGACCGGGGCGCAGGTCAATGGCAGCGGTCTGGGGGACACGCCGCAGCGCCTCGAACACGGTGACGTGATCAATCTGGCCGGCACCCGCATGACCTTTTACGCGCGCTAGCGCGGCAACTTTATAGCCAGGGTCGCAGCCGCACGATTTCCAGAACGGCGCCGTTGCTGCGGTCCACCAGTACCGTCTGGTCTTCGGCCTTGCCCTTGAGCGGCAGGAATCCCACTTCCACCTTGCGCGCCTTGTAGGTCGCGGCCAACTCGTCCACCAAAGCCGGATTCGCCGGATTGAACTGCTTCAAGCCTTCCAGCGCCTGGGCATGGGCGATGATGCTATCCTTGGCCGCCGCGATGGGGCGATAGAACTTGGGTGACTGGTGCAGATCGCCGCCTCCGCTGACCGACTGCAAGGTCAGGGCCGAACGTTCGGCCGGGTCGCTCGGCAGGACAGCGGCAATCGTCTGTGGTCTGAGCGCGGGTACCTGCTTGAAAGCTGGCAGCGTGGCCGTCGCCAATCTTTTGTCGTCCATGTCATTGGCAAAGACCAGGTCGAAGCGGTCCACCCCGAACACCACGTAGACAGGACGCGCGATATACATGGTATGCAGCCCGTACAGAAGGGCGGCGAGCTGAATGATGCCGACGATGGCAAGGTCGCGCTTGAGTTCCGGTTTCGCCCGATTGAAAACGAACAGGGTAATGAGCGGGCCGAGCGAGATATCGACAACCAGCAAGAGCAGGAAAATATCGGTCACACCGCAAGCCCTCGCCAGTGGTGCGGGATACAGGACCATGAAGACCAATGCGGCGCTGACGGACGCGACGCCGCAGGAAATGAGCAGGTGAATTCCCGCCGCGCGCAAGCGTTCAGCCATGTGTGGCGCCATCTGGATGTTCCTTGTTTTGAAAAGCAACGCCGGCACGCCAGGGCGTGATGGTTTCACGCGGCTCAGCTGCGCAGGCTGGCGCATGATCATACTCCACCTGGCGGCAAGCGGGAATAGGTGGGCAATGCGCTGCCGCGCCGGTGGGCGTGCGAATGTGAAAACGCCCGCGAAGGCGGGCGTTTTGGTGTTGCGGGCAGCCGGCTTGCGCCAGCTGCGGGGTTTATTACAGACCGCCCAGGACAGCTTGACGGCAGGTTGCTGGGAAGAACTTGTAGTCCTTTGCATCAGCATCGGTACCGCAGGACCAGCCCAGAATGGCGGTCGAAGCGCTTGCCAGCGCGGTTTTACGCTCTTTGTCGCTGGTTGGTTGCAGAATCAGGAACTTGCCATCAGCGCCGGCGGCGACTGCACGGATTGCGCCCGAAGTGATCTTGCCGGATGCTTTGTCAACAGCCATGCCTTTCACCATGTACTTGGTTTCAGCATCAGCGTTGCAACCAGCTTGGTTCGCATCATCTGGGAACTTGGCGTTTGCTTGGATGAATTCCGAAACAGCACCTTTGCACGAACCGACTTGCAGGTTAACTTCGGTTACTTTTGCACGTGCGGTGTAATCCTGGTAA
>DASWMN010000022.1:0-12175 GCA_036399735.1 Telluria sp. | reverse complement strand
AGCTCAATGCCCGCCGCCCGCGCGCGGCCATTGTTGAACGGTGTCGAGACCCAGCCGCGTTCATCCTCGATCAGGTTTTGCACGGTCACGTCCTCGATCCGGCGCGCATAGGCCGATACGCTGAGCATGCCATCCTTGCCGAAGTAATGTTCATAGCCAGTCTCCAGTCCCCATGCCAGCTCAGGGCGCAGGGCAGGGTTGCCGCGCGAGTCCGGGTTGGTCGCTGCATTGCCATTGTTTGTCGTAAAACGGCGCGGTACCAGCTGGCGCGAAGTGGGCGCCTTGTAGGTGCGCGACAGCGACAGGCGCAGCTGATCCTGTTCGGTGTCGGGCAGTTTCCACAGCATCTGAACGATCGGACTGGGCACGCTGGCATGGATGCCGGTGCCGGCCAGGGTACGGCCCTCGATGTCCGTGCGCAGTGCCTCCCAGCGCAAGCCAAGGTAGGCCTGCAGGCGCGCCGTGATCGCCCATTCATCCTGGACGAAAAGGGCAAGCCGGCTGACAGCGGCGCGATAGTCCTCATCGAGTACGCCCAGCGGCACCGCTTCGGCGGTCGCATCGTTCTGAAGGCGCCGTTCGGTGCGCTCGGTGCGGCCGCCGTCCCAGCCCAGCCCAATGCTGTGGCCATTGCCCAGCCGGGCCAGGTATTTGCCGCTCAGGGAAGCGCTGTTGTCGACCGCGTCCGAGTCGACATTGCGCACCAGCGTGGCATCACCAAAGCCATGGAACACATACGCATTCTCGCGCTTGTTGCGGTTCACGCCAGCCTTGACCAGCAGCTTGCCGCCGTCGCCCACCTGGTGCGTCCATGTCACGTCGCTGCGCACTGTGGCAACGTCCGAGGCAAGCGCGAAATCGTTGCGCGGGTAGGTCGTGGGCGCGCCGGTGAGCAGGAATTCATTGGCGCTGCCAAGCGCCTCGTCGCGCGAACGTTCCAGTACTGTCAGCCATGCCAGACTGTCGCCGCTGTCCAGCTTCCAGGTCATGCCGGGCGTCAGACCGAGCCGCGTAATGGTTCTTGCCCCGGCATCGCGGGTGACCCGTTCGCCTGGCGCCGCGCCGCCGGCGCGGTCGTCAATCCAGGCGGCATAGTCCGTCACCGTGCGCGCTACCTCGGCGCCCAGCGACCATGCCATTGCACCGTGTTTGTCGGCCAGCCGCAGCGAAACTGCCGGGTCACCCTGTCCCGGACGCAGGCCGGTGCTTGCCGTCAGGTCGCGCTGGATGGCGCCGCCCGCCTTTTTCAGGATGATGTTGATGGTCCCGGCGATCGCCTGCGTGCCAAATTCGGCCGACGCGGTACGCAGGATGTCAATCCGGTCGACCAGTGCCGGCGCCATACTGTCGATGGAAAAACCGGTTGGAACCGGTGCGCCGTTGACCAGAATGAGTGTGTAGCCGGCACCGAGCCCGCGCATGCTCACTTCACCATTGTTCACCGACACTCCACCCTGGCGCCGCAGCACCGCTGTCAGGTTGCTGTCGCCGTAGCGCAGGATCTCTGCGCGGTTAACGGATAGCCTCCCGTTGACGTCCTCGCGGCGCGTATCGGCGCTGCCGCTCACTTCAACGGTTTGCATCGGCGCTTCCGGTGGGGCGGCATTGACGAACGACGAAAACAGCAAGGCAGGAAGGGTAAGGGTGGCGGGGCGGATCATCTGGGGCAGTCGCATTGAAGGTGTTACGCACTCGGCGCGGAGCATGATTTTGGCCTGCCGATGGCAGCTGCGGGGACCAGTGTGACGAATCCCCGAAACCCGGTGACGACTGTCTGGCGGCACCTGAAATGGCCGCCTGGGCGCTGGTATACTCGCACCACGATGAACATGAAAAATATCAGGAGCGCGCTGCGCCCCGTCCTAATCGTTGTCCTGGTCTGGACGGTGCTGTGCGCCATGGGCGCGCTTGGCAATTACGCCGACTATCTCAAACGCGGCGAGCCGATGACGTATGGCGCCATGCTGTGGCTCTGGTGGCGTTCGCACCTGCTGTTGATGGTGTTCACCTGCGCCGTGTATGCCGGTCTGTCGCGCCGGCCCGCGCTGCTGGGGAAATGGCGCGCGCTGTCGCTGCTGTACGCGGTATTGGTGGCCGCCTTCGTCCCGCTCGAAATCCTGTACGGCAGCGTGATCGAAGGGCGGCCGATGGTATCGTCATCGGGCTTTGTCTGGTTCCTGGAGTTTGCATGGACGACGTTTGCCTTTATTACAGTGGTCGGCGTCTGCATGGCGCGCCACAGCCGCGCGCGCGAAAAAGCCTGGCTGCGCGCGCACAGCGAAAACCTGGGCCTGCGGCTGGAGCTGGAGCAGCAGCGCATTCGGGCGCTGCGTGGCCAGCTCAATCCCCATTTCCTGTTCAATGCGCTCAATGCCATCAGCGCGCTGGTGCGCTCGAGCGATGGCAAGCTGGCGCTGGTGGGTATCAGCCACCTGAGCGACTTGCTGCGCTACGCCTTGCAGGCAAGTGAACGCGAGCACGTCAGCCTGGCCGACGAGTGCCGCTTTGTCGACGACTACCTGGCTCTGCAAACTTTGCGTTATGGCGGCCGGCTGCAGATCGGCATCGACGGCTCGGGCGCCGCCGGTCAGATCCCGCCTCTGTTGCTGCAGCCGCTGATCGAAAACGCCTTGCGCCACGACCTTGATTGCCACGACCGGCCAAGCGATATCCGCCTGGCGTTTGCGGGCGACGAAGAGCGCCTGACCATCCATGTCTCCAATCCCGTCAGTGCCGCCAACCCGGCCAATCCCGGACTCGGACTGGGGCTGCGGCACTCCCGGGCGCGCCTGCAGCTCGCCTATGGTGGCGCCGCCACGCTGACCGCCGGTGTCGAGGACGGACGCTTTGCAGTCGATATCAGCATGCCGCGTTACGCGCTGGCCGCATGAAGATCCGCGCCCTGATCGTCGACGACGAGGAGCCAGGCCGGGTCAACCTGCGCTGTGCTCTGGCCGAGCATCCCGGATGGGAGGTGGTGGCTGAATGCGCCAGCGCCGGGGCAGCGCGCAGCGTACTGGAAGCGCAGGAAGTCGACGTGGTTTTTCTGGACATTCAGATGCCGGGCGAATCCGGACTGGCGCTGGCCGCGACCCTGGCCGCTTCACCCAGACCGCCATTGATCATTTTTGTGACGGCCCACAGCAGCTTCGGGGTGGACGCGTTTGAAGTGCACGCGCTTGACTACCTGCTCAAGCCGATCAATGACGCCCGCCTGCTCGACACCGTCACCCGTGCCGCGGCCATGCTCGATCAGCGCCAGCGTGCCGCCTACGGCATGGCCGTGCGCGCGTATGTGGCCGATCAGGGCCAATACCTGCACCAGCTCAGCGTGAAGTCGGTGGGGCGGGTCGATTGCGTGCAGCTGGCTGACGTGCAGTGGATTGAAGCTTGCGGCAATTATGTACAGCTGCACCTGGGCCCGCGCCGCCTGATGCACCGCGCACCGATCGGCAAGCTGGCCCAGCGCCTCGACCCGGCCGCGTTCATGCAGGTGCACCGAGGCGCAATCGTGCGGGTCGAGCAGTTTTCGAGCCTGGAAGTTGTTGCCGATGGAAGTTACCGGCTTCAATTGCGTTGCGGGGCCAGGGTGCCGGTCAGTGAGCGTTACATTGACCAGTTGCGCGCCCGTCTCCACTCAAGCGCCGCACCGACCTGAAGGCGAAGTGGTTTGCCTTGCCATGCGGCCATAGTGCAAACTTTTCTTTCTGCGCGGATGGACTATTTCGACAATTCATTTTGTGAAATATTCATTTTGCCAATTATTCCACATGCAATTTAAGGCCCCTGCCTGCGTGAAAACCGGGCTTTCCCCAGCGTGGTGCACCGCAATACGCTAGAATGACCTTCCTTAGGGTCAGTCAAAACGGTCGAAACGCATACATGAACGCCCCCGCACAAATTACCGCCTTGCTGGCGGAAACGCCAAACGGCCACGCGCCAACCCGCCTGCGAGAAATCCCGTACAACTACACCTCGTTCTCGGACCGCGAAATCGTGATCCGCCTGCTCGGCGAAGAATCGTGGGCCCTGCTTGACGAGTTGCGCGGCGCGCGCCAGACCGGCCGTTCGGCGCGCATGCTGTACGAAGTGCTGGGCGATATCTGGGTGGTGCGCCGCAATCCCTACCTGCAGGACGACATGCTCGACAACCCGAAGCGCCGCCAGGAGCTGATCGACGCCTTGCATCACCGGCTGGCCGAAGTCGACAAGCGCCGTCTGACAGTCGACACCGCCGAAGAAGACGACGCCGCGCGCAGCCGCAGCGCCGCTGTTGAAAAACTGCTCAAGGCCGCCAGCCAGGCGGTCGAAGACTTCGGCGCCGAATTCCGCGCCACCTGGGACCTGCGCAAGCGCGCCACCAAGGTGCTGGGCCGCTACACCGAAAAACACAACATCTGCTTCGACGGCATGAAGCGCGTCGCCCACGTGACCGACGCCACCGACTGGCGCGTCGAGTACCCGTTCGTGGTGCTGACCCCGGACACTGAAGATGAAATGGCGGGCCTAGTCAAAGGCTGTATCGAACTCGGTCTGACCATCATCCCGCGCGGCGGCGGCACTGGCTACACCGGCGGCGCGATCCCGCTCACCCCGATGTCGGCTGTGATCAACACCGAAAAACTGATCGATCTGGGCGCCGTCGAAATGACGGTGCTGCCGGGCGTGGAGCGCGAATACGCGACCATTTACTCGGGCGCCGGCGTGGTCACCAAGCGCGTCTCCGACGCGGCCGACAAGGCCGGCTTCGTGTTCGCGGTCGACCCGACATCGGCCGAAGCGTCCTGCATCGGCGGTAACATCGCCATGAACGCGGGCGGCAAAAAGGCCGTTTTGTGGGGCACCGCGCTCGACAATCTCGCTTCCTGGAAGATGGTGGACCCGAATGGCGACTGGCTCGAAGTCACCCGCATCGAACACAATCTGTCCAAGATTCACGACGCACCGGTCGCCAAATTCAAGCTCGAATGGACGCACCCGAACACGCGCGGCGAATCGAAGGGCGCGCCCTTCAAGACCGAAATGCTGGAGATCGCCGGTCGCCGCTTCCGCAAGGAAGGCCTGGGCAAAGACGTTACCGATAAATTCCTGGCTGGCCTGCCGGGCATCCAGAAAGAAGGCTGCGATGGCCTGATCACGTCCGCCCGCTGGATCTTGCACAAGCTGCCAGCCTACGCACGTACGGTGTGCCTGGAGTTCTTCGGCCAGGCGCGCGACGCGATTCCATCGATCGTCGAAATCAAGGATTACCTCGACGGCCTGCCTGCCAAGGGCGGCCCGGCATTTGCCACCATCCGCCTGGCCGGTCTGGAGCATCTTGACGAACGCTATCTGCGCGCCGTCGGCTACGCCACCAAATCGAAGCGTGGCGTGCTGCCGAAGATGGCGCTGTTCGGTGACATCGTGGGCGACGACGAGAATGCCGTCGCACAGGCGGCCTCCGAAGTGGTGCGCATCGCGAACACCCGCGTCGGCGAAGGCTTTGTCGCCGTCAGCGCGGAAGCACGCAAGAAGTTCTGGCTCGACCGCGCGCGTACCGCCGCCATTGCCAAGCACACCAACGCCTTCAAGATCAACGAAGACGTCGTCATTCCGCTCAACCGCATGGGCGAGTACACCGACGGCATCGAGCGCATCAACATCGAGCTGTCGATCAAGAACAAGCTGCAGCTGGCCGACGAGCTGATCGCCTTCTTCGATGCCGGCCATCTCCCGGTCGGCAAGAGCGACGACGCCTCCGGTGAAGCAATCGGCTCCGCAGAAATGCTGGGCGACCGCGTACCGCAGGCGCTGGACGTGTTGAACGGCGCCCGTGCGCGCTGGACCTACCTGCTGGCCAATCTGGACCGTCGCCTTGATGAAGCGCGCGATACGCTGTACGGCCTTGGCATGGAGCGCCTGGCCGTCGTGTTCGATGCGCGCCTGGCGCAGCAGCCCGAGGCGACCCTGTTCGACGTGGTGCAGGACCGTACCGTGCGCGTTTCGTGGAAGCAGGAGATCCGCGCCCAGATGCGCCAGATCTTCAACGGCGCCGCCTTCAAGCTGATTCTCGACGAGTGCACGGCGCGCCACCAGAAGGTGCTGCGCTCGCGCGTCTTCGTGGCGCTGCACATGCACGCCGGCGACGGTAACGTGCACACCAACCTGCCGGTCAATTCCGACGACTACGCGATGCTGCAGGATGCGCACGTGGCCGTTGGCCGCATCATGAGGCTGGCGCGCTCGCTGGACGGTGTCATCTCCGGTGAGCATGGCATCGGCATTACCAAGCTCGAATTCCTGACCGAAGAAGAAATCGGCGACTTCCGCGACTACAAGCTGCGCATCGACCCGGAAGGCCGCTTCAACAAGGGCAAGCTGCTCAATCTGCCGGAGTTCGGGGCAGACCTGCGCAACGCCTATACGCCGTCGTTCGGCCTGATGGGCCACGAATCGCTGATTATGCAGCAGAGCGATATCGGCGAGATCGCCAACAGCGTCAAGGACTGCCTGCGCTGCGGTAAATGCAAACCCGTGTGCACCACCCACGTGCCGCGTGCGAACCTGCTGTATTCGCCGCGTGACAAGATCCTCGCCACGTCCTCGCTGATCGAAGCCTTCCTGTACGAAGAGCAGACCCGGCGCGGCGTCTCGATCAAGCACTGGGAAGAATTCGAAGACGTGGCCGATCACTGCACGGTATGCCACAAGTGCGTGACCCCGTGCCCGGTGAATATCGACTTCGGTGACGTGTCGATGAACATGCGTAACCTGCTGCGCAAGATGGACAAGAAGAGCTTCAAGCCGGCCAACGCCGCTGCGATGTTCTTCCTGAACGCGACCGATCCGACCACCATCAATGCGACGCGCGAAGTCATGGCCGGCTGGGGCTTCAAGGCCCAGCGTATCGGCAATCAGCTGCTGCGCAAGTTCGCCAAAAAGCAGACCAAGGCGCCGCCGCCGACCACTGGCAAGCCGCCCGTGCGCGAGCAGGTCATCCACTTCATTAACAAGAAGATGCCGGGCAATCTGCCCAAGAAGACTGCGCGCGCACTGCTCGACATCGAAGACGACAAGATCATCCCGATCATCCGCAATCCCAAGGCGACCAACGCCGATACGGAAGCGGTGTTCTACTTCCCGGGCTGCGGTTCGGAGCGATTGTTCTCGCAGGTGGGCCTGGCTACCCAGGCGATGCTGTGGGAAGTCGGCGTGCAGACCGTGCTGCCGCCGGGTTATCTGTGCTGCGGCTATCCGCAGCGCGGCGCCGGCCAGTACGACAAGGCCGACAAGATGATGACCGATAACCGCGTGCTGTTCCACCGCATGGCCAACACGCTCAATTACCTCGACATCAAGACCGTGCTGGTTTCGTGCGGCACCTGCTACGACCAGCTGGCGACCTATGAATTCGAAAAGATTTTCCCTGGCTGCCGCATCATGGACATCCACGAATATCTGCTCGAAAAAGACGTCAAGCTGCAAGGCGTAAACGGCACCCGCTACATGTACCACGAGCCTTGCCACAACCCGATGAAGCTGCAGGATTCGGTCAAGACCGTCAATGCGCTGGTGTCGACCGTGGATAACGTCAAGATCGAAAAGAACGACCGCTGCTGCGGCGAGTCCGGCACCTTCGGCGTGTCGCGCCCTGACATCGCCACCCAGGTCCGCTACCGCAAGGAAGGCGAGATGGTCAAAGGCGCCGACAAGCTGCGCGAAGATGGTTTCGACGGCGACGTCAAGATTCTCACCAGCTGCCCGTCCTGCCTGCAGGGCCTGTCGCGCTACAACGACGACTCGGGCACCACCGCCGACTACATCGTGGTGGAAATCGCCAGGCATCTGCTGGGCGAGAACTGGCTGCCGGAGTATGTGGCACGCGCCAACGCGGGCGGCATCGAAAGGGTGTTGGTATGAGCTGTGAGCTGTGCAACCTGACGGTGTCGCCGGTTTATCGCGACGACAAGCTGTCCGTGATCATGGTCGATGACGCGGCGTATCCGGGTTTTTGCCGCGTGATCTGGAATGAGCACGTGAAAGAGATGAGCGACCTGGCGCCGGCCGACCGCATGCGCCTCAACGACGTGGTCTGGCATGTCGAACTGGCGCTGCGCGAGGTGCTCAAGCCGGGCAAGGTCAACGTCGCCAGTCTGGGCAATGTGGTGCCGCATTTGCACTGGCATGTCATTCCGCGCTTTGCCGACGACGCGCATTTTCCGAATCCCGTGTGGACCACCGCCGTGCGCACCACCGAAGAACCAATCCTGGCAGCGCGCCGCGCGCTGCTGCCGAAACTGGCCGCCGACATCGTGCGCCGCCTGAGTAAATAATGAATCCAACCGCACTGACCGTACACCAGAAATCGCGCGTACTTGACATCGCTTTTGACGATGGCAAGGCGTTCTCCATTCCGTTTGAACTGCTGCGTGTGTATTCGCCGTCGGCCGAAGTGCGCGGCCACGGCCAGGGGCAGGAAGTTTTGCAGCTCGGCAAGCGCGAAGTTGGCATCAGCGGGGTTGAGCCGGTGGGCAATTACGCGATCCAGCCGACCTTTACAGATGGGCATAACACGGGGCTGTTTTCCTGGGATTATCTGTACAAGCTGGGCAATGAACAGGAAGCGCTGTGGAAGGACTACATGGCGCGTCTGCATGCAGCCGGCTTTGAAGGCGACAATGGCCGTGAACCCGGTGCCGTGCTCCCCGGCGTGCCGACAGCCGCCAAAGGCTGCGGCCACAAGCACTAGCGGCATCGCCCTTGCAACAGCGGCGGTCCGACGACTCGGGCCCCCGTACTTTTCCGAATTGCGCACCGGCTACAGGCCTGCGCCTGCGCGAGGGCGATGTAATGCATATTCACGCAGCAGGCGCTCGCGCTTGGACGGCTGAAAATTAATCTTCTCAGGATCGTGATCGACCGCGTTCAGCAGCCGCGGATTCATCACCGCAAAAAACAGCGGCGGAAAATACGCCAGTAAAAACATCCCGAAATACCCATTCGGCAGCGTCGGCACATCGGCAAAATTGCGCAGCGACTGATAGCGGCGCGCCGCGTGCGCGTGATGGTCCGAATGCCGCTGCAAGTGGAACAGCATCCAGTTGGTCACCATGTGATTGCTGTTCCACGAATGATGCGGCCTGCACGGTTCCGGCTTCCCATTCTCGCCCACCCGGCGCAGCAAGCCGTAGTGCTCGATATAGTTCGCCAGCGTCAGCTGGAAGTTGGCCCAGAACGCCATTGCCACCACGAAGCCCAGTATCTGCGGCCCCAGCCATATTGTCAGCCCGGTCCACAGCACTACCGTCAGCGCCAGCGGCTGCAATACCTCGTTCCGCCAGTGCCAGGGCGAGCCGCCCAGCCGCTGCCGTTCCAGCGCCCAGGCACGCCGCCACGCGCCCGGCATTTCGCGCCAGACAAATGCATAAATGGTTTCCCCCATCCGTGCGGAAGCCGGGTCGGCCGGCGTTGCCACATCCCTGTGGTGGCCGCGATTGTGTTCCACATAAAAGTGCCCGTAGGCGGTGGGCGCCAGCACCAGTTTGGCCAGGGTCTGCTCGAGGAAAGTGCGCTTGTGCCCCAGTTCATGGCCAACGTTGATACAGAACCCGCCCATCATGCCGGTGCTGATGATCACCGCCAGCACCCCGTGCGCCGGCAGCGGCTGGGTGGCCACGAACCAGGTCGCGAAAATAATGCAGACCCACATGACCGGCACCAGGGCGTAGGTGATCCAGCGATAATAATGATCGGCTTCCAGCCCCGGCACCGCGTCTTCGGGGGGATTGGTGCGGTCTTCCCCGACCATGGCGTCGAGCAAGGGAATCACCAGATACGTGATAGCAACGGGTATCCACAGGCGCCACGCGGTGTGGTGCCAGAGGTAGAGCAGGGGCCCCAGCACCAGCGACGCCGGCACGAACAGCGAAAGCAGCCAGGTGTGGCGTTTCGGGTCGCGGTAGGCGGTCATGGGAGGCTCCTGGACGTGGCTGTCTCCTATCATGGCACTGTTGCGCGCGCCTGCCAAGAACGAGCTGCGCGCTCTGTGGCTTTGACACTTGTATAATGCAGGCAGTTCAACCGGCCCACCCCACTATGACAAACAGCACCCATTTCGGCTACAAGACAGTTTCCGAAGACGACAAGGTTCACGAAGTCGCCAAGGTTTTCCATTCGGTCGCCTCCAAATACGACGTCATGAACGATCTGATGTCGGCCGGTCTGCACCGCCTGTGGAAGACATTTACGATTGCTAACGCTGCCGTGCGTCCCGGGTTCAAGGTGCTTGACATTGCCGGTGGCACCGGCGACCTGGCCAAGGCCTTTGCCAAACAGGCAGGCAAAACGGGCGAAGTGTGGCTTACCGACATCAATGAGTCGATGCTGCGGGTGGGCCGCGATCGCCTGCTCAACAATGGTCTGGTCACGCCAACCCTGCTGTGCGACGCGGAAAAACTGCCATTCCCGGACAATTACTTCGACCGTGTGAGCGTGGCCTTCGGCCTGCGCAACATGACCCACAAAGACCAGGCGCTGGCCGAAATGCGGCGCGTGCTCAAGCCGGGCGGCAAGTTGCTGGTCCTGGAGTTTTCCAAGGTCGCTGCCCCGCTGCAAAAGCCCTACGATGTGTATTCCTTCTCGGTCCTGCCATGGCTGGGCCAGAAAATCGCGGGCGATGCCGACAGCTACCGCTATCTGGCCGAATCGATCCGCATGCACCCGGACCAGGAAACCCTCAAGACCATGATGCAGGAAGCCGGTCTGGAGCGGGTCGAGTACTTCAACCTGACTGCCGGTGTGGCCGCGTTGCACACGGGAATTAAGATGTAAGGCAAGATAGTTCGTCTGAATTTCTTGTGCTAACGGAAAGTTGGACGCCAAACTGGTAAGATCAAAACCGCCCCTTTCCCGGGCGGTTTTGCTTTGAAAAACGCGACGAGAATGCCAACTTTGAATTCCTTTGACCCGCAATCGACACTGATGACCCCTGCCGTTGCCGCCATCAACCATTTGCTGGCCCAGGAGGCCTGGGCCCGTGACGCGCTCGCCATGCACGCCGGCAAGGTTGCCTGCATCGATGCCGGCGCCATCGTCCTGCGCTTGCGCGTCAGTGTCGATGGCATGGTCGAGACCGGCGCCGCCGAGGAAGCCGCCAATGTGACCATCCGCGTCAAGCTGGCCGATTTGCCGCTGATCGCACAGAACCGCGAACGTGCATTTTCCTACGTCAAGATCGAAGGCGACGCCGAGTTCGCCAACACCATTTCGCAGTTGAGCAAGGGTTTGCGCTGGGAGGCCGAGCACGACCTGGAACGCTTCCTGGGGCCGATTGCCGCCACCCGTCTGGTTGGCGGCGCGCGCTCGGTGTTGGGGGCGGCCGTCGCGGGCCAGCAAAAGCTGGCTGAAAATATCGCCGAATACTTCCTCGAAGAAAAACCTTTGCTGATCCGTCCTGAGGCGGTTGATGACTTTGCCACTGAGGTGAACCGCCTGCGCGACGATCTCGAGCGCACCGCCAAACGGATTGCCCGACTGGAAGCCAAGCTGGCGCAACAAGGCGCCGCGCCCGACACGACATCCCGCATCGCCGGGCAACAAGATTTGGATCTTTGATGATATTGAAATTTCAGCGCCTGTTCAAAATTCTGCGCGTGGCCATCAAGTATGGTCTCGACGAAATCGCCATTTCCGGCCTCAAGGTGCCGCGTACCGCCAAGCTGATCGATACAATCATTTTCTGGCGTAATATTTCCGCTCCTCGCGGCGAGCGCCTGCGCATGGCGCTGGAAGAGCTCGGTCCCATCTTCGTCAAGTTCGGCCAGGTCCTCTCCACCCGACGCGACCTGATGCCACCGGACATAGCCGACGAACTGGCGCGCCTGCAGGACCGCGTGCCGCCGTTCAGCTCGGAACTGGCCATCGCCCAGATTACCAAATCGCTGCGGGCCCACCCCGACCAGTTGTTCGCCACCTTTGATCGCGTGCCTGTCGCCTCGGCATCGATTGCCCAGGTTCACTTTGCCACGCTCAAGGATGGCAAGGAAGTCGCAGTCAAGGTGCTGCGGCCAGGCATGAAGAAATCGATCGACGAAGATGTCGCCCTGATGCACATTGCTGCCGATCTGATCGGCCGCATATGGGCGGACAGCAAGCGCCTGAAACCAAAAGAGGTGGTGGCCGAGTTCGACAAATACCT
>DASWMN010000021.1:0-2986 GCA_036399735.1 Telluria sp. | reverse complement strand
CACTCGATGGGCGGCCACGGCGCGCTGATGCTGGCCTTGCGCAATCCCACACTGTTCCGCTCGGTTTCCGCGTTCGCGCCCATCGCCGCGCCCATGCGCTGCCCGTGGGGTGAAAAAGCGTTTTCCGGCTATCTGGGTGCGGACCGCAGCCAGTGGGCCGCCTACGACGCGAGCGCCCTGATGGAAACCCGGCGCACGCCGTTCCCGCAAGGGATACTGATTGACCAGGGCCTGGGCGACAAGTTCCTCGCCACCCAGCTGCATCCCGACGTGTTCGAGGCCGCCTGCGCCAGGGCCGCGCAAGGGCTGACCCTGCGCCGTCATGCCGGTTACGATCATGGTTACTACTTCATCGCCAGCTTCATCGAAGAGCACCTGCGCTTTCACCGCAGCCACCTCGGCTGAGCATGGGCGTCGGCTCGATGCTGCCAGCGTGGTAATGGTTCCCCTGTCCGACCGGCTTTGCTGCTGCGGCTCAAAGCACGCGACGACAGGCGCCGGCGCCGCTTGAACTCACCGCTGCTGCGGTCTATAAATGAGGCTTCCGACGCAGTCACAGGGAGCCCGTCATGATCCTCATCCAGCACCAGCGAACAGCATTGCGCGTACCGCACGCCTGGCGCGCGGCGGCGCGCATTACGATGCTCCTGCCCCAATGAAAGCGCCAAAAATCTTCAAGGACCGCCAGCATGCGGGCAAGCAGCTCGCCCAGGCGCTGGCGGACGCCGCGCCCAACCAGGGCGACGCCATCGTGATGGCGCTGCCGCGTGGCGGCGTGCCGGTCGGGTATGCAATTGCGCACGCCCTGGCCCTGCCGCTCGATCTGCTGCTGGTGCGCAAACTGGGCTTGCCAGGGCACGAAGAATTTGCCATGGGGGCAGTCGGCGCCGGCGGCGTGCATTGGCTGAACGACGAGGTGGTGCGTGCCTTCCATATCACGCGCGCCGTGATCGATCAGGCCTGCGCGCGCGAATGGCAGGTCATTGCCAGCCGCGAGCACCAGTACCGCATGGGACGGCTACAGCCGCTCCTGAGCGGGCGCAACATCATTCTGGTGGATGATGGCATGGCTACCGGGTCCACCATGCGCGCGGCCATTGCAGTGGCGCGCGCCAAGGGCGCGGCCCACCTGACCGTGGCGGTACCGGTCGGCGCGCCTGACACCTGCCGCGCGATCCGACGCGAGGTGGACCGCCTGATCTGCCTCGCCAGCCCGCCGGCCTTTCGCGCAGTCAGCGAATGGTACCGGCATTTCGAGCAGACTGACGATGCGCAAGTTCGGCAGCTATTGGCGCTGGCCTGGAAAAACGACGCGCAGCACGCCTGAATCCCGACACCACATCAAGCAAAGACGGAGGAAACCATGCAACAGCAGAGCGCATCCGATCTTCAACTGGCCAAATGGGTGGCTGCGGCCGCTGCCGGCGCCACGGTCATGTACCTGCTCGACCCGGAGCGCGGCGCTGCACGCCGCGCCCGCACCGGCGCACGTCTGCGTGCGCTCGGCCGCCAAACGGGCGATGTGCTGGACAAGGCGGTCCAGGAACTGGGTGCGGCAATGGGCACCGCGCCAGCTTCCGCGCGCCACGCCGACGAAGCGCTGCATGTCACGACGCACGAGCGCGCCCTGCACAGCGAGCGGCCCTTGGCCGATACACTGGCGGACGCGATCGGCCATGCAGTGGGCAGGGACGGTCGCCACGGTTCGAAAACGCCAGCGCACGGCAGCCCCATCCTGCATGAGGACAGCATCGAACACCGCCCCGCACGCGGGGGCAGCCATGGCCTGGTGCGTGGCGGCGCGCTGGGACTGATCGCCCTGCTTGCCCCGCGCTCGATCGTCACGCTGGCCATCGGCCTGGTGGGCATGGGCATGATGGCGCGCAGCACAAGTGGACCCAGCCGGCGCGAACGGCAGGCCCGCCGCGCGCGGACCAGCCCCGTCAGTATCGAAAAAACCATCCGCATCGACGCCGAACCCGGGCAGGTGTATGCCCTGTTCGCCAATTACGACAACTTCCCGCGCTATATGGCCAATGTGGCCGCCGTGCGCGATCTGGGCAACGGCCGCTCGCACTGGATCGTGCACGGTCCGGCCGGGACCGAATGGCAATGGAACAGTTTCCTGACCGAGGACAGCGCGCCACGCCGCCTTGCCTGGGAGAGCGAGCCGGGTGCCGAAATCGCCCAGGCCGGTGCGATCGAATTCGAGCCCGTGCGTGGCGGCACGCGCGTGAAGGTCCACCTGTCGTACCGGCCGCCCGCAGGCGCGCCCGGGCACGCACTGGCCAGCCTGCTCGGTGACGATCCAGGGCAGCAGCTGGAACAGGCGCTGACGCGCATGAAGTCGCTGATCGAGAGCGGCAGTCTGAGCGCGGCAGCCCGCTACTCCGGCAAGGCAGATTCCCCGGTGCTGCACTGAGACTGCCATGAACGAGCGCACCGACACCACCGCCGCCCGCGCCATTGCCGCGGCAGCCGTCCCGCTGACTGGCGCAAGCACAGACTTCGACCGCTTGCTGGCGCAGATCGGCGAGGCCCGCTTTGTCCTGCTGGGCGAATCGACCCACGGCACGCACGAGTTCTACGCGGCCCGCGCCCGCATCACCCAGCGCCTGATCGAAGAAAAGGGATTCAGCGCTGTCGCTGTCGAGGCAGACTGGCCCGATGCCTGGCGGGTCAATTGCCATGTACGGGGCGTGGGCGACGATGCCGATGCCACGCGCGCGCTGGACGGCTTCCAGCGTTTTCCCGGCTGGATGTGGCGCAATACCGATGTCCGCGATTTTGTCGGCTGGCTGCGCACGCATAACGCCGCCCGGCCAGTGCAGGAGCGCGTGGGCTGGTATGGCCTGGACCTGTACAGCCTGTTCACCTCGATCGAGGAAGTGCTGCGCTATCTCGACCGGGTCGACCCCGCCGCAGCGGCCCAGGCACGGGCCCGGTACGCCTGCTTCGATCATTACAGCGAAGACAGTCAGGCCTA
>DASWMN010000020.1:0-3568 GCA_036399735.1 Telluria sp. | reverse complement strand
GCCAAGCGCGTGGCCGAAATGATTCCCTGCTCGCGCAACGAGGCGGAGCAGTACATCGCGGGCGGCTGGATCAGTGTCGACGGTGTGCTGGTGGAAGAACCCGGCGCGCGCGTGCTTGATGACCAGGACGTCGTCATCCACGAGGATGCGACCCTGGCCGAGATCCTGCCGGTCACGATCCTGCTGCACAAGCCGGCTGGCTACAACGCCGGTGTGGGCATGGACGGGACGGAAGCGACCAAGTTCCTGTCGCCTGAAACGCTGCTGCCGGCCGATCATGGCAGCCAGCGCTTCCTGCGCCGCCACCTGAGCAAGCTCACCTTGTGTTCGCCGCTCGATACCACGGCCAGTGGCCTGGTCATCTACACCCAGGACTTCCGCATTGCGCGCAAGCTGGTCGACGAGGGCAATCGCGTCGAGCAGGAATACATTGTGGAAGTGAGCGGCGACATTCGCGAGAACGGACTGGCGCTGCTCAATCACGGGCTCCCCTTCAATGGCAAGGAAATCCCGCCCATGAAGGTCAGCTGGCAGAATGAAACGCGCCTGCGTTTCGCGCTCAAGGGCGTCAAACCGGGGCAACTGGTGCATATGTGCCGGATGGTCAATCTGACCGTGGTGAGCATGAAGCGCATTCGCGTGGGCCGGGTGCCGATGGCGAGTTTGCCGGCAGGGCAGTGGCGCTACCTGCACGAGTACGAGCGGTTTTAAGCGCACGATGCGCTATTTGTTCTTCTTTGCCTTGCTGCTGAACGTACGCGAGTAAAACCCCGGATCCTTCTTCGCCACCCACGCGATGAAGGTCCTGATCTCCTCGCTCTGCCGCAGCGCCTCCCAGCTGTGAAACGACTTGAATAACTCCTTCTCCGTGAACGTCGAGTGAATCTTCCGGTGGCAGATCTTGTGCACCAAAAACTGCTCGGTCCCCTTGAATTTTTTCGGCACGAGATGATGCCGGTCGACGTTAATCGCCCCGAGAACACGACCGCACAAGGGACATACTGGTTCTTCCACTAACACTCCGGTTACAGATGCTTACTGCCTGAAACGGCGCCCGCCATTACAATGCCGCCTGCATTACCTCAATCAGATAAAGGCATCATAATGAAATTTCAACATATTTGTGTACTGGCCATCGCCGCCATCGGCGCGCCTGCATTCGCTGCGGATGACCTGGACAACATCGGCACCCTGACCCAGTCGGAGTTTTCCAGTCTGGCGAAAGACCTGACCGGCGCGATCAGCTACAAGGGCGTGTCGCCTGCGGAGCCGCTGGGCGTGACGGGCTTCGACATTGGTGTCGAACTGACCTCGACCAAAATGAAGCATGGCGAAATCTGGGAAAAAGCGGGCGCTGACAGCTCGACCGTTTACATCCCTAAAGTCCACGTTCACAAAGGTCTCCCATACGGTATCGATATCGGCGCAAGCCTGGCTGCCGTGCCAGGTTCGGATATCAAGGTCGGTGGCGCGGAAATCAAGTACGCCTTCATCGAAGGCGGCACCGCAACGCCGGCAGTGTCGGTGCGTGGGGCTGTGACCCGTCTGTTTGGTGTGGACCAGCTCGACGCCGATACGCGCAGCCTGGAACTGACCGTGTCCAAGGGTTTTTTGAATATCACGCCGTACGGCGGTGTAGGCAAGGTATGGGGCAAGCTGACCCCGAACGTGGGCACCTTGAGCAAGGAATCGCCGAACGCGACCAAGGTATTCGCGGGCGTGAACTTCAGCCTGGGCTTTGGTAACCTGGCTGCTGAAATGGACAAGACTGGCGACAACAAGTCGGTCAGCGTCAAGCTGGGCTTCCGCCTGTAAGGCAGTTGCCCGTTTCAGATGTGACAGGGAGGCCAGGGCCGACGGCCCCGCCTTCCTGCGCCGCGGTACTACGCGGGATTTACCACTTTCCGTCTTCTTTTTCGTCCTGAATCGACGCGGGCTCTTTGGCTGCCTTCGGACTGCGTTTGGCCGATGCCATTGGCGCGTCTGCCTCGCCCTGTGGCGCGGCTTCGGCCGCGACCGGCGCGCTGGTCCTCACCTGTTCACGCAGCTGCAGGCTCGCAGGCGCAAGGCCGTTGAGTGCGACCGTGACCTGCTCGAGGTGCGCGTATGACAGTTTTGGCGTGACCTTGTCGATCACGGCAACGCAGCATGGCGTTTCGACGCGGCCCAGCGATTCGCCGGTTTGCGGGTCCTTTAACTCCTTGCCCATGCTGACGATCGCATAGCGCGCGCCGACGTTGACCGACTGGCCCCCCTGGCTCAGCACGATGTTGTTGCCGTCGATGGAGACCACCGTGATCGGGAAGGTACGGGCCACGATTGCGGCGACCACGTCACGGGCGATGGCCGTTTCCATATCCTGCAGCACCTGCGCAGCATTCACGCCTGTACCCATGGTCGTTGGCGCCACATCCGGTGCCTTGCCCTGCAGCGCGTCGGCGGTCAACACCTGGCGCGTGGCGACGTTCACCAGCTTCTGCGACAGTGCCCAGCCGCCCGAGTAGCTGACCAGCTCCCGGTCGCTGGTACGCAGCTGGCGCGCATGGCGAACATACCCCAAAGTGTCGATGTGACCGGCCCAGATCAGGTCGGCCGTCACTGCCTGGCCCAGCTTGCCGGTTTCGGCACGTGGCGCGGCACCGGACTTGATCATCGCCAGTTCGTTGTCGATGTCGGCATCCGATTCCCGGTCCAGAATGCTGAAGCGGCCGGTGTTGGTCAGCGCGGTAGCGACCTGCTGCCGAATGTCGCTCGCTACCTTGGCGGCCGGGTAGCTCTGGCCACCGATCTGGAACTCGGCGACGTCGAACTTCAGGCCCCCGACCACGACCTTGATCTTCTTGTCAGCCGGCGCGGTGAAGTGCGCGATATTGGCTTCGATCGTGACCTTGTACTGGCCTGCCTTTTCCTTCGGCTCGGTGACGCTGACCACCCTGAAATTGGTGATTGCGCCGCCTGATTTTTGCGCGACCCGTTCCGCGAAGGCGCTTGCGCGCAGCGATACCGCGTCCACCCCATCGGTCACATCGAGACCGAACTTGACCTGAACGCTGCTGCTGTCGATGGTCGCGCCATTCACCTGCAAAATCGCGTTCTTCATTGCGTCGGCCGTGGCCGCGGCAGGCGAGGAACCGTAGCCGTCGGCGGTGGTCGCCACCGTATCGACCTTGCCGACGTCGGGCACTGGCGCCGCCATGTTCGCCGCCGGGGGCGGCGTCGGCGTGGCGACGGTCTCCGCTTCTTTCTTTCCACACGCAGTCAGTGCGAGCACTGCGAGAACGACCATACCTTGTTGCTTCAACTTCATTTGCCGCCCCTGTTGATGGTGTTTAGAACGCCGAGTTCAATGCCGACGTGGCTTCCGATGGCACTTTGATGTCGTGCGACTTGGCGAACTCCGTCGCGCTCTTGAGTGCCGCGCTCAGGTTCTTGGCATTGGTCGGCAGCGAGCTGACGATGTAGGCGCCGCTTTGCAACTTCGGCACCATCATTGGCGAGGCGCTTTTGAGGCTGCTGGAGAACGACTGGAAGCTCTCCTTCATGCCCACATATTTCACCAGGCCGCCAG
>DASWMN010000019.1:0-20920 GCA_036399735.1 Telluria sp. | reverse complement strand
CGTGGAGCCGAAGAATGCCATCGCTCTGGTCGAAAAATACTGGAGCAAGTGGAAAAAAGGCAGTTACAAGAGCGTGGTCCCAGCCGAACCGGCACCGACCGCCGCCATCTACAAGCACGTGCCGTGGCCAAGCCCGACCCTGCCTTACGTGACGGTGGGCTTCCGCGGGCCCGCTTTCTCGGTCAAGGAAAAAGACCAGTTGGCCCTGCAGATGCTGATCTCGCTGTCCTTCGGCCGCACCTCGCCGCTGTACAAGCGCCTGGTGCAGGACGAACAGAAGGTCGACCAGCTGTTCGACTTCACGCCGGGCCGGGTTGATCCGACCCTGGCCACCATTGGCGCGCGCGTCAAGAAGCCCGAAGACGCGGTCTATGTGCGCGACCAGATCCTGCGCACCGTGGCGCAGATGCGCAGCGTACCGGTGAGCGAAGAATTGCTGGCCGATGCCAAGTCGGCCACCAAATATTCTCTCATCCGCACCCTCGACAACACCGAGCAGATTGCCGGCACACTCGCCTCGTTCGTGCACTACCAGCGTTCCTACGGGACCCTGAACCAGTACGCGCGCCTGATGGATACCCTGACCCCGGCCGACCTGCTGTCCGCCGGGCGCAAGTACCTGAACGACGAAGGCATGATCGTCACCACGCTGTCGAACCAGGCCTTGCCGGAAGCGATCGCGACGCTGCCGAAACTGGCATACTTCGATGCCGCGCCGGGCGCCGCCAAGTTCGACGTGCTGGTACAGAAATCGAGCCTGCCGCAAATCCGCTTCAAGCTGCTGTTCAACGCCGGTTCCGCGCATGACCCGGCCGGCAAGGAAGGCCTGGCGGCGCTGACGGCCATGATGGTCGCCTCGGCCGGCTCGAGTGAGCGCAAGATCGATGAAGTGACCAAGGCCCTGTTCCCGATGGCCGGCAGCTTCAGCGAACAGATTGACAAGGAAATGACCACCTTCACCGGTTCGGTCCACAAGGATAACTGGGATCGCTATCTCGACATCGCCCTGCCGATGCTGGTCGCGCCGGGCTTCCGTGACGACGACTTCCGCCGCCTGAAAGATAGTCTGAAAAATTCACTGCTGGTGGATCTGAAGGACAACAACGAAGAGGAATTCGGCAAGGAACGCCTGCAAACCAATGTCTTCGCCAACACGCCTTACGGTCACCCGGTGCTGGGCACGGCCAAAGGCATCGATGCGATCACGCTGGACGACGTCAAGGCCTTCTACAAGCAGGCCTACACCCAGGCTGCGGTCAAGGTCGGGATTTCGGGCGACGTGAGCGAGAAGATGACCGCCTCGCTGAAAACCGCGCTGGCCCGTCTGCCGTCCGGCGCCGGCCTGCCCGCCATTGCCGCACCGGCAGGCAAGAAAGCCAAGGGCCTGGAAATCGAGATCATCGAGAAGAACACGCGCGCGACCGCGATTTCCTTTGGTCTGCCGATTGCCGTCAACCGCGCCCACCCGGACTTCCCGGCGCTGTGGCTGGCCAAGACCTTCCTCGGTGAACACCGCGCATCGAACGCGCATCTGTACCAGCGCATCCGTGAACTGCGCGGCATGAACTACGGCGACTATGCTTACATTGAAGCCTTCCCGCGCGGCATGTTCCAGTTCTTCCCAAGCCCGAACCTGGGCCGCAAGTCGCAGCTGTTTGAAGTGTGGATCCGCCCGGTCGCGCCGGAAAACGCCCACATGGCACTGCGCATTGCCTTGACCGAACTGGACAAAACGATCCAGAACGGCCTGAGCAAGGAAGACTTCGAGATCACCCGCGATTACCTGATGAAGAACGTGTTCGTCATGACGGCCACCCAGGACCAGTATCTGGGTTATGCCCTCGATTCGCAGTGGTACGGCACGCCCGAGTTCACCAAGATGATGCGCGACGGCTTGTCCAAACTGACCCTCGACGACATGAACGCGGCCATGAAACGCCACCTGTCGGCCAGCGACCTCTCGGTTGTGTTTATCACCAAGGACGCTGCCGGCCTGAAAAACACGCTCGTGAGCGATGCCTATTCACCGATCAAGTACGACGGCAACAAGCCGCAGTCCCTGCTCGATGAAGACAAGGTCATCGGCAACATGAAGCTGAACATCAAGCCGGAAGCAGTCACCATCACCCCGGCCAGCAAGGCCTTCGCAGAGTAAGACCCCAGGGCGCCGGCCGTGCGGCCAGCGCCCTCTCTCCTGTCCCATTACGAGGTCATGCGGTCCCAGCCGTGACGCACGGCGGTCTTGAACTTGTCCCAGCCCGATTGCGGATAGCGCGTCTCCCAGTCGCTGCGTAAATTGCTTTCCACATCATTCCAGGGTCGCCCGCCATACTCGGTGCTGCGCGCCATCGAACTGCCATAGCCGTAGGCGGGCGAGTAATCCTCGTAGCTGCCCCCTTGATTGGCGAAGTTGGCGCTCCAGTGGCCACGGAAGTAGGCATCATCGCTTGGCGACAGCTGTTCGATCTCGACCTCGGTGCGGCGTACCGTATCGCTGATCTGTTCGCTACGCCCGGACACTTCCTTGCCAACCACCACCTCCTCGACCACGCGCGCAGTCTTTTCGACCACTGCCTCTTCGGCCGTTTCGCGCATTTCGATCGTGGTTTCCTGGAATGCATTCAGGTCGTCCGGGCTAACCGGCCGGTCGACCGCATGGCGCTCGACGTTGACGTGTTCCTCGCGCAAGCCGATGGTCTCGTTGACCGGCGTTTCAATCACGCGCTGGAAGATGCGCACCCCGCCCCGCTGCACTTCGCGCTTGCCGACCTTGAGCTCTTCCTGGATGACAGGAATGGCAGTGCCGGCGCCGGCGCGCTGCTGGGCGCCCCCGACCTGGCCCCCGAGCTGGCCGCTTTGCAGGCTGCCTTGCGCACTACTTTGCACATTGCTCTGGCTGGTCAGCGGGTCCGACTGCAGCATGCCACTCTGTTGACCGCCTTGCAGATTGCCTTGCGCTGGCGATGTCACACCGGAAGCAAGGTCCCCCTGCAAAATGCCGCTCTGGCCGCGCCCGGTCAGATCCGCACTCGCATCGGACTGCAGGATGCTGCCCTGCTGCCCGCCTTGCAGATTGCCCTGGCCGCCGGGCAGGATGCCGGACTGCTCGTCGGACGACAGATCGGACTGCAGCATGCCGCCGCCCGCATGCTGCGTCGTCTGCCCACCGGTGAGCATGCCGGCCCCCGCCAGCGACCCGCCCATGCCGTCCTGGCCGGCCCACTGGCGCGCATGCTCGTCGATATCGATGGGGCTGAAGCGCTCGACAATATCGGCCGCACGCTCGACCTCGGTTTCGCTGTCGGCATCGAGCGAGAGCACGAAATGCCCGCGCGAGACCGCCTCGGCGTACATGTCGGCATGTTCGCTGCGGTCGGTACCGAAGACATCGGTGAAGAAGTGGCGGATACTCGACATCACGCCGGTGTCGCCGGTGGCGCTGGCGTCGCTGCTGCTTGCGCTGCCATCGGAGACAGACTGGGTGCCGCTGCCATCTTCGGACAGGCGGATTTCCTGGCGCGGAAAACCGCTGGCAATGAGCTCGTCCTGCGCGCGCTGGGCGTCGCTGCGGTTGTCAAATACGGCGATCAGAGTGTGTTGCATGGTGCGTACCTCCGTTTGTTGATGGCGCTTCGGTCGGGGAACCGGGCGCGAGCCGCTCGACGGCGACCTGCTCGCTGCGCAGGGGCACCGTGGCGCGGTACTGCTCCTCGTGCGCGGTCCGGATGATGTGAATCTCTTCTTTGATGCGCAGCCGCTTTTCGACCACCAGCACTTCCTCGAGGACCGGCACGATCAGGGTGTCGCCCTCCTGGCGGGCAGCGGGCGCGTCGGCCAGCGCGACAATGCGGTCGACCGGCACGCGCCGCACTTCGACCGATTCGTGCCGCAGCGCGGCCTGCACCGGCTGCTCGCGCACGCTGACGCTTTTATGAATGCGCACGCCGCCGCGGTCGACCTTGCGAACGCGTAGCGCCAGCTCTTCGCGCAGCAGCGGCAGCACCAACGGCGCCTGCCCTGACTCGTTTTTCTGGACCATCGACAACACTCCTTTGAAGGTCGCGCACCATTGAGTTTCATCAAGTGAGAATTGGACGCCAAGACGATGCTGGAGTTCCATCGCATTTCCGGAGACACGCCAATGCAAGCCACCGACCAGCACGAGCGCCGCCACGACCTGCAAAAGCGGCGCGACTTTGCCGTGCTGCGCCCGGAACCGCCCGAGCCGCCCGACAATATCGACCGCTTGCTGCATGCCATGATCGGCAAATTCACCCAGGGCATTTCACCGACCAGCCTGGCGCTGGCCTGGCTCGACTGGTCCATGCACCTGGCCCTGTCGCCGGGCAAGTGGCAACAACTGGCGGAAAAGGCCTGGACCAAGGATTTGCGCTGGTTCGAGTTCGCCGTCCGCACCAGCTGCGGCCTGCCGGCTGCGCCCTGCGTCACGCCGCTCCCGCAAGACCAGCGCTGGCGCAGCCCGGGCTGGCAGGAATGGCCTTACAATCTGTACCAGCAGGCCTTCCTGCTCAACCAGCAGTGGTGGCACAAGGCCACCACCGGGGTGGACGGCGTGACCCGCCACCATGAAGACCTGCTCGCCTTTGCCGCGCGCCAGTTGCTCGACATGTGCTCGCCCATCAACTTCGTGGCCACCAATCCCGACGTCACGGCGGCCACGCTGCAGGAGGCAGGCGCCAATTTCGTGCGTGGCGCCATCAACCTGCGCGAGGATCTGCAGCGCCGCCTGGGCGACGCCCCGGCGGCCGGCAGCGCGCAATTCCGTCCCGGCATCGAAGTCGCGGTCACCCCCGGGCGCGTGGTCTACCGCAACGGCCTGATCGAACTGCTCCAGTACGAACCGGCCACCGCCACCGTGCAGGCCGAGCCGATCCTGATCGTGCCCGCCTGGATCATGAAGTACTACATCCTCGACCTGTCGCCGCACAACTCGCTGGTGCGCTACCTGGTGTCGCGCGGCCATACGGTGTTCATGATTTCCTGGCACAACCCGGGCCAGCAGGACCGCGATCTGGGCATGGAAGACTACCTGCGCGACGGCGTCATGGCCGCGCTGGAACAGGTGCGCACGATCGTCCCGGATCAGCAGGTCAACGCGGTCGGCTATTGCCTGGGCGGCACCCTGCTTTCGATCGCGGCCGCCGCCATGGGCTGCACGCAAAGCGGCCCGGTCAACTCCATGACCATGCTGGCGGCCCAGACCGATTTCAGCGAGGCGGGCGAACTGACGCTGTTCATCGATGAAAGCCAGGTCACCTGGCTGGAAGACCTGATGTGGCAGCAGGGCTACCTCGACAACGGCCAGATGGCCGGCGCCTTCCGCCTGCTGCGCAGCCACGACCTGGTCTGGTCGCTGGCCGTCAACCAGTACCTGCTCGGTCAGCGCGCGCCGGTCACCGATCTGATGGCATGGAATGCCGACGCGACCCGCATGCCGTTCCGCATGCACAGCGAGTATCTGCGCAAGCTCTTCCTCGACAACGCGCTGTTTTCCGGCCGCTACCGGGTCGGCCAGCGCCCGCTCGCACTGTCGGACATCCGCCTGCCGGTGTTCGCGGTGGCGACCATGAGCGACCATGTCTCGCCCTGGCGCTCGGTGCACAAGATCCATCTGATGTCGCGCTGCGACGTGGAGTTCATTCTCACCAGCGGCGGCCACAATGCCGGCATCGTCAGCGAGCCCGGCCACCGCGGGCGGCATTACTACAGCGCCCTGCACCGGGCTGGCGCCTGCTACACCGATCCGGAACGCTGGATCGAGCAGGCGGACCAGCACGACGGTTCATGGTGGGAAGCCTGGGTGGCCTGGCTGGCGCGCGCGTCCCCCGGTGGCCAGGTGGCGGCGCGCGCCGTGGCGCCCGGCCTCGGCGCGGCACCCGGCAGCTATGTGCTGGAACGCTGAGCCTTGGCCGCGCTGGCGCGCAGCAGGCGCTGGCCCAGCTGCGCCACGCTGTCACGCAGGCTGGCCGGTGCCAGTACCTCGAAGTCGCAGCCCATTGCGGCCAGCAAACCGGCAAACCACGCGATATGGTCGGTACTGGTGCGTAGCAGCACGCCGTCAGCGGTCTGCTCGAACAGCGCGCTGTCGTCGAAAAACTTGCTGCTGGCCGTCTCCAGATCGGTGTGCAGCAACACTTCGACCCGGTGCGCACGCGGCATGCTCTTGAACGAGCGCCGCAAATACGCCAGCGCATCGAAACCGGGCGGGCGCGTAAATTGCACCGCACGGGGCTCGGTGCGCACGATGCGGTCGAGCCGGAACGAGCGCATTTCATGGCGCAGCTGGCACATGCCCAAGGCATACCAGCAGCCATCCCACAGTACCAGGCCGTAGGGATCGAATTCCCGCTCCGACGCGCGCCCGTCCGGCGCCCGGTAGTGCAGATAGATGCGCTGCTGCGCCAGTGCCGCCGAACTGAGCATGACCAGGGCTTCGCGGTCGGCCGGGCTGGCCGGGCGCAGCAAGTCCAGGCGCACGGTCTGGTCGACCGCCCGCACCCGCTGCCTGAGGCGGTCCGGCATGATGCGCTCCAGCTTGGCGCGCGCGCTTTCCACCGCCGGGGCAGCCGTGGAAAAGCCCAGACTGCGCGCCGCCAGCAGGCCCACCGACAGGGCCAGCGCTTCCTCGTCGGAAAACATCATGGGCGGCAGCTTGAACCCGGGCATCAGCGCATACCCGCCATAGCGGCCGCGCTCAGTCACGATCGGGATCCCGATATCTTCCAGCGTTACGATATAGCGGCGCAGGGTGCGGGCGTCGACCGCCAGCCGGGCCGCCATGTCGGCGCCGCTCAGACGGCCATGGGTTTGCAGCAGTTCCAGCACGGCCAGAACGCGGGTGGTTGGATGGTACATTGTGCAACGATAGCAGAGAATCAGGGCGGAATCTGCCCTATTTGGGTTCTAGACTAGGGCCCTTCACTTCCCGTCGAAAGCGCCCGCCATGCCCTCCCGCCCTGCCGCCCCCTATCCGGTCATCGAGCTGCGCCGCTACACCCTGGTCGAGGGGGCTGCCGGCCGCTTTTCGCGTTATTTTGAAACCTGGTTCCCGGAAGCCTTCCAGCAACTGGGCGCGCTGGCGCTGGGCCATTTTGTCGAGCGCAGCGAGCGCCCCCGTTTCACCTGGCTGCGCGCCTATCCCGACATGGCAGCGCGGCTGGCTGCCAACACCGCCTTCTACGACGGTCCCGTGTGGCGCGAACACAAGGACACGCTGAACCGCTGCATCCTCGACAGCGATGACGTCCTTCTGCTGCGCCCGCTCTACGCAGGCGCCGCGATCCCGGCGTTGCCGGCGGTCGATCCGGTGGCCGAGCCCGATGGCGCGCAGGGCCTGGCGGTAGCGCAGCTGTTCCAGGTTGCCGACGGGCGCTTCGCCGCCTGCGCGGCGGCCGCCGAAGTCTGGTTCGAGACCTATGGCGGCGAGGGCATGGTCGAAGCCGGCGTGCTGGCCACGCTGGACGAAGCGAATAACTTTCCGCGCCACCCGGTGCGCACCGACGGCAGCTGGCTGGTCTGGCTGGGCGTGGTGCGCGACGAGACGGCGCTGGCTGCCCTGCGGCCGAGGTGCGAGGCGGCTGCGGGCGCGCTGGGCGCGAGCGGCATGCTGGCCGCCCCGCCCGAATTGCTGGTGCTTGCCCCCGGGAAGCGCTCGCGCCTGCGCTGGATGCCGGTCCCCGGGGCCGCGCACGATTCAAAAATACATTGCTGATCGGAATCTCTTAAAATTGCGACTTCCAAGCTGAAAGGCCTTGCAGTCGCATTCATGCCCCACGCAACAATCCCGGCCGACATCCGTCGATTCATTCTGGCCCGCATCGCCAGCGTGCCCCATCTTGAAGCTTTGCTTCTCTTGCGCGCCTGCCCCGGCGACGCCTGGGATGGGGCGCGTCTTGCCGAGCGTCTGTATGTGGCGGACAAAGCCGCGCAAGCCTTGCTGGCCGACCTGTGCCGCGACGGCATGTGCGTGGCCGAGGGCGACCAGGCAGGCTCCCTGCAGTATCGCTACCAGCCCGCCTCGGCTGCACTGGGCGCCACCATCGACCAGCTGGCCGAATGGTATGGCCGCGAACTGCTCGAGATAACCTATCTGATACATTCCAGGCTGGAGCGCAAGGCGCAGCAGTTTGCCGACGCCTTCAAATGGCGAAAGGACGAATGATGGCAACCATGATCTATCTGCTGTGTGCACTCACCGCGCTGGCCTGCGCCTGGCTGCTGCTGGCCAGTTACCGCCGCACCGGACACCGGGTCCTGTTCTGGAGCGGGCTGTGCTTTGTCGGCATGACCGTCAATAACGTCTTGCTGGTGTGCGACAAGCTGGTCTTCCCGGCGGTCGATCTGCTGCCCTGGCGCCTGGCGGCGGCCCTGGTGGCGGTCGCGCTGCTGTTGTTCGGTCTGATTGACGAGAAGGAGTAAGGCCCATGAACCAGCTGATGGCCGGCGCCATTGCGATGGGTTCCCTGACCATCGCCCTGTTCTTCCTGCGCTTCTGGCGCAGCACGCGCGACCGTTTCTTTCTGTATTTCGCCCTGTCCTTCCTGATCGAGGGCGGGCATCGGATTTACGCCAGTTACGATCTGGGCGCCAGCGAAGACACCCCGCTCCACTACCTGGTGCGCTTGCTGGCATACGGCCTGATCCTGTGGGCCATCGCCGAAAAGAACTGGCCGCGAGGCAAGCGCCACTGAGCGGGCGGGAACCCGCGCCGCCGCGGCCGGTCTAAGCTGATTTTCCTGGAGACCGCCATGCAACAAACACCCCATCCCGCCCGTTCCGAGGGCCTGCTGCCCGACCAGAGCGACGATCGCGCCCCCGAAGTGGCCGAGGAAGTGAGCCTTGACCTGCAATCCGATCAGGCGCGCCAGGTCGGCAAAGTGCCGCCGGGCGCAGCGGGGGCGGCCATGGCCGAGGCGCTGAACACGCCCGACACGGCCGACACGCCCGCGCCTCCACTCGAGCAAGCGATCGAACGTGCACTGCCGCCATCCAATTAAGTGCCCACAGGTCATGTACGATTGACAATTCGCCGGGTTCTCCCTACATTGTCGAACTGACCGATTGACCGCTGCAGGGTTGGCGTGCGCCATGCGACTCCGTGACAGCAGCATCACCTGAACGGACCACATTTGATACCGCATTCCGCCGCCGGGATCCTGCTGCCTGGCTTGCACGAGATCGCGCCGGGGCCGCTGGAACGCGCGCTCGCGTCCCTCGGCCACGCCGCCCGCCGCTGTACCGACGCCGAGGCCATCGCGCAGCTGGGCCAGGGTGCGCGCGCCGATGTCGCGCTGATCGCGCTCGATGCGACCGGGGCGAGCACGCCCGCGCTGGCGGCGCGCATCCGCGCCTTGCGCGACAGTGACCAGGGGAACACCCCGCTGCTGGTGCTGGCTGCGGCGAATGCCAGTTCCGACGCGCTCGCCGCCATGTACCAGGCAGGTGCGGTCGACGTCCTGACCTGCCCCCTGCTGGAAAGCGCGCTGCAGGCCAAGGTCGCGTACTTCCTGCAAGTGCACCGCACCAGCGCCGGCCAGCGCCGCAACGAAGAAGCCCTGCACGATACCCGCGCCGAACTGAACGACACACTGGCAGCGGCCGAACTGGCCACCTGGCGCTGGGACGTGCAGGCCGACCGCGTGCACGCCGACCAGGAAATGGCGCGCATGTTCAATCTGAGCGAAGCGGACGCGAACGGCGGCCCGATCGCCGTGTATCTGGCTGCCTTGCATCCGGACGATCTCGCGCATACGACCGAACGCATCGAGCACGCCACCACCACTGGCGCGCCCTACGATGTCGGCTACCGCGTGCGCGGCGCCGATGGCGAATACCGCAATGTGATCGCGCGCGGGCGCGTACTGCGCGGCCGCGATGGTCGCCCGCAAGTGTTGCGCGGCATCGTGATGGATATCACGCGCCAGCGCGAAACCGAAGAAGCCCTGCGCCGCTCGGAGGAGCGCTACCGCACCCTGTTCGATTCGGTCGATGTGGGTGTGTGCGTGGTCGAAATGCTGTACGACGAAGCCGGTGCCCCGGTCGATTACCGTTTCCTGGAAACCAACCCGGCCTTTGTCAAGCATACCGGGCTCGACAACGCGGTCGGCAAGACCATCCTCGAACTGGCGCCCGGGCATGAAGCGCACTGGTTCGACATCTACGGCAGGGTCGCCCGTACCGGCCAGCCGGTGCGTTTCACCGACGAGGCGCAAGCATTGCAGCGCTGGTACGACGTGTACGCCACGCGCATTGAGGGCCCCGGCAGCGCACGGGTCGCCTTGCTGTTTTCCGATATTACCGAGCGCGTGCGCGCCGACGAACAACTGCGCCGCCTGGCAGCGGACCTGGAAGCGGGCGACCGCCGCAAGAGCGAATTTCTGGCCACACTGGCCCACGAACTGCGCAATCCCCTGGCGCCCATCCGCAGCGGCCTGCAAGTGCTGCGCATGAGCGGCGCCGATCCCGTCACCAGTGCACGCGTGCATGATGTCATGGAACGCCAGCTGAACCACCTGGTGGCCCTGGTCGACGACCTGCTGGACGTGGCCCGCATCACGCACGGGCAGATTGAGCTCAAGTGCAGCCGGATTGATCTGACCGAGGTGCTTGCCAGCGCCGTCGAAACCGCGCGCCCGCTGATCGATGCCGAGCAGCACACCCTGATTGTCGAAGTCACGTCCGATCCGCTGCCGCTGCATGCCGACCCGACCCGCCTGCGCCAGGTAGTCAGCAATTTGCTCAACAATGCCGCCAAATACACCCCGCGCGGCGGCCGCATCGTGCTCGGCGCGCGGCGCGAGGGCGACGAAGCCTGGATCACCGTGGCCGACAACGGCATCGGCATCGCCAGCGAGGTGTTGGGCGAGGTGTTCGACATGTTCACCCAGGTCGGGCGCGAACGCCACCGCGCCCGTGGCGGCCTGGGCATCGGCCTGTCGCTGGTGCGCAGCCTGGCGCAGCTGCATGGCGGGTCGGCCTCGGCCGACAGTGCCGGTGCCGGCAAAGGCAGTGTCTTCACGGTGCGTTTGCCTCTGGAAAGCGCGCCCGCCGATGCGCCCGCCGCAAGCGCGCCGGACACACCGGCGGCGCTACCGCTGCGCATTCTGGTGGTCGACGACAATGTCGACGCCGCCGCGACCCTGGCCGAGCTGCTCTCCATCACCGGTCACACGCTTGCCGTCGCCAACAGCGGCGCCCAGGCCGTGGCCCTGGCGGCCACCTTCCTGCCCCAGGTCTGCTTCCTCGACATCGGCATGCCCGGCATGAACGGCTATCAGACCGCGCGTGCGCTGCGCGCCGAACCGGCCCACGCAACCATGCTGCTGGTGGCCCTGACCGGCTGGGGCGGCGAGCAGGACCGGCAACAGACCAGCGACGCCGGTTTCGACCACCACCTGACCAAGCCGGTCGATCTGGATGCGCTGCTGCGGCTGCTGGCCAGCCACGCTCCGGCCATCGCCAGCGATTCACCAGTCTAGCCCAAGCAGCAGCCGGCCCATGCGCGGCCAGCACAGGCGCGCCAGCTGGCCCCGCGCGGCCCAGCGGAAACCATCGGTTTCCGGGGTCGGCAGACCGCTGTCCGGATGGGGAAAGAAACTGCTGCACGATAACTGCGACAGATCGCCCAGGCTGTCGCCGGCGCGCACCAGATACAGATGCAGGCGCTTGTCGCGCCGGTAATCGAAACTGCCCAGATCCTCGAACTGTTCTGCCGCAAAGACGATCCCGGCCTCCTCGCGCAGCTCGCGCATGGCCGCCTGCAGCGTGGTTTCACCGGGGTCCTGCATGCCTTTCGGGATATCCCAGTGCGCGGTATTGGTCACGTGGCACAACAGCAACTGGCCGCCCGGCCCCAGCACCAGGGTCCCGCAGGACAGCGGCAGGGGCTGGGACGGTGTGGACTGGCTTGCGGGCATGGCAATTCCGGGCGGATGGCGATACCGCCATGGTGGCGCGCACACTGCCTAAAGTCAATTCGGCAATCGGAGCCGCCGCCGGAACTCCTGCGCCCGGCCGGACTCCAAGCTGTTTGCTCATTTGCAAAGGCGGGAACTCGACATGCCCCATCGCTTCCTGGCGTCTGTCTTGCCGCAGCACGAAGCTGCGGAACTGTACCGGCTGATGGTGGTCGGCATTCGCGAAGTTGCGGTGTTTCTGATGGATCCGCAGGGCGTCATCACGGTCTGGAACCGTGGCGCCCAGGACATGAAAGGCTATACCGCCGACGACGCCATCGGCCAGCACCTGGCCTTGCTCTACACCGACGAAGACCGCATTGCCGGGCGCCCCGCGCACAACCTGGCCATGGCCGAACAGCAAGGTTTTTTCAGCGAGGAACAATGGCGCAAGCGCAAGGACGGCAGCCTGTTCTGGGCCCATGTCGCCATCACCGCCTTGCGCGGCGAAAATGAAAAGCTGCTCGGCTTTTCCAAGGTCACCATGGACCTGACACGCCACAAGCTGCTCGAGCAATGCTCCAAGGAGAAAGAAGAAATCGACCTGATCCTGCGTGCCGCCGAATCCGGCACCTGGAAGTGGCATCCCGACAGCGACGAGGTCGAGGTCTCCAGCTACCTGCTGCAGTTGCTCGGCTACGACAGTCCTGGGCACCAGATGCGCTTGCCGGAATGGCTGGAATTTATCCATACGGACGACCGCGAGCCGGTGCGCGCCCGCCTGGAAGCGGTGCGCCAGCGGCCCGAGACCGCGCCGCTCGAGATGGAAATCCGCTTCCGCCACCAGAAAGGCGCGCACGACTGGTTTTTCATGCGGGCCAACTGGCACCTGGTCAAGGAAGGCGAACCGCTGGTTTTCATGGGTGTCTGTGTCGCCATCGGTTCGCTCAAGGCGGCGGAGGACGAGCGCGGGCGCCTGCTGGCCACGCTCGAACACGAGCGCGCGCGCTTTGCCAGCGTGCTCGACCAGATGCCGTCGGGCGTGGTGCTGGCCGAGATCCCGTCCGGCCGCGTGATCTACCGGAACGACGCGGTCCGGCACATGATGGGGCCGGCCCTGGACGACATTGACAGCTTCCACCAATATGGCCGTTTCCGCCTGATCGACGAGCGCGGCGCCGTGGTGCCTGCCGCCCTGCTGCCGCTGTCGCGCACCGTGCAAACCCAGGAAACGACCAGCGTGCAGGACCTGATCTACGAGCGCGCGGACGGCGCCCGCCTGCATCTGGCCGTGACCACCGCCCCGGTCACGGATGCCGACGGCAACGCCAGCATCGCCGTGGCTGTCGTGCACGATGTCAGCAAGCTCAAACATGCCGAACTGGCCGCCGCCACCGAGCAGGAGCGCGCCCTGGTCACGCTGGCCGCCATCACCGATGGCGTCATCACCATCAGCCGCGCCGGCCAGGTGATTTCCATCAACCCCACCGCCGAACGGCTGACCGGCGTGACCGATGCCGATGCCCGCTGGCGCCCGTTTCACGAGCTGCTGCGCTTCGACGAGGCCGAAGGCGCCGCATCGATCGCGGCGGCGGTCGAAGGCTGCCTGCAGGAACAGCAGAATTTGCCGCGCTTGCCGCACCTGACCATGCTCAGTCCGGACGGCCACCACTTCACTGTGGAAACCGCAGTGGCCCCGGTCCGGCTCGCTGACGGACAACTGATCGGCGCGGTGGTGGTGCTGCATGACGTGACCGAATCGAAGCGCCTGATGCGCCGCCTCGGGTTCGAGGCCAGCCATGATGCCCTGACCGGCCTGGTCAACCGGCGCGAATTCGAAACCCGCCTCGGCCGCGCCATCGAGCACGCCCAGCACGCTGGCGGCGACACGGCCGCCCTGCTGTACATGGATCTGGACCAGTTCAAGATCGTCAACGATACCTGCGGCCACGCCGCTGGCGACGACCTGCTCAAGCTGCTCGCGGCCTCGTATGCCGAACATGTGCGCGAGCGCGACACGCTGGCGCGCATCGGGGGCGACGAATTCGCCCTGATTGTCGAGCATTGCCATGTCGAGGAGGCGCTGGCGGTGGCGCAAAAGATCCTCGACGCCACCCGCAATTTCCGTTATGCCTGCAAGGGCCAGCTGTTCCAGCTGGGGGTGAGTATCGGCCTCACGCCTATCGACAACGCCACCGCCAGCGTGGAAGAAGCGCTGCGCCGCGCCGACCATGCCTGCTACATTGCCAAGGAGCGGGGCCGCAACCGCATCCACGTGCATTACAAGGGCGATCTCGACCTGGCGCAGCGGCGCAGCGACATGCACTGGGTCACGCGCCTGAGTCATGCCTTTCAGCACAACCAACTGCAACTGTACTATCAGCCCATCATGGCGCTGGACGAGGGCGAGACCACCCAGCACTACGAAATCCTGCTGCGCCTGCGCAATGGCAGCAGCGGCCCCATCCCGCCGGGCGTGTTCCTGCCGGCAGCCGAGCGCTACGATGTGATCCTCAAGATCGACCGCTGGGTACTGCGCAGCACGCTCGAATGGCTGGACACCCACCCCGAGCACACCGAACAGCTGGGCACCTGCAGCATCAACCTGTCGCGCCGCTCGCTGGCCGACCCCAGCTTTCACAAGTTCGCCGCCGACCTGATTGACGCGGCCAAGGTGCCCGCCAACAAGCTGTGCTTTGAGATCACCGAGCATGGCGCCATTGCCGACATGCAGAAAACCATCGCCTTCATCGAAGCGCTGTCCGCGCGCGGCTGCCGCTTTTCGCTGGACGACTTCGGCACCGGCATGACCTCGTTTTCCTACCTCAAGCAATTGCCGGTCAACTTCATCAAGATCGACGGCTCCTTCATCCAGATGATGTCCTCCAGCGCGGTCGACTTCGAAATGGTGCGCTTTACCAACGATATCAGCCACATGATGGGCCGCAAGACCATCGCCGAGTACGTCAGCAACCCCGAAATCCTGGCCCAGCTGCGGGAAATCGGGGTCGATTTCGCGCAGGGCTATTGCATCGGCAAACCGCGTCCGCTGGCGCTCTAGGGTGCGCGCAAGGTGCGCCGCTTGCCGGATCGGTATATATTGGAGGCACCTTGTGCGATTGTTCCCTCAGCCGGAGGATCCTTCATGCATCACGGCCCCACCCCCGCTCCCGCCGCCGCCGTGGCCGAGCTGCCCTTCCTCACGCTGTGGTACCGTTTTCTGTTTTTCGGCTGGCTGTTCCGCGACCTCAACAGCGCGCGCGACCTGTACGAGCGCCATGCGGCCTTGCAACACAACCGCCGCATGTGCCGCTACCTGCCTACCTATCTGCGGCGCTGGTCCTTCTTTACCTGCCTTGATTTCGCGCTCGGCCTGCTATTCGAACGGGCCATGCAGGCCAGCGTGCTGTCGGCCTGGTTCTTCACCTGGTCCTGTGTGACCCTGACTGGCATGGTGGTCATTGCCGTGGCCTGGGCCTTGCTGGCCAATGCCAGGCTGCAGTAAGACCTGCCCTCAGTCGCTCTCGCTCTGATACGCGATCGGCTCGATCGGCTGGCCGGCGCTGTCGAAGCGCAGCGCCACGGCAATCTCAGTCACCCCCAGCGTAGCGAGCGCGTCGGCAATATCGTCCACCTCGTCCTGCAGGTCGGCCGCCAGATCGAGCGGCTTGTCGGCGCTGGCCAGCACGGCCCCGGCGGCGTCGAGCAGCTGCACCCGCATCTGCATCGCATGGTCGGCATCGGCCGGCCCCACCACCGCGCGCACGACGGCGTCTGCACCGGCTGCTTCCAGCGCCGCGCCCAGGGTTGACATCATTTGCAGCATGGCCAGCTCGGCCATGCCTTGTTCGCGCGCGCCGAAAAACAGGTCCTGGTACAGGAAGTGCAGTGCCAGGGCGTCGGCGCGGGCGCCCAGGCAACGCCGGATCAAGGGCGCGGCCGACTCGGTCCAGCTGCGGTAGCGCGTCATGCGCGATTCGAACCAGGCATCGGCCGCGGCTTCATCGGCGGGCACCTGGTAGAAGGGATCGTCTTCACGCTTGAAGGCAAAGCCGACCAGGAAACGCAGTTCGACCGCCTTGTCCTGCGGCCCGAACTGGGCTTCGGCCCAGCCGCTGATGCTCGCCTCCAGCGCCGGCGCGGCCATCAGTTTGCGTTCGCTCATGACGGCAGCCGCGTCGCGCACCATGTCGCCCAGCTGGCTGTAGCTGATACGCGCCATTTCCTCGGGATCGAAGGCGTGGCTGATCAGCACCACCTTGGCCTGCGCGCTTTCCAGGCCGGCGGTCTTGAAACTGTCGATCAGGGCGCTGAAGGCCTCGCCGTCCTGGAAGGTGTCGGCCTGATGCAAGCCGCCTTCGCTGTGCACGAACAGCGGCACCGCGAAGGCATTGATCTCCATCGCGGGCGCGCCTTCCTTGCGCAGCACCAGGGTCGCGCTGGCTTCTTCGATCTGGCTTTTCAGCAATTGATAAGCGCCGACATCGGTGTCGCGCGCCGCCTCGATGGCGCCGTACAGCAGATCATCATTCTTTTTGCGCAGGGCATTGCGCAGCAGCTTGTTCAATTCATCCTGCTGGGCCGCGCTGTCGGTCTCGTCATCGGCCTCGGCATGTTCCTGCTCCGACAAGGCCAGCGCCAGTTCGGCCAGGCGCAGGGACTGCGCCTCTTCCTCCCCGGCGGGATTGTGCGATTTGCGGGGGACGGGGCGCTTATTTTTAGGCATGGCATGGGGTGTAAGAGGCTGCGATCCCGCCATGGTAACAAATTGCCGCCGCCACCCTTTTAAAAAATGTGCAACCAGCAAGAGCCAACGCGGTCCAAGCTTGTGCATAATGCTTTTTCCACCGCCATGACAGGAAAACTCATGCTCAACCGCTATTTCAAGCTGACCGAGAACGGCACCGACGTGCGCACCGAACTGGTGGCCGGCCTGACCACCTTCCTGACCATGGCCTATATTATCTTCGTCAATCCCACCATTCTGGGCGACGCCGGCATGCCACGGGACGCGGTGTTCGTGGCCACCTGTCTGGCGGCCGCGCTGGGCTCGCTGATCATGGGGCTGTACGCCAACTACCCGATCGGCATGGCGCCAGGCATGGGGCTGAACGCCTATTTCGCGTATGCGGTGGTGCTGGGGATGGGCATGCCCTGGCAATCGGCACTGGGCGCGGTCTTCCTTTCCGGCTGCATGTTCCTGCTGGTGAGCGTGCTGGGTTTGCGCGCCATGATCGTTGAAGGCATTCCGCCGGCTTTGCGCAGCGCCATCACGGTCGGTATCGGCCTGTTCCTGGCCCTTATCGCGCTCAAAAACGCCGGCATCGTCAAGGCCCACCCCATCACCATGGTCACCGCCGGCGATCTGCACCAACCGGCGGCGCTGATGGCCATCGTCGGTTTTCTGCTCACCATCGCGCTGGACCGGCTGAAGGTGGGTGGCGCCATTCTGATCGGCATCGCGGTGGTCACGCTGCTCAGCATCCTGTTTGGCGGCAACCAGGTGCGCCATCTGGTCTCCCTGCCGCCATCGCTCGCGCCCACGTTTTTGCAGCTCGATATCGGCGGCGCGCTCTCCTCCGGTTTTCTGAATGTCGTGCTGGTGTTTTTCTTGGTGGAATTGTTCGACGCGACCGGGACCTTGATGGGGGTGGCCAGCCGCGCCGGCCTGCTGGTCAAGGGCAAGATGGTGCGCCTGAACAAGGCTTTGCTGGCCGACAGCGGCGCCATCATCGCCGGCGCCGCGCTCGGCACCTCCAGCACCACCGCCTATATCGAGAGCGCGGCCGGGGTCCAGGCGGGCGGACGCACTGGCCTGACCGCCATCGTGGTCGCGCTGCTGTTTCTGGCCTGTCTGTTCTTCGCGCCCCTGGCCGCCGTGGTGCCACCCTATGCCACGGCGCCGGCGCTGTTGTACGTGGCGTGCCTGATGCTGCGCGACCTGAGCCAAATCGACTGGGAAGAAACCACCGAATCGGTACCGGCGGCCATCACCGTGCTGGTGATCCCCTTCACCTACTCGATTGCCGAAGGCATCGGTTTCGGCTTCATCGCCTATGCGCTGCTGAAGTTGCTCACAGGCCAGGCGCGCAAGGTGGCGCCAGTGGTGTGGGTGATTGCTGCCGCCTTCCTGTTCAAGTTCATGTATGTCGGGGCCTGAAAGGAAGCGCGCCTGCGTGGGGTAACGAACAGATAAGCAAGCCGCATTTGCCCAGACTGGGGGCAATGATTAACGGGAGCACGACATGAACCAGCCAGCCGCCACACGCGCCATCCTTCTCGCCAGCATGCTGTTCGGGTGCAGCGCGTACGCCAGCGACATCAACAAATGTGTCGCCCCGTCCGGATCAGTCACGCTAACGGATGAAGCCTGCCCGAGCGGCGCTGAAACAGTCAAGGTCATCAGCTCCCCAGCCCAGGCTGTCGTGCAGGATGTCGCGCCCACCCAGGCCATTGTTACCCCGCAACGTTTTACCATCGGACGCCTGCCCCCGCGCTTTCTGACCGTGACCGGCAAAGTGCGGCCTGTGCGCCCGATGGCACTCGACGTGGCGACCCTGCGCGCCGCCCGCCTGAATCTGCATCTGCTCGACAACGCCGCCCAGACCATGCGCGCGCAACGCCTTGCTTCGCTCAACTGACGCGATGAAGGCGGAGGCTGCGCCAGTCGCGCTGCCGTCGGCGCCGCCGCCGGCTGTCGCACGCGCGGCCGGCTTGCGCTATGTGAATGACGAGTCAGCCGGCATCACGCGCCAGCGCAGCGGCGACACGTTTCGCTATCTCGATCCCGACGGCAAAGCAATCCGCGACGAGGCCACGCTGGCGCGTATCAAGGCGCTGGCCATTCCGCCTGCCTGGACCGATGTCTGGATCTGCCCGCGTGAAAACGGCCACCTGCAGGCCACCGGCCGTGATGCGCGGGGGCGCAAGCAATATCGCTACCATGCCAAATGGCGCCAGACGCGTGACGAGGTCAAGTACGAACGGATGATCAGCTTTGGCCAGGCGCTGCCAGCCATCCGCAAGCGTGTCGAGGCTGACCTGGCACGCTCCGGGCTGCCCCGGGAAAAAATTCTCGCCACCATCGTCCACCTGTTGCAGGCGACCATGATGCGCATCGGTAACGAAGAATATGCGCGCACCAATCACTCCTTCGGCCTGACCACGCTGCGCGTGCGCCACGTGCGGGTTGACGGCAGCGCCGTCCAGTTCCGTTTTCGCGGCAAGAGTGGCGTATTCCACGACGTCACTGTCGAAGATAAACGGGTAGCCCGCATCATTGCGCGCGTGCGCGACCTGCCCGGTCAGGAATTGTTCCAGTATGTCGATGATGACGGCGTGCGCCATGCGATCGATTCGTCCGACGTCAACGACTACCTGCGCGAGATTACCGGCGAAGACTACACCGCCAAGGATTTCCGCACCTGGTCGGGCACCGTGCTGGCGGCGCTGGCGCTGATCGAATTCGAGAAATTCGACTCCGAAACCCAGGCCAAGAAGAACATCCTGCGCGCCATCGAATCGGTGGCCGAGCGGCTCGGCAATACGCCCTCCGTCTGCCGCAAGTGCTACGTGCATCCGGCCGTGATTGCGTCCTACATGGACGGCACCATCCTGGAAGCCCTGCGCGTGCGCGCCCGCGATGAAATCGCCCACGAGCTGCACGCCCTTTCTCCCGAAGAAGCGGCGGTGGTCGCCCTGCTGCAGCAACGCCTGCAGGACAGTGTCCAGGCGCCCGCCAAGCGCAAGAAGCGCCAGCCGAAACGCACCGTCCACTAGTGCTGATAGGCGCCGATGTCGAAACCGGCGCCGGCATTGCGCGGCTTGCCGTCGAAGTCGGTGCTTTCCGCTTGCGCCGGCGTGCCCTGGCCGATCGCGGGCGACAGTTTGCCTAAGCGCAGGTCAGGCCGCGCACTGCGGCCGTCGGCCATGAATTGCGGCGGCGCACTGACCGTGCCGCTATGCTTGAGGCCGTTTTTCAGACGCCAGTCCGCTGTGCCGTTCTTGTACACCAGATTGTTGCGGTAGCTATTGTTGCGTCCTGTCTTGCCCTGCTCCGCAATCCCGATCCGGTTGTCGTACACAATATTGCTGTACACCGCAGTGCGGTCGTTCGGCCCCTTGGTGCGGTAGAAATTGCCACCGCCGACGATGATGCCGGTATTGGCCGCCGTGACCGTATTGTTGGTGATGATGACGTCGTGCGCATCGTGCCAAAGGTGAATTCCCCCTTCAGCCACGCGGTAGACCACATTGTTCTTGACCCGGCCCGACGTGCTGACGTAGATGCCCTGCACAAAGCGGCAGCCGGCCGGGCCAATATCGTGCACCAGATTGGCAATCACATCGGCCTGCACGCCGCCGTAGTAGCTGTCGACCCCGATCGCGGCGCCGCCCGCCCCCGTGCAGCCTGCGCCCTGGGCCAGGTGGTGGACATGGTTATTTCTGATCACGTCATAGGAACCGCCACTGTAAATGCCCAGCATCCAGCGCTTGCCACCCTGATAGTTGCTGCCATCGACCTCGAAGCCGGTGATGTCGACGTAGTTGCCCCGATTGTCCCAGGCTGTCTTGTTCGGCGCATTTTTTGGCGGAACGATTTTGGCGCCCCATTTGCGGGTCGAGACAAAGGAAATGCGCGCATCGGCACGACCGCTGATATTGCTGCGAAAGCTGCCCTGGTAGGTGCCCGGTGCCACCAGCACGCGGGTGCCGGGCGCAACAGCACGGGCTGCGCGCGCGAGCGAGCGAAAGGGCCGCGCCGCGCTGCCGGGATTGCCGTCGTCACCATTCGGCGACACGTACAGGGTCTGGCGCTCTTGCGCGGCACGGGTGCCGCTGTCGGGCGCGTCATGTTCGCGCGGCATGTCGCCCGGGCCTGATGCAGGCAAACCGCCATAAGCTTCCAGAACAAACTCCCCGGGCCCCGCCTGGCCGAGGCCCGGGGCATCGCCTGGCGCCCCCGCATCGGCCAGGGCATCGCCTTCGGTCCCGGTCAGCACGCT
>DASWMN010000018.1:0-13236 GCA_036399735.1 Telluria sp. | reverse complement strand
AGATTGATGCGGCCGGTCGGATCGATGATCACCCGGGCGAAAAAGTCGGACAGCGCCACCTTGTCGATGCTCATGGCAAATGGTTCGATTTGCAGGTCCATCCCGCCCAGCGCCAGCGACTTCCAGCTGACAAAATCGCTGCTGCTGGCCTTGTCGATGGTGGCCAGCCGGTCGACACTGGCATCGCCCTTGAAGCCACCGTGCATGGCGCCCTTGGCGTCCTGCTGCAAGCTGAGTGTGCCTTTGCTGCTGAACAAGGCCTGGGTCATGCGCAGATTCACCGACTCGGTCGCGTACGGTTGCAGCGGCAGCAGGCTGACCTTGTCGAGATCAAGCGCCAGATCGACGTGCAGTGGCGAAAGCGCGAGTGTGCCGGTGGCGCCGATCCTGCCGGTTTTGCCGGCACCGGTCTGCAGTGCCAGGCGCATGCGCGCGCCGGCTGCCGACGACAACGCCTGCAGATCCAGCGTGAGCGGCGCGAGCGACATTTGCAGCGCTTCGGCGTGGGTGCGGTCGTCCACTTTGAGCGACCAGTTCTGCAGGTTAATTTTGGCCACCGTCCAGGCATACGGGGTTTCTGCCGGCCCTGCTGGCCCTGGTGTCGCACTCGCAGCGGGTGCATGTTCGCGACGCAACAGCAGCGCGGCGCTGTCGGAGGCGATGGCGCCGACAGCGACCGTCCTTGTTGCGGTATCGGCCGCCACCCCCTGCACCGTCAGGTTGAACTGTTCCAGGTCGGTCTGCAAGCCCGGTTCGCGATAGCGCAGCAGTGCGTTGCGCAAAGCCAGTTCCTTGAGCGTGACGCGCACACCGTTGCCGGCGCGCGGCGCCGGCTGGGCCGCCTGGACCGCCTGGACCGCCTTGGCCGGCGCGGCCGGTGTGTCCGGCGCCCCCAGCTGCGCCAGGTTGATGCGCCCGTGCGCGTCGCGCACCACGGCAGTATCCAGACCGTCGACGCTGATCCGGGCCAGATCGAATTTGCCGGCAAAAATATCCAGGCTGCCCAACCCCGCGTCCAGTGCCGCGAACTTGAGCATGGGCTGGCCGGCCGCGTCGCTCAGCGCCACGTCTTTCAGGTGCAGCTGGCCGCCAATCACCAGCGAGGGACGCTTGTCATGCGGCTGGCGGAAGCTGGCCGTGAGGCTGGCATCGAGGCGGGCGCCGGACAGCTTGAACTGCGGCTTGTACGGCAGGTAATCGAGATAGCGCGCCAGATCGACATTGTCGAGCTTGAGGTCGATCGCCATGTCTTTCGGTTCGGCGAAGGGACGCGCCTTCCCCTTGAGCAGCAGCGGCGCCCCGTCGATGGTGGCCGACAGCAGCGGTGCGACGAAAATCTGCACCTGGGCCGGCATGGACGATAACGAGGGCACGCCAAGGCGCAGCTGTTCCACCGTGTGGGTGCTGGCGGTGGGCTGGTCTTCAAATACGATGCGGCCCGCTTCGATCGCGATATTGTTAACGGAAAAACGTGCCGGTTCCGGCGAGGGGGGCGTGCTGGCGATCAGCGCGAGAATGTCGTCAACGCTGTAGCCGCCGGACTGATTGCGCACCAAGTGCAGATACGGCTTTTCCACCCGCAGCTGCTGGACTACCGGCGCCAGGCGCCACAGCGAGGCCGCGGCCAGGTCGACGGCAACGCGATCGCTGCTGACGAAGACCTGGCCGCCCTTGGGCTCCATTAGCTTGATGCCGCTGACATCGAGGGCGAGCGTGAAGGGATTGAAGGCGACGCTGGCAATACTGAGCTGGCGATGGAGTTTTCCCGAGGCCAGCGTGGTGGCCTGGCTTTTGATGATTGCGGGAACTGCGAGGAAGCCGAAGGCGGCGTACAGCGCGAGCAGCGCGGCGGCGGCACCGGCGGCACGAAGGACGTAAAGGCGAGTTTTCATTGTCGCTACTGTGCCACCCGGAAACCAGCTTGTCCATGGCATCGGGCGCTGCGGCGAAAATATAATCGGGAACGACCATGCAGGAAGAAACGCTTTATTTCCCTGATCTTGAGCTTAATGCAAGCCGCCCGGACCGAGCGGACGCAGCCCCCTCAGTCCGGAACAAGCAAGGGCATCAGGCCTGCTTTGCCACCTTGCGGCGGCGGCTCGCGCCGATCAGGCCAACGCCGGTCAGCAGCAGCGCGATCGATGCCGGCTCAGGCACCACGCCGTTCAAACCGTCATTGCCGCCGAAACTGGTCCAGTTGCCACTGTCCTGCTGAAACTGAACCTGCTGGGCGCCGTCGCAGCAGCCTTCGAAACCGACGATGGTCACGCTGTGGTTGCCGGCAGCGAGCATGCCTGCGCTTGCTAGGAACTGGGAAGGATTGCTGTAGCTGCCTGCCCACCACATATCGTTCGACTTGAAATCGACTGCGACGCCGTCGACGAACATGGCGCCGCCCGAGCCGAAGTCGACACCGGCGCGCACTCCGAAGCTCGAGGCTGCGGCCAGGCTGAAGCTGATGGTCGATTTCAATGCAAAGTTCGAATTGCCGCCGAACAGGGACTGATGGCTGACACTGTCATAGCTGCCCACGAACTGCGAGGCGTAGCTGGCGCCCAGCAACGCTGTGTCAACCGCGCTCAGGTAATCATTGGCGCTGGCGAGCAATGGCGAGGTCGCGCTTGCGGTTTCAATCTCGATCACACTTGCTTGGACGGTGCCGCAGACGACGGCCAGCGCGAACGCCAGGACAGACAGTTTTTTCATTTTTATGGGCCCCATGATTTGCAAAAGAATAAGCATCTTGCCATGGGATTACACATTTTACAATGCCCTCGCGACATTTAAATATATATTGGGCAACTTATTCGCATAAATACATCAGAACAGCATGCCGATCGCATGCAGGACCACCCCGACCAGGCCGCCGACCAGGGTGCCGTTGATGCGAATATATTGCAGATCGCGCCCCACGTGCAGCTCCAGCTTGCGTGTCAGGGTCTCGGTATCCCAGCTGCGGATCACGCGGCGGACCAGATCGACGATCAGCACCCGTTTGGCGACAATGGTTTCGGCGGCCACGGTGCGGATCCAGTCGTTCAGCTTGACTTGCACGGAAGGGTTGCGGGTCAAGGCACGCCCCAGGGCCAGCACCGCCTGTTCCAGGTGGGCGGCAATCCGCGAATCGGGACGGGTGCTGTCGGCCAGCAGGCGCTGGCGCACCTCCTCCCAGACCTGGCTCATATAAGTACGGAACATCGGATGGCCAAGGCTGCCGTCCAGCAGCGCGCGCAACTTCTGTTCGTACTCATCCGAGGTGGCAAGCCGTTCGATCAGCTCTTCTGTGGCACTTTGGAAACGCGCGCGCCACTCGCTGTCCTCGCCCTGCATGTCCTCGAGTGTGGTTTGCACCCCGGCCATCAGGCGCTCGTAGAATTTCTCGTCGATCGCCTTGGGCAGCCAGCGCGGACTGTGTTCGTGCACTTTCTGACGGATGTAGGGGCGATGGCGTTCCAGCGCGTCGGCCACCAGGGTCAGCAGATTTTCCAGCAGAACATGGTGCTGACGGCCGGCCGCCAGCACGCTGAGCAGGCGCGACAGCAAGGGGGCAAGCTTGACGTTCTGCATGGCGCCGGCCAGGGCCGCGCCCAGCACGCGCGCCGCGTCCTTGTCGTCCGCCATGCGCAGCACCAGCGGCAGCGCGCCGGTCAGCTCGACGGCGAGCGTGCGCGCATTGACCGGATCGGCCAGCCAGTGGGCGGCGGCGCCGCTGAAGTCGATGCGCGACAGTTCAGCGTGCACCACCTCGTAACTCATGAAATTCTGTTCCAGGAAATTGGCGAGATTGTCCCCGATCCGCTCCTGGTTGGCCGGAATGATGGCCGTATGCGGAATCGGCAGGCCCAGCGGGTGACGGAACAGCGCGGTCACGGCAAACCAGTCGGCAATCGCGCCCACCATCGCGGCCTCGGCAAACGCCGCGACGAAGTCCAGGCCCGGACGGCCCGGCGCGAACCAGCGGGCCGCGACAAACAGCGCGGCCATCAGCAGCAGCAAACCGGTGGCCAGGCGGCGCATGCGGGCCAGGCCACGCGCCTTTTCGGCCTCGGCTGGCATCAAGGCAGGCTTTGCCTTGCCTGGCCGTTCAGAGCTTGAGGCGGCCGTGTTCGCCGTCATGGGGCTTGGTGCCGGTCAGCACCGACTTGGCCATCTGGTACAACTGCACCATGCTGCTCGAGTTGGAATCCCAGTATTCGGCGGTATCGGACACCACCCGGATCAGCACGGCGTGCGGATCGTCGGGACCGGCGGGGAACCAGGCTTGCACCGCCGGATTCCAGCGCGCCTTGATTTCCGCGCGGTCCACCACGCGCTCGGCGCGGCCGCTGACCGAGACATAGACGCTGTCCTCGGGATTGGAAAAGCTCAGGTTCACGTCGGGCTGGGCGGCAATGTTTTCCCAGATATCGGCCTGGGTCGAGGTGTAAAACCACAGGTTGCCGTCGCTGTCGATGTCCTGGCAGGTCATGGGGCGGCTGATCAGGTGCTGGTACTGGTCCACCGTGGTGAACATGGCGAACTTGATCGCCTTGACCTTGGAGGTAAGTTCGGCAACCTGGCTTGAATGGTCGTAGGCGGACATGCGGCTTCCTTTTCTTGTGCGTTGTGCGAAGACCCATGCTAGCGCCCTCGTGCGGGACGCTCTGTGCGGGCCCGAACTTACGTCAGATCAAGGTACCTGCATTGCGGGAAACTGCCAAATAAATCATAATGCGAGTCATTCTCATTTTTATTGCGTCTATCTGCCATGTTCCGACCTGCCGCCTTTACCTTCCGCCCGCGTATGACCCCGATTGCCCTGGCTGCCCGCCTGACCCTCGCCGGTGTCCTGGCTGCCAGCGGCGCACACGCTTTTGCCCAGGCGGCCACGGAAGAGACAACCTTGCAGGAAGTTAAGATCGTTGGCACGGCCGAGCCCACCTACGTCGTGAAATCGAGCGCCACCGGCACCAAGACCGATACCCTGCTGCGCGATACCCCGCAGGCAATCACGGTCATCACCAAGGAACTGATGCGTGACCAGAACATGCAGAGCATGGCGGACGTGATTCGCTATGTGCCAGGCATTGTGTCGGCCCAGGGCGAAGGCAACCGCGATACCGCTGTATTCCGTGGCAACAGCTCGACCGGCGACTTTTATATCGACGGCGTGCGCGACGACGTGCAGTACTTCCGTGACTTCTACAATATTGAGAGTGTCGAAGCGCTGAAAGGTTCGAACGCGATGATCTTTGGCCGCGGCGGCTCCGGTGGCGTGATCAACCGGGTCAGCAAGGTGCCGCAGTGGACGCCGGTGCGGGAAGCATCCGTCACGCTGGGCTCCTACCGCAACCGCCGCGCCAGCGCCGACCTGGGCCAGGCCATCGGCGCCAATGCCGCCTTCCGCATCAATGCCATGGTGGAAGATTCGGACAGCTACCGCGATGCGGTCAATGTCAAGCGCAAAGGCATCAATCCAACGCTGGCCCTGCGTGCCGGCAAGGACACCAGCATCGTGCTCGGTTACGAGCATTTCCAGGATGAGCGCACGGCTGACCGTGGCGTGCCCTCCTTCGCCGGGCGCCCGCTGGCCACCGACCCGGGCAAATTCTTCGGCAATCCGGACCTGAGCGAAGCGACGGTGCTGTCGAACGCCTTGACGGCCCTGATCGACCATGATTTCGGCAACGGCCTGACGCTGCGCAACCGCAGCCGCTACGCCAGCTATGACAAGTTTTACCAGAATGTGTTCGCCTCGCTGGAAGCCAAACCGGCCAGCAACCAGGTCACCCTGGCCGCCTACAACAATGCGACCGAGCGCACCAACCTGTTCAACCAGACCGACTTGTTCTACACCCTGAACGCAGGCAGCGTACGCCACAAACTGGTGGCCGGGCTCGAGCTGGGACGGCAGGAAACGGACAATCTGCGCAATACCGGCCGCTTCAATGGCGCCACTTCGGCCGTGGTGTCGATCACCAATCCGGTGTATGCCGGTCCGATCGTCTTCACGCCGTCGGCGACCGACGCCAACAACCACGGCGTGGCCACGGTGGCATCGGTGTATCTGCAGGATCAGATCGAGTTTTCGCCGCAATGGCAAGTGGTGGCCGGCCTGCGCTACGACCGTTTCAACGTCAAGTTCGACAACTATGTCGCCAGCGCCACGCGCTACCTGGAAGTGCGCGACACCCCGCTGTCGCCACGCCTGGGCCTGGTCTACAAGCCGGCGGAAGCGGTGTCGATCTACGGTAGTTACTCGCTGGCCTTCGTGCCGCGCGCGGGCGACCAGCTCGGTTCACTGACGGGCGCCAACCGCGATTTCGATCCGGAAGAATTCAAGAACCTGGAACTGGGCGCCAAGTGGGACATCACGCCGGACCTGGCTGCCAGCGTCGCCATCTACAAGCTCGACCGCAGCAACGTGGTGGTCACCGATCCGGCCGACAGCACGCGCAGCCTGCTGCTCGACGGCCAGACCAGCAAGGGTCTGGAACTGGGCCTGTCGGGCAAACTGACCCAGGCCTGGAGCGTGATGGGCGGCTATGCCTGGCAAGACGCGAAGCTGGCCTCGCTGGCCGGCAGCACTGTGCTGACCGGCAAAACGCTGGCGATGGTGCCGAAGCACAGCCTGTCGCTGTGGAACCGCTACGACTTCAGCCAGCAATGGGGTGCGGCACTGGGCGTGGTCTACCGGGACGACATTTTTGCCGCGGCCGATAACGCGGTCACCCTGCCCGCCTTTACCCGCGTCGACGGTGCCGTGTTCTACAAGCTGAACAAGAACTACCAGCTGCAGATGAATATCGAGAACCTGCTGGACAAGGCATACTTCGCTTCGGCCAACAGCAACAACAACATCACGCCCGGTTCGCCACGGGCGCTGCGGGTGACGCTCAACGCGCGTTTCTGAGTGTCGCCCAGCTGAACATGACGGCGCCTGCAGGCGCCGTTGTGCATTCTGTCCGCATGAGCCCGTGCACCGCCCGATAGGTTCAACGGCGCACTTTGACGCTCATCATCCGTTCAGTGGCGTGCGCACTGATACTGAGAAAAAGGCCCCGTGCCTTGATCAGTGGAGGAACTGTGAGCAACGACACCGTAATCGACGCAAGCGACCAGCAAGGCAATTTTCTCAAGAGCCTGACGCTGTTCACCCGCCAGCACCGGGCCGGCCACTGGGCGGGGCCGTTCTCGGAATTTCTGGAACAATTGCTGCCGCGCGCGCCGCAGCAAATCGCCCGCACCTCGCATCAATATATCTGGGACATGATCCGCGCCACCTGCACCAGCGATGGCGAGGGTCACTTCCGCTGCCGCCTGTTCGACGAAGACCTGTTCGGCATCGACGACGCGATCGACCGCGTGATCGATTATTTCAAGGCGGCCGCGGCCGGGTCCGAGGTCGGACGCCGCCTGCTGCTGCTGCTGGGCCCGCCCTCGGGCGGCAAGTCCACCCTGGTGATTCTGCTCAAGCGGGCGCTGGAGGAATACAGTTACACCGAAGAGGGCGCGCTGTACGCGATTGCCGGCTGTCCGGTGCACGAATCGCCGCTGCACCTGGTGCCGCACACCATGCGCGCCACCTGCCGCAATACCTACGGGATCGACATCAGCGGCGAGATCTGCCCCCACTGCCGCGCCCGCCTCGAAGACCAGTTCAACGGCGACTTCATGCAAATGCCGGTCGAACGCTTCTTCATCTCGGAATCGGGCCGCAGCGGCATTGGCACCTACGCCCCGCACGATCCGACCACGGCTGACCTGGCCGACCTGGTCGGCTCGGTCGACCTGTCCAAGGTGGCCCAGTTCGGGGACGAAGGCGATCCACGTGCATGGTCGTGGTCGGGCGCCGTGTACGCGGCCAGCCGCGGCGTCCTGGAAATGATCGAGATCCTCAAGGTCAAGCGCGAGTTCCTGTACCTTCTGCTCACGCTCACTCAGGAGAAAAACGTCAAGGTTTCGCGCTTTCCGCTGATTTATCTCGACGAAACCATCCTCGCGCACACCAATCTGGCCGAGTTTCGCAAATTCCTGCAAGAGAGCGAGAACGAAGCCCTGCTCGACCGCATGGTGATCATCCAGGTGCCCTACACCCTCAGCTACCGCGAGGAGGCGCGCATCTACCGCAAGCTCATTTCCGCCGCCGCGCCGGCGTTTCGCGATGTGCACCTCGATCCGCATGTGCTGCATGCGGCGGCCGTGTTTGCCATTCTGAGCCGCATCCAGGAGGGTGACGACAAGGACGTCGAACTGGTCAAGAAGGTGCGCATCCACGCCGACGAAGAAGTCGATGGCGTGAACCGGGCCGACGTGCGCCGGGTCAAAGAAAAGGAAAAGGCGCCTGACGAAGGGCTGGCCGGCGTCTCGCCCCGCTTTGTGATCAACGCGCTGTCGAACGCCATCATCCAGTCCAACCGCAAAAGCCTGTCGACCATGGACGTGCTGCTGGCGCTCAAGGACGGCATCGAAAGCGACGCCCGGATCGACCCGAAAAAGAAGCGCAAGTGGGTCGATTACCTGGTCCTGACCCGCAAGGATTTCTACAACCGCTGGGTCAAGGAAGATGTGCACAAGGCCCTGTTCGTGTCGTTCGAGCAGGAGGCGCAGGACCTGCTCAACAAGTATCTCGACGAGGTGGAGGCCATGCTCGACAACCGCCACATCAAGGACCCGATCACCAACGAGGAGCGCCGTCCCGACGAGCGCTTCCTGCGCGCGGTCGAGGAAAAGATCCACATCTCCGAGTCGGGCAAGCAATCGTTCCGCCAGGAGGTCGTGCGCAAGGCCATGGGCGCCTACAAGCGCGGCATCAAGTTCAGCCTCGAAAGCCACATCCAGCTCAACGACGCAGTCCAGCAATACCTGTTCGAACAGCGGCGCGACGTGCTGCGCCTGGTCAGCTCGGCCAAGCGACCCGATGACGAAGTGCGCAGCAAGATCTCGGCCGTCGAGAAGCGCATGGTCGACGAATACGGCTACGACAACCACAGCGCGCGCGAAGCGCTCAACTACGTGACGACCCTGCTGGCACAAGAGTAAGCCGGGTCCGGAGGCAAGGTGACTGCGACGATCAACACCGGCTGGTACGATTTGTTCTCACGCGGCGCGCGCGACTGGCTGCGCCACAACGACAAAGTGCGCGATGCCGTGCAAAACCATTTGCCGGACCTGATTGCCGGCCCCGATCTGATTACCGGGCCCCAGCAGCGCACCGTCCAGGTGCCTGTGCGCATGCTGGAACATGCCCGCTTTAAACTGGCCGAAGGCCGCAGCGAAAGCGGCGCCGGCCAGGGACCGGGGGCTGCCGGTGACATCCTGCAGCCCGGTGAGCCCGACGAGTTCGGTGGCGGCGAGGATGGCAGCGGCGGCGGCAGCGACAATGGCGAAGTCCGGCTGCTGCTGGAGTTCTCGATCGACGATGTCATGGACTGGATCTGGGAAGAACTCAAGCTGCCGGACCTGCAGCCCAAGCCGGGCAGCCGGGTCGACGAGCTGGAACTGGTACGCCAGGGCTGGGACAAACGCGGTGCCCGCTCGCGCCTGGACCGGCGTCGCACCGTCAAGGAGGCGATCAAGCGCCGCGCCATCCAGACCGATCCCGTCCCATTCACGAATGACGACCTGCGCTTTCGTCAGCTGGTGACGCGGGTGCGGCCCAGTACCAGCGCCACCATCCTGTTCGCGCTCGACGTCTCCGCCAGCATGACCCAGCTCGAGCGCAAGCTGGCCAAATCCTTCTTCTTTTTCGCCTTGCAGGGCATCCGCCGCAAGTACGCGCGGGTCGATACCCGCTTCATTGCGCATACCACGCATGCGTGGGAATTCAGCGAGCAGGAGTTCTTCCAGGTATCGGGCATGGGCGGCACCATCGCCTCGAGCGCGTTCCGCCTGATCCTCGACCTGGTGCGTACCGAGCTCGACCCGGCGCACAACAACATCTACCTGTTTTACGCCTCCGACGGCGAAAACTTCACCGAGGACCGCCAGGCCGCCAATCTGGCACTGGCGGAACTGGCAAGCCATCTCAACTACATCGGCTATGTCGAGACGCTGCCAGGCGTGCCGCGCGCGCTGGATACGGAAATGCGGCGCCTGTGCAACGAACTCGAGCGGCGCGGTCTGGCGGTCGGCAGCAGCGTGCTGTCCGGTCCCGACGATATCTGGCGCGCGCTGCGCACCTTTTTCTCGCGCGAGCTGGACGCCGACGCGGCGCTGTCGCCATGAGCAACGTCAGCGGCACCCTGGACAGCTATGCCGAGCAGTTCCTGGCCCTGGCCCAGGAGCTCGGCCTCGATTTCTACCCGGTCAGTTTCGATCTGGTACCGGCCAACTTCATGCTGGAAATTGCCGTCTACGGCTTGCCGGTGCGCATGCGCCACTGGTCCTTCGGCGTGCGCTATATTCATCAGCTGGTGCGCCAGCATATGGGACACTCGCGCATTTTCGAGGTCATGTTTCCAGGCGATCCCTGCCAGGCTTTCCTGCAGGAGCAGAACTCGCTTGCTGAAAACACCCTGGTGACCGCGCACGTGCTGGGCCATGCCGATTTTGCCAAGAACAACCAGCTGTTCACCCGCTTCATGGCCATGGCCGGCGGCCACATCCTGGAACAGAGCGCAGCGCGCGCCCACCGCCTGGAGCGGGCGCTCACGGCCCATGGCCAGGCCCGCGTCGAGGCGGTGCTCGACGCCGCACTGGCGCTCGAAACGCACATCGACGTCAATCAGCCGCTGCATCGTCCGCTGTACCCGGCATTCGTGCCCCCACCGGCCGAGCCGGCACCCGATCCCTTCGGCGCACGTTTCGCGCGGCTGCCGGGCGCGCCACGCGCGGCCCCGTTCGATGATGCGCCACGGCGGCCGCCCCTGCCGCCCCAGCCGGAAACCGATCTGCTCTGGTTTATCGCCCACTACGCGCCCGACATGGCCGAATGGGAGCGCGACATCTTCCTGGCCGTGCGCGAGGAAGCCTTCTATTTCCATCCCATCTATGCCTGCCAGATCATGAACGAAGGCTGGGCCTCGTACTGGCACGCGCGCCTGCTGCGCGAGGCCACCTTCCTGCCAGAACCCCTGTATCTGGCAGCCATCAAGGCCCACTCCGATGTGGTGCGGCCCTATGCCGGCGGCCAGGAACTGGCGCTGTCCGTCAATCCCTATCACCTCGGGTTTTCAATGTGGGAGCACATTATCGAGCAGCACGGCATGGAAAAGGCGCGCCAGATCTGTCGCGAGGAAGACGACTTCGGCTTTGTGCGCAACTACCTCGATCAGGACCTGGCAGACGAACTCGACTTGTTTGTCTACGAAACCCGCAAGGATGGCGAAACCAAGATCGCCAACCGCGACATCCGCGCCATCCGCGAGGCCATCCTCGGGCCGAAATACAATTACGGCGCACCGGCGATCACTGTCCTGCGCACCGGTGCCGATGGCGCGCTCGAACTGCATCACGACTATCTGCGCGATGGTCGCGGGCTGGACCTGACCCAGGCCGAAAAAGTGGTCGAGTACGTCAGCCGGCTGTGGCGCAGGCCGGTAACGCTGCACACGGTGGATTTTCGCGGTGTGGTGCGCGTGCTGCCGGCCCGCAAGCCGCCGCTGTAGGCGGCTGGCGGGCTCAATCTGCTGTACTCAGTCGCGCCACGTACCAGTCGAGCGACTCGCGCAAGCCGTCCTCGAGCCGGTGCGTGGGCTGGTAGCCCAGCAGTCTGGCCGCTTTGGAAATATCAGCCTGAGAATGGCGCACGTCGCCTGCCCGGAAGTCGGTGTAATGGGGCTGATAGTCGCTCAGGTGGGGGAAACGGCGGTCCAGCATGCGCCGCATGAGCGCGTACAACTCATTGAGACTGGTGCGCGCATTCACCGCCACGTTGTAGACCTGGTTGACGGCAGCCGGGTCAGTGGCCAGACTGGCCAGCAGATTGGCTTGCACCGCATTGTCGATGAAGCAGAAATCGCGGCTGCTCTTGCCGTCGCCATTGATGTTCAGGCGGCCATTATTGATCATGGCGCTGAACCACTGCGGGATGACCGCGGCGTACGGCCCGTTGGGATCCTGGCGCGGGCCGAACACATTGAAATAGCGCAGGCCGATTGCCTCGGTCTGGTAGCAGCGCGCGAACATGTCGGCATACACCTCGTTCACATGCTTGGTCAGGGCGTACGGCGAGAGCGGCCGGCCGATACGTTCCTCGACCTTGGGCAGTTCCGGATGGTCGCCATAGGTGGCGCTTGAGGCGGCGTACACCAGCCGTCGCACGCTCGCATCGCGCGCTGCCACCAGCACGTTCAGAAAACCGATCATATTGATGTCGCTGGTGAGTATCGGATCCTCGATCGAGCGTCCGACCGAACCGAGCGCAGCCTGGTGGAGCACATACTCGACATCGCTGCATGCATCCTTGCAACTGGCAAGACAGCGGATGTCGCCCTCGATAAAGCGGAAGCGGCGCCAGGCCGCGTCGGGCACCAGAGCTTGCACCTGGTCCAGATTGTGGCGGTAGCCGGTCATGAAGTTGTCCAGACCGGTGACGTATTGCCCGTGGCGCAGCAGCGTCTCCAGCAGGTTGGAGCCGACAAAGCCGGCCACGCCGGTAATCAGCCAGTGTTTCGGTTGCGCGCGCAGGGTGGCGAGGGCGCGCTGGTAGGCGGTAGCCGCATGCAGGGTCGCGGTCGCCATCAGCACCTCCGCGCACCCTGGGCGGACCGGACCGGTCCTGTGACTTCAGCTTGATTCATGGGTCGATCTCCGGAACGCCGTGAGGAACGGCAGGCAAGGCCCGCGCAAGGGGCGATGGGGAAATTCTACGGACCGAGCTGATCCCACCTTTGATAAACAGCAAATGCGTGAACATTCACACTTGAGCGTGCCCGCTGGAAAGGCTTGAGCTTGATCAAACGTGCGCAGCCCGCTTATCCCTACTCTATGGATGGTCCGCCCTTGCGACAGCGCCGGAGAAATCATGCACAGACACCTCATTGGCCGGGTTGCCACCCGTGCCGCCACCCTGCTTCTCGCCAGCTGGCTTGGCGCTTGCCATCCGGCCGATCCCGACAGCCTGGTGAGCCAGGCGCGCCAGGCGCAGGAACGGGGCGAGCCGCGCGCGGCCGTCGTGATCCTCAAGAGCGCGCTGCAGAAGGACAGCAGCCACCGCGGCGCGCGCCTGCTGCTCGGCGAAGTGTATCTGGACCAGGCCGATCCGCAATCGGCAGAAAAGGAGCTGCGCCGCGCGCGCGAACTCGGCGCCGACGG
>DASWMN010000017.1:0-18180 GCA_036399735.1 Telluria sp. | reverse complement strand
CTGTCGATACGGGTGATCAGATCGCCCGACTTGAGCCCGGCGCGAAAGGCCGGCGAGTCTTCGATCGGGCTGACGATTTTGACGTAGCCGTCTTCCATGGCCACTTCGATCCCCAGGCCGACGAACTTGCCTTCCATGCTTTCGCTCAGTTCGCGGTAAGCCTTTTTATCCAGGTACACCGAGTGCGGGTCGAGCGAGGCGACCATGCCGGCTATGGCCTGCGACAGCAGCTTTTTGTCCTCGACCGATTCGACATAGTCGGACTTGATCAGGCCATACACGTCCGTGAGCTGACGCAATTCGTCGAGCGGCAGCGGCGCGTCCGCGCTTTTCTGGGCCATGGCCGAAAACTGCAGGGAAGCGCAAAAGCCGAGTGCCGCGCCCATGCCCACCAGTCCGATGTGTTTGACTTTCATGTTGAACCTTTAGAAGCTGACCCAGGTCGCCGGATTGAAGGCCGCACCGCGATGCCTGAGCTCAAAGTATAGCCCCGAATCTTCGCCGCCGCCGGTGTTTCCCGCCGCCGCGATCGGGTCGCCGCCCTTGACGGCATCGCCCACGCGGCGCAGTAGGGATTGGTTGTTCCCGTAGATCGACAGGTATTCGCTGCCATGGTCGACGATGATCAGGTTGCCGAAGCCACGCATCCAGGCGGCAAACACCACCCGGCCAGCGGCGATCGCCTTGACGTCGGCGCCTTCGGGGGCCTTGATGAACACGCCCTTCCAGCTGGGTCCGCCATCGCGCTTGGCGCCGAATTTGGCGGCCAGCTGGCCGCTGACAGGCGCGCGCAGCTTGCCCTTGAGGCTGGCAAACGCGCCATCCGGGGCTGCCGGTGCCAGCGCGATATCGGCCGCCCTGGCCTGGTTCGGGTCCGGTTTGGGGTCGGTCTGGGCCACGCTCGGTTCGTCGGCGTCGATCGGGTCGGGCTTGAAGGTGGGCGGCACGACCGGTTTGCCGGGCTTGGCCGGTTTGCCGGCCGCTTCGCGCGCCAGCCGTTCTTTTTCCGCCTGGCGGGCGCGCGCCAGTTCAGCCGCTTCGGCTTTCGCCTTGGCTTTGGCGGCCGCGACTGCTTCCAGGCGGCGCTTTTCAGCGGCGGCAGCTTCGGCCTGCTCCTTGATCAGCTTGGACAATTTGTCGACCAGGCCGGCCATGCGCTGCTCGTCACGCTCGAGGGTGCCGATTTCCTTGCGCTGGGCCACCAGCTTTTTCGACAGGCTGCCCAGCAAGGCGGCGCGGCGGGCTTTTTCCTTTTCCAGTACGGCCTTCTGGTCGCGCTCTTCCTGGGCGATCTCGTCGAGCTCGTCCTTGGCATTCTGTTCTTTTTGCTGGGTGCTCTCGACCTTGGCCAGGTTCAGGCGCAGCGAGGCCAGCAGCTTGGCCTGGGCTTGCGAGACATAGGCCATCAGTTGCAGATCGCGGTTAATCCGGTTCGGATTGTCGCCCGAGAGCAGCAGCTTGATGCGGTCCTCGTTGCCAGCCACGTACTGCTCGCGCAGCAGGGTGGCGAGCTGCTTTTTCTGCGCCTCGACCACGCCGGCCAGGCGCGTCTGCTCTCCCGTCAGGCGGGCCAGCTTGGCATTGGTTTCAACCTGTTCCTCGGCCAGTTCGTGCAGCTGGCGGTTGGCATTCGAAATCGCTTCCTCGGACTCGGCCAGGGTGTCGGCCGCGTCTTCGCGCGCGTCTTCGGTGCGCGAGACTTCACTTTTGAGTTTGGCCAGCTTGGCGGCGATGTCGGCACGGTTCTGCTCGGCCGCCACTTTCTGCTTGCTGCGTTCGGTCTGGCGCGGCGCGGCCGCAGCGGCGCCGACGGACAGGGCCAGGACCATGCACAGCACGGCCCTGCCCGGTAAACACTTCAGGTTGAAAGACAAAACTTACTTGGCCTTCCCTTGATTGGCGACCGCGGCGACGGCAGCGGCGATGGCCTCCTGGTCGCCCAGGTAGTAATGCTTGATCGGCTTGAGGTTGGCATCGAGTTCGTACACCAGGGGTTGGCCGTTTGGAATGTTGAGGCCAACGATGTCTTCATCGCTGATGCCGTCGAGCATCTTGATCAGGGCGCGCAGGCTGTTGCCGTGGGCTGAGATCAGGATTTTCTTGCCGGCCTTGATGGCCGGGGCGATTTCCTCATCCCACACCGGCATCACCCGGGCCACGGTGTCTTTCAGGCATTCGGTCAGCGGAATGCTTTCTTTTGGCACGCCGGCGTAGCGCGGATCGTTGAAGGAAGTGCGCTCGTCGTCGGCAGCCAGGGCCAGCGGCGGCGTATCGTAGCTGCGGCGCCATACCAGCACCTGGGCGTCACCGTATTTGGCGGCGGTTTCGGCCTTGTCGAGACCTTGCAGGGCGCCATAGTGGCGCTCGTTCAGGCGCCAGTCGTTCTTGACCGGCAGCCACATCATGTCCATATCGTCCAGCGCCAGCCAGAGGGTGCGGATGGCGCGCTTGAGGACCGAGGTGTAAGCCAGGTCGAAGGTGAAACCGGCTTCTTTCAGGACTTGCCCGGCATTTTTTGCCTCGCGCACCCCTTTTTCGGTCAGGTCGACATCGGTCCAGCCGGTAAAGCGGTTTTCCAGGTTCCAGGTCGATTCGCCATGGCGCATGAAGACGATTTTGTACATGTGCTAGTTTCCAAAAAAGAGGTGAGATAGGTGTAATGCATTCAGATTCGCCTTCTATTTTATAATGCGCGGATTGCCTTGTCTTAAACCATTGACCATTGGAACCTGTGTGAAATTCATTCTCGACCACCTTTTGCTCGTCAGTATCGTGATTCTGTCCGGCGGCGCCCTCCTGATTCCTGCTCTGATGCCACGCGGCAAGCGCGCCTCGACCCTGGAAGTGACCCAGTTGTTGAACCGCGGCAAGAACGTCCTGGTCGATGTACGGACCACTGAAGAATTTGCCGCAGGGCATTTGCGCGACGCGAAAAACATTCCGCTGGCAGACTTGAACGCACGCATCGGCGAACTCGACAAGTTCAAGGACAAGACTGTCATCGTCGTGTGCCAGACCGGCGCACGCACCGACAAGGCCATGAACCTGCTCAAGGCCGCCGGATTCACCGACGTGGTCGGCCTGGATGGTGGCGTTGCCGCATGGCAAGCAGCCAACCTGCCGACCGTCAAGTAAGGAAAGGAATTGCCATGACAGCCCCCGTCAAGATGTACACCTCTGCCGTCTGCCCGTATTGCATCCGGGCCGAGCGCCTGCTCGATGCCAAGGGCGTGACCAATATCGAAAAAATCCGCGTCGACCTCGACCCCGACCAGAAAGTCGAGATGATGCAAAAAACCGGGCGCCGCACGGTGCCGCAAATTTACGTGGGCAGCACCCACGTGGGCGGTTTCGACGATTTGTATGCGCTTGATCAAGCCGGAAAGCTCGATCCCTTGTTAAATGGGGCTTGACCGATTCATGCGATAAGCTAAAGGTTTGCGCAAAACTATTTCTAGCCCATTGGTTTTGATACAATTACCGTCGCGTTTGAACCAAGCACAATTTGGAACGGCTCCGCGCCGTTCTTTTTATTTCCCAACGAAAGCGTTCCATGTCTGACGAAAACCTGCAACCAGTATTCCAAATCCAACGCGTCTATCTGAAAGACATGTCGCTGGAACAGCCGAATTCCCCAGCCATCTTCCTCGAGCAGGAAGCACCGGCCATCGAAGTGTCGCTGGACGTGGGCGCCGAAGCCATCGCTGACGGCATCTACGAGTCGACCGTGACCATCACCGTCACCGCCAAGATCAAGGACAAGGTTGCTTTCCTGGTTGAAGGCAAGCAAGCCGGCATCTTTGAAGCGCGTAACATTCCTGCGGACCAGATGGATCCACTGCTGGGAATCGGTTGCCCGAACATCGTTTACCCTTACCTGCGCGGCAACATCGCCGACGTGATCACCCGTGCCGGCTTCCCGCCAGTGCACCTGGCCGAGATCAACTTCGAAGTGTTCTACCAGCAGCGCCGCCAGGCCCTGGCTGAAGCCGCAGCAACTGCACCAGCAGCAAACTAAGCATCTGTAGCAAGGCGGGTGGGCAGCTCTGCCCGCCCTGCCAACCACTGGCGAAGGCCACTCATGACATTCCCTCGTATTCTTGCCAGCGCTTTGCTGCTGCTCGCTTCGGCTGGCGCACAGGCATTCGACTTCAAATCCATCGGCGCAGCGCCGGCCGTCCTGTACGACGCGCCCTCGGTGCGCGGCGGCAAATTGTTCATCGCACCGCGCGGCATGCCGGTCGAAGTGGTCCTCACCTATGGCGACTGGGTCAAGGTGCGTGACGCCAGCGGCGACATGGCCTGGACCGAGGCGCGCACGCTGAGTCCAAAACGCAATGTGGTGGTGCGCACGGCCAACGCCAAAGTGCGCCCGACCGCCGATGAGAACGGCATTCCACTGATGACCGCCGACAAGGGCGTGCTGCTGGAACTGGCCGATCCGCAAGTGTCGACCTGGGTCAAGGTGCGCCACAAGGATGGCATAATCGGTTATATCAAGGCAGTCGACATCTGGGGCATCTGACCCCGGCGCCATACTGGGGCTCCATGCAAACACCTGCTACTACTCGCAAGATCACCGTGCTGGGCGCTGGCGCCTGGGGCACGGCGGTCGCGCTGGCGCTGTCCGCGCGCAATGATGTCCTGATCTGGGGGCGCGATGGCGCTGCCATGCAGGCCATGGACGCGGCACGCGAAAACCTGCATTACCTGCCCGGCTTTGCCCTGCCGCCGGCGCTGCGCGTGACGGCCGACTTCGACGCCGCCCTGGCCCATGTCAGCGGGCCTGACGCGCTACTGATCGCGGCCTGCCCGGTGGCCGGTCTGCGTCCGCTGCTGCGCCAGCTGAAACCGTATCCGATTCCAAATGTCGTGTGGCTGTGCAAGGGCTTTGAAAACGGCACCGGCTTGCTGCCGCACCAGGTGATGCAGGAAGTCATGGGCGACACGGTGGCCGGGGCGGCCTTGTCCGGCCCGTCCTTCGCGCAGGAAGTGGCGCGCGGTCTGCCGTGCGCGCTGACGGTGGCGTCAAGCTCGGATGCGCTGCGCGAACGGGTGGTGGCCAGTGTTCATGGCGGCAACCTGCGCGTGTATTCCTGCGATGACATGGTCGGCGTGGAAGTGGGCGGCGCGGTCAAGAATGTGCTGGCGATTGCCACCGGCGTGGCCGACGGCCTGGGCCTGGGCCTGAATGCCCGCGCCGCGCTGATCACGCGCGGGCTGGCGGAAATCACGCGTCTGGGCAATGCCCTGGGCGCCTCCAGCGCGACCTTCATGGGCCTGACCGGGATGGGCGACCTGATCCTGACCTGCACCGGCGACCTGTCGCGCAACCGCAAGGTCGGGCTGGGTCTGGCGCTGGGCAAACCGCTGGACACCATTGTGGCCGAGCTCGGGCACGTGGCCGAAGGCGTGCCCTGCGCCAAGGCGGTGCGCGAGCTGGCGCGCAAGCTGGGCGTCGACATGCCGATTACCAACGCGGTGGCCGATGTGCTGTTTGATGGGGGCACACCGCAGGCGATGCTGGCGCAATTGCTGGCACGCGATCCGCGCGACGAACTGGCATAAGCCACCTTGCCCGGCAACGTGGCCGCGCGACGGCCTTGTTGGCTCAGACCGGTTTTTGATTGAGCAATATCGTCAGCAATGCCACCGCATCGACATTGGCCCGCACGGCATGCGGCACCCCACCGAGCAGATACAGCATTTCCCCCGGTCGCAGCACGGTGGAATTGCCGTGCGCATCGCACACGACTTCCCCCTGCAGACACAGCAGGGTAATTTCGCCATCGACGCGGTGCACCGGCATTTCGCGCTCCTTGGGAAGCACCAGCCGGATCAGTTCGAGGTGCTCGGTCTTGGCCAGCGCCACGGACGTGAAATGGGCGATATCGTCGTCACTGCGCTGCAGCCGTATCAGTTCGCCAGAGGCGGCATGTTGCAAAGCCATCGCTACTCCTGTCAGTCTTTTCCAGAGACGTATTCTTGCTTAGATTGCCAGACGCTGTCGCAGGATTGACCGCGTCATTCTGCCGGGGCGACCTCGACCGAGCGCAGCCAGTTCACCAGCGGCAAGGCATCCTTGTAGGCACGCGCCAGCTGCGGCACCAGTTCTTCGGGCGCATTGAGTTTGAGCTTGACTTCAGTCCAGACAAAAAATCCCTTCAGCTTCAGGTATTCGACGTGCGGGTGATCCGGGTCCACGCCTTTTGGCGGACGCTGCAGTTTGTGCTCGGTTTCCATGTCGCCGAAGGTCGCGCGCAGCGGCTTGTTCTTGATTAATTTCGCAAAGCCTGCGGCATCGTCGACGATTTGCGCGCGAATCGCTTTCAGGCGATCGGGCGGCGGCAGATATTCGCCCGCGCCAATGCCCAGCGTGCCGTCGCCTTCGATGTGGAAATAGTAGGTGGGACCGCCGCCGGCGCTGGGCCGGCGCAGGTCGCGCGGGGTAATGCCGGCGGAAAAGCGGGTCTTGTAGGGACGCTTGTCGTGGGAGAAGCGAATATCGCGGTTGATGCGGAACATGGCCTTCTTCGGATTGCAGGCGACCACCTGCGGGTCGAAGCGGGCAATGGCGGCGATCAGTTCGGTGACCACGGTCTCGAATTCTTCGCGCAGAATGTCGTAGCGCGGTTTGTTATGGATGAACCAGGGACGGTTGTTGTTCTCGTTCAGCTCGGTGAGAAATTGCGTGAGGTCGCGCAAATGCATGCTGTAAAAATCCGGAAAAAAAGTTATTGGGGAAGCCGCGGGCGCTTGGCGACATCGACGTCGATGGCGGCCTCGCGGTGATTGCGCATGACTGTCATGGTTGCTTTCTGGCCAGGCGCGAGTTGCGCAATCAGGTTCAGCATGTCACTGGTGTTGGAGACCGGCTTGCCGGCCACCGTCAGCAGAATGTCGCCGGGCTTGATGCCGGCCTTGTCGGCCGGACCGTTGCGCACGACGCCGGCAATGATGGTACCTGAATCCTTGTCGAGACCGAAACTCTCGGCCAGTTCCGGGGTGATGTCCTGACTTTCGATGCCGATCCAGCCGCGCACCACCTGGCCGTGTTTGATGATGCCGTCCAACACCGTTTTTGCGGTGCTGACCGGAATGGCGAAGCCGATGCCGACCGAGCCGCCGCTTTGCGAATAGATGGCCGAATTGATGCCCAGCAGATTGCCGCCACTGTCGATCAGCGCCCCGCCCGAGTTGCCGAAATTGATGGCCGCATCGGTCTGGATGAAGTTTTCGAAGTGGTTGATGTGCAGATTGTTGCGGCCCAGGGCGGAAATAATCCCCATGGTGACGGTCTGGCCGACGCCGAAGGGATTGCCGATCGCCAGCACCACATCGCCGACGCGGGCATCCTCGGCGTGACCCAGCACGATCACCGGCAGGTTCTTGGCGTCGATGCGGATCACGGCCAGGTCGGTCTCGGGATCGGTGCCCACCACTTTGGCCGCCGCTTTGCGGCCGTCGGCCAGCACCACCTCGATCTCGTCGGCCGCTTCGATCACGTGGTTGTTGGTCAGGATGTAGCCGTCGGGACTGACGATAACGCCCGAACCGAGGCTGGACTGCTGCTCCGGACGGGGCGCGCGGTCGCCGAAAAAGCGGCGGAAGAAAGGATCCTTGAGCAGCGGATGCTCACGGCCCAGCGATTTACTGGTGAGAATGTTGACCACGGCGGGCATGGCGCGCCCGGCCGCCTCGCGGTAACTGCCGGCCAGGGCCGGCAGGCGCGCCGCTTCGATGACCGGCACCGCGTTGCCGACCCGCCCCACCTGGGCTGGCTGGCCGAGGCCGCGCAGCCACTCGGGGCGCAGGGACGCGGCCACGAAATACAGCGCCAGCACGATGGTGACAGTTTGTGCAAACAACAACCAGGTACGTCGCATCGCGGGCGCGGCCTTTCCTTACTTTTTGAGCGAGTCGCGGATTTCGCGCAGGAGCACGATGTCCTCGGGTGTGGCGACCACGGCGACCGGGGCCGGCTGGTTGCGTTTGACCTTGTTCATCAGGCGGATCATCTGGAAGATCACGAAGGCCAGGATGATGAAGTTGAGCAGCACGGTGAAGAAATTACCATAGGCCAGAACCGCGCCCAGCTTTTTGGCTTCGGCCAGCGACAGGCCCATCGCCTGGCCGTTGAGCGGAAGATAATAGCTGGCAAAGTCGAGGCCGCCGAACAGCTTGCCGATGGGGGGCATGATCACGTCCGCGACCAGGGAATCGACAATCTTGCCGAAAGCGCCACCGATGATGACGCCGACCGCCAGGTCGACCACATTGCCTTTCATGGCAAATTCACGGAACTCGCTCATCATGCTCATCTATATTCCCCTCGTGTTGTTGTGAAAGAATGACACGACGATCATACATTGAAGCGATTAGAAACCAAACATTCGCGTGTGGTTCCAAACCGGCCTCGGCCCGAATAGCGAAAAAAGCGTCTTTACTGCCGACAAACGCGCCAAAAACGGGTCAAAATGGGGCCGGCGTGGGCGCATGGCATCATTTTTTCTTCATTTCGACCAGCGCTTCCCTTATAATTTAAGGTTGCTAGAAGCTCTAAGTAGCTTTTTAAGATTTCGCATTTTGACTGATTGGGGTTGGTATGAGTAACGAAAAGCAGGTCGATTCAGGCCGACGCGTTTTGCTCGGAGCTACATGCGTGGCAGGTGGCGCAGTAGGTTTGGGCGCGGCGGGCGCCTTGGTAAGCACCTTCCAGCCGTCGGAAAAGGCGAAAGCCGCCGGCGCGCCGGTGGAAGTAGATATTGCCGGCATGGTGCCGGGCGAAATGAAAACCGTGGAATGGCGCGGCAAGCCGGTCTGGATTCTGAAGCGTTCGCCAGAAATGGTTGAGTCGCTCAAGAAGACCGACAATGCGGTCGCCGATCCGAAATCGGAACGCGCCCCGGACGAACTGACGCCTGAATACGCACGTAACGAGCACCGCTCGATCAAGCCGGAATTCCTGGTTGCGGTCGGCATCTGCTCGCACCTGGGCTGCTCCCCAACCAGCAAATTCGCCGCCGGCGCCCAGCCGAACCTGCCCGATGACTGGGCGGGCGGTTTCCTGTGCCCATGCCACGGTTCGACCTTCGACCTGGCCGGCCGCGTATTCAAGAACAAGCCAGCGCCGGATAACCTGCAAGTGCCGCGCCACATGTTCACCAGCGATACCCACCTGGTCATCGGTAAAGACGAGAAAGGCGAGGCATAATCATGGCCGCTTTTAAAGAAACCAAACTGCCGGCCAACGCGCCGGTCGCGGAAAAAGGCCTGGCCTGGGTCGACGACCGTTTCCCGCTGACCAAGCTGTGGAACGACCAGTGGGGCAAGTACTACGCCCCGAAAAACTTCAACTTCTGGTACATCTTCGGCATCCTGGCGACCCTGATCCTGGTATTGCAGATCGTCACCGGTATTTTCCTGACGATGCACTACAAGCCGGACGCCAACCTGGCCTTCGCCTCGGTGGAATACATCATGCGCGAAGTGCCGGCCGGCTGGCTGGTGCGCTACATGCACTCGACCGGCGCCTCCGCCTTCTTCATCGTCATCTATCTGCACATGACGCGCGCGCTGCTGTACGGTTCGTACCGCAAGCCACGTGAACTGCTGTGGCTGTTCGGCTTTGCGATCTTCCTGGCGCTGATGGCCGAAGCCTTCTTCGGCTACCTGCTGCCATGGGGCCAGATGTCGTACTGGGGCGCACAGGTGATCGTCAACCTGTTCGGCGCGATTCCGTTCATCGGTCCTGACCTGTCGCTGTGGATCCGCGGCGACTACGTGGTTTCCGATGCGACCCTGAACCGCTTCTTCGCCTTCCACGTCATCGCCATTCCGCTGGTGATCCTGGGCCTGGTCGCGGCGCACCTGATCGCACTGCACGAAGTCGGTTCGAACAATCCTGACGGCATCGAAATCAAGGACAACCTGGGCCCGGACGGCCACCCGGTCGACGGCATCCCGTCGCATCCTTACTACTCGGTGCACGATATGTTCGGCGTGTCGGTGTTCCTGCTGATCTTCTCGGCGGTGGTGTTCTTTGCGCCTGAAATGGGCGGCTACTTCCTGGAATACAACAACTTCATCCCAGCCGATTCGCTCAAGACCCCGGCCCACATCGCACCGACCTGGTACTTCACGCCGTTCTACTCGGTACTGCGTGCAACCACCGCGGACTTCATGTACGTGCTGATGGGTGCGATTGCCCTGTACGTGGCCTTCATCTGGGTCAAGACCCGCCTGCCGTTCCTGGTCAAGGCCGTGATCGCTGTTGTGGCGCTGCTGGTCATCATCGGCATGCTGCCGCAGGTGCTGGACGCGAAGTTCTGGGGTGTGGTCCTGTTCGGTTCGTCGGTGATGATCATTGCCGCCCTGCCATGGCTAGACCAGTCGCCGGTGAAATCGATCCGCTATCGCCCGGACTGGCACAAGTATGTCTACTTCCTGTTCGGTCTGTCGTTCGTGACCCTGGGCTACCTCGGTACCCAGCTCCCGACCGCGCTGTTTACCGCCCTGTCGCAAGTGTGCACGCTGATTTACTTCAGCTTCTTCCTGCTGATGCCTTGGTGGAGCTCGATGGGCACCTTCAAGCCGGTGCCGAAACGTGTGACGTTCCAGCCGCACTAATCGACGACACCACACAAGCGAAAAAGGACATTACATGAATTTTCCTAAGAAACTGATCGCTATGCTGGCATTGCTGCCAGTGATGGCATTCGCCAGCTCCGGCGGTCACCCGCTGGACCGCGCGCCTGAACGCACCAGCATGGTGGCGCTGCAGAACGGCGCCAAGCTGTTCGTCAACCACTGCCTGAACTGCCACTCGGCCGCGTCGATGCGCTACAACCGCCTGCGCGACCTGGGCCTGACCGAAGACCAGATCAAGGCCAACCTGCTGTTCAGCCAGGACAAGGTCGGCGGCATGATGACGACCGCCCTGCGCGCGGAAGATGCCAAAGCCTGGTTCGGCGTGGTACCGCCGGACCTGTCGGTCATCGCCCGCGCCAAGGCATCGCCAGCCGGCACTGGCGCCGACTATCTGTACACCTACCTGCGTACCTTCTACAAGGACGATACCCGTCCGACTGGCTGGAACAACCTGGTGGTACCGAACGTCGCCATGCCACACGTGATGTGGGAACTGCAAGGCGTGCGCACCGTCAAGATGATCGAAGAAAAAGATCCGCATGATGCAAGCAAGACCGTGCATACCTTTGCCGGTTTCGACACCGTCACCAAGGGTACCCTGACCCCGGCCGAATTCGATACCGCGACCGCCGACCTGGTGGCGTACATGGAATGGATGGCCGAGCCAGCCGCTGCCACGCGCAAGAAACTGGGCGTGTGGGTCATTTTCCTGATGACCATCTTTGCAACCTTTGCCTGGCTGCTGAGCAAGTCGTACTGGAAAGAAGTTAAGTAAGTCATTTCATTGCCCGCCATGCGGGCAATCATTTTCGGGGTGATCCGCTTGTCGTTTCACCCCCTTTGTTTCTAAGGAACTATAAAGATGATGGTTCTCTACTCCGGCACCACGTGCCCGTTCTCCCAACGCTGCCGTCTGGTCCTGTTCGAAAAGGGCATGGACTTCGAAGTGCGCGATGTGGACCTGTTCAACAAGCCAGAAGATATTTCGACGATGAACCCGTACGGCCAGGTGCCGATTCTGGTTGAGCGCGAACTGATCTTGTATGAATCGAACATCATCAACGAATACATCGACGAGCGCTTCCCGCATCCGCAGCTGATGCCGGCCGATCCGCTGATGCGCGCCCGCGCCCGCCTGATGCTGTTCAACTTCGAGAAAGAATTGTTTGTCCACGTGCACGTGCTTGAAAGCGAGCGCGCCAAGGCCAACGACAAGAGCCATGACAAGGCGCGCGCGGAAATCCGCGACCGTCTGACCACGCTCGCGCCGCTGTTCCTGAAGAACAAGTACATGCTGGGCGATGAGTTCTCGATGCTGGACGTGGCGGTGGCCCCGCTGCTGTGGCGTCTGGACCACTACGGCATCGAACTGTCGAAGACCGCCGCCCCGCTCATGAAGTACGCCGAGCGCATCTTCTCGCGTCCGGCCTACATCGAAGCGCTGACGCCGTCCGAAAAAGTCATGCGTCGTTAATAGCCGTTCCGGCTCCCTGCCCGCCAGTGCCTTTCAGGCTGGTGGTCAGGGCGTCAACCACTCAGAAGAACATGTCCGAACTCTCAACCAAGCCCTACATGCTGCGCGCCATTTACGAATGGTGCACCGATAGCGGCTTCACGCCCTACCTGGCGGTCAAGGTCGATGCCGCCACGACGGTGCCGATGGAATACGTCAAGAAGGGTGAAATCGTCCTCAATATCAGCTTCGGCGCCACTTCGGGCCTGAAGATGGACAATGACGCGATCCATTTCCACGCGCGCTTCGGCGGCGTCTCGCGTGAGATTTACGTGCCGGTGCAAAATGTGCTGGCGATTTACGCCAACGAAAACGGCCAGGGCATGGCGTTTGAAGTGACGGCGACTGCCGCGGAAGCGCCGGCGCCTGCCGCACCGGAAGCGCCGCTGGCCAGCGTGCCGTCGCTGGCGTCGGTGCCCAGCGCGCCAGCCGAAACACCGGCCAAGGACAGCGCCCCGGCCCCGGACGACAACAACGATCCGCCGAAAAAGGGCGGCCGCCCGACGCTGACGCGTATCAAATAGCGTATAATCTGGGCCTGTAAAAGTTTTCGCCGACTTAGCTCATTTGGTAGAGCAGTTGATTTGTAATCATCAGGTGGCCAGTTCGAAACCGGCAGTCGGCACCAGGATTTAGTCGTAAAAAAAGGGTTACATGCGTATGCGTGTAACCCTTTTTTGTTGCCTGTTGCACCTTATGCCTTCGGCAGCCAGCGCTTGAGCGCGACGCCTTCTTTTTCCGACGGCGCGTACCACTTGCGGGCAGCGGCGTCCCATCTGGCACCGAGCCGCTTGGCCTCGTCCTTTTCAGCAAATGGCACGACCAGATACAACACGCCCTCCTTCACAGTGGCGGCCGGCCGGCCCGCGCCCTTGCCTGGCAACGCGCTCTTGCCGGGCGAAGTGGCCGCTTCCGCTGGCGGCACGTGCTCCTGCATCGCACGCGCGAACTCGGGTGACAGTGGCTGGAATGGCGGGGCGAAAGGCGGGGTCGTGTTCATTGCGGTGCGTTCCAAATATCAGTTCGCCGCATTATAAGCCCTGCCCCGGTCAGCGCACTCAGGGCACCGCACAACTCATCCCCGGCCGCTGCGCGGGATTGCTGGTCGCCTTCTCGACAAAGAAGTTATAAACCTCGGACACACCGGTTGTGGCGCCGAAATTGCGCGCCGTGCCGCGCATCGCCGCGCGCGTGGCGCCACCCTTGAATTGATACACCGATAGCAAGGTTGCGGCATCGAAGGCCTTGGCGGTGCTGTAGAGCACAATAACGACCGGCTCGCCAGGCCGATGGCCCGGATTCGGGAAGACATTCGGGGGCGTACCCTGAGTCGGTTCGGCGGGCGTGCCGATCGCAACAATATCGCCGGAATTGTCACGCACTGATACGACATCCGGAGATAGCGACGGCCCGATCACGATCGAGCGCACCCCGCCCTTGTCTGACACATTGGCTACCACGCCAAACGGATCATTCACGTAAATGCAGCGGCGCGCCTCGAGCGAGGTCTGCGTGGAGATCTCGACGTGCGGCGTGGTCAAGCCCGGCGCTTCGTAATGAATCCGAAAACGCATCGTGGCGTTGGTGGTATCGGTGGGATCGGGGACGGTCTGGCACGCGGCCAGCAGCGAAGACGCACAAACCAGCAAGGAAGACAATTTCACTTGATACCTCCTGAACGATGGGTGGATGACGCCACCCCAGTATCGGTACCTGCAATCTTGTCGTCAATACAAATATTCTCGCGATGTCTTCAGGGACGAAAAAAAGCCCGCACGCGGCGGGCCTTCTCCCTGGCAGCAAAGCTGCGTTATTTTGCCTTCACAGCACGGCGGCGTGCCGCGCCCAGACCCAGCAAGCCCAGACCGAGCAGCGCGATCGAGGTTGGCTCAGGCACGGCAGTGATCTTGGTGCTGAAGTAGGCAGCATCGTTATCCCATGCGTCGCCCGCCCAGATCCAGGTTGCCGAGTCATCGATGTTGTAACGGTTGCCCCATGGGCCAACACCATCCACACCCAGGTTGCCCAGGGCGCCGTATGCGCCGTTGAAACCGGTCGTGTTGCCAGCCCAGTCGGTCGTGTTGGTGGTCAGGAAGGCGCCCCCATTGGCGAACTTGTGGCTGCCGCCGCTCAGCGAGAAGTCGCCCAGTACGCCTGCGATGCCGCCCTGGTCATACGCGAACAGGTGCAGGTAATAGGAAACGCCTGGGGTCAGGACGATGCTGTCGCTGTACGTGCCGTACCAGTCATTGGCGCTGCCGAAAGCCGCGCCGGCTGCGTTGTCGGTGGTCGAGAGGTAAATGACGTAGCCATTGTCGACGCTCAGGTTGCTGCTCAGGGTAGCAGCCGAACTGGCGCCGGCAAACATCATGAGGGCAGCGGCAACAGGTGCCAGCACGGTGCGGATGGTCTTTTTCATGTGGTGTGGGAATTGAAGTTATGGTTCTTTACCAAAAGCAAGTTACATGCCAATAAATTGTTTTTGGGAAAACTTATTTGAATTCAAGAACTTGCCGGACGGTGCCGGGTGCCGCGCTCCCGGACCTGTAAAGTATTTCGACAAAGAAAGTAAGAATTCCGATGTTCAATTGCAAAGACCGGTCAGCCGCCTTCCGTGATCGTTTTCCGCATTTCACCCCGCCAAATCCGCAGTCCATCGCATTCCGGTAGTTGACAAAAGGGGGCTTGGCTATAGTTCACTCAACCCAAGCGAAACAACGCACAAACAACCCAAGGAACAACATCATGAACATCGCAAAAAACATGGAACTCATCTTCGTCGCCGCACTGGCCGTCATCTCGACGACAAGCTTCGCAACCGCCGGCGCCCAGCCACGCAAAGCCGCGGCACCGGAAGTCGTGAAAGTCGGCGTGGCGCCCACCATGACCGTGATCACCGTCAGTGCCAAACGCCTGACTGCCGCTGAAAAAGCCCAACTGGCCGACTGATTCGACCCCTCATCACCAACTTCTGGAGCGCGCGCAATGAACAAATTTTTCGGCACGGCAGTCATGGCGGCAACGCTGGCGGTATCGGGCGCGGCGCTCGCAGATGAGCAAATGAGCCAGCAACGTGCCATTGATGCGCGTGCGGTCAAGGTGAAGCTGGGCGGCGTGATCGACCTGCGCATCAAGCAGGGGCCGACCCCATCGCTGACCATCACCGGTGATCGGCGCATGGTCGAAAAAGTCAGCGTGGTTCAGGACGGCGATACGCTGTCGATCGACACGGATTCGCGGGGCTGGCACTTCAAGGGCAATGAGCGCGGCGAGTTGCGCGCGGAACTGACCCTGCCCAATCTGACCCAGCTGGTCTCGCATGGCGTCGGCGCCTCCGATGTGAAGGGCTTCACCGGCCAGGAAATCAAGGTGTCGCTCGACGGCGCAGGGGCAGTAACACTGGACAGCAACTACCGCAGTATCGTGGCACGCCTCGGTGGCGTGGGCAGCATGACACTCAATGCCAGCGATGCCGAACAGGTCGATCTGAAGCTGGGCGGCGCCGGTGCCATCTCGGTCAATGGCAGCAGCAAATTGCTGCGCGCCCAGCTGGGCGGCGTGGGCAGCCTGGATGCGCGAAAGCTGACTGCCGACACGGTGGTACTCGACATGTCCGGCCTCGGCGGCGCGACCGTGCACGCCAAGAATACCGCCAACCTCAAACTGAGCGGCCTCGGTTCCGCGACTGTCTACGGCAAGCCTGCCACGCGCACATCCGAAGCGCGCGGGCTGGGCAGCGTCTCCTGGCAATAATTCGCAGTTAACGAAGAAAGCCGCCTGCTCGGACCAGGCGGCTTTTTTCGTTCTGGCGGTATCAGTGCTTGACGGTCATGTCGTTCTTGACCGACTTGACGCCGGCGACATCGCGCGTCATTTGCAATGCCTTGGTGATGTCCTCCTGCGAGCTGACGAAACCGCTGAGCTGGACCGTCCCTTTGTAGGTTTCGACATTGATTTCAGTCGCCTTGAGCTGCGGGTCGGCCACCAGCGCTGCCTTGACCTTGCCAGTGATGACGGCGTCGTCGATGTATTCGCCGGTGCCTTCGCGCTTGGCGGTGGGCGCGCAGGCGACCAGGGCGACGATCAGTAAGCTCGATAGAAATGCGGTAAAACGGCGTGCGATAGTCATGTGTGGCTCCCTTGGATAGCGTTGATCTCGACATATTGTCGGGTGAGGGAGCGACACACGCTTGATCTCGGCCAATCGAACCAGCTTAACCGGCATCCGGGAGCGCTTTCTCGACCACGACCAGCGCCGTTTTGTGCGCGGCAATCCTGTCATGCCCCAGGACCACACGGATATCAGCCCGCCCGCTATTGCCAGACACTAGCAAAGGCACGCCGCCCACGCGCTCGGCCAACCGTTCCGCTGCCAGGCGGAAATCGGCCTGGTATTCGACGCGGGTCTGGCGCACGCCATAGCCCTTCTGGTTGGTCAGGCGCACCACCCTGCCCTGACCGGCGCCGATACTGCGCGCCACGGCCCGCGCCATGCCCTTGACGCCATTCCCATTGCTGATTTCGAGCGTCAAGGTCGCAGGGATCTGCGCTTCGATCCGTTCCAGAACAAACATGCCGCTATCATCCTGCCGGATCTCCGTTCGGGCCCAACGAGTGTCATTGTCGCCCACCGCGCGCACGGCCTTCTCGATGGCGGGAATGGTGCTGGTGGTGGAAATCGCGTAGTCGGCTTTGAAATCATGACCGCGAAGGGCGGCGGCCTGACGGTACATCGCTTCGGCGCGGGCGCGCTGTCCAAGCTGGCCCAGTACGTTGCCGAGGTGATGCCAGGCGCGGTAGTTCAGGGGATCTTGCAGGCAGGCGTTTTCCAGCGCCAACTGGGCCTGGGCCAGGTTGCCTTTCAAGTAGTAGGCGTAGCCGAGGTTGCTGAGCAGGTAGCCGCTGTCGACGCTGTTGGCCCCGGCTGTCATGCGCTCCCAGTGCCCGATGGCGCCATCCAGATCGCCTTCTTCCGCCGCCAGCACCGCCAGGCCATTGCGCGCATTCACATGGTTCGGTACGGCGCGCAGCGCTGCCTCGAAGTCGGCCTTGGCCTGCTCCGGCTGATGGGCTAGATGGCGCGCACGCCCGCTCTGATAGGCTTGCTCGGCCAGCGGCATCGCGTCGGGCGGCTGCGCGTGGTAGCCCAGGTTGGCACAGGCGAACAACAGCGCGCCGCTGCACAGGATGACGATGCGTTTGAGTGATGGTTTCATGCTGCTCTCCGGTTCAGTTGGTGCCTGCCATCTTGCCCATGGTGCGGCCGATCTGGATCGCGGCGGGGCCGACCAGCACGATCAGCAGCGTCGGGAAAATGAAGAAAATCAGGGGGAACAGCAGCTTGAGCGCGATCTTGGCCGCCGCTTCCTCGGCCATCAGGCGCCGCTTCGAGCGCAGGTTGTCCGAGTGGACCCGCAGCGATGTACCCATGCTGGTGCCGAAGCGCTCCGACTGGATCAGCATCGCGACCAGCGTGTCGACATCTTCCACGCCGCTGCGCAAGGCGAAATTACGCAGCGCGCGTTCCTTGGTAAAGCCGGCGCGCATCTCCATCAGAACCAGCTGCAGCTCCTGTGCCAGCACCATGCTCTTGATGTGGATTTCGCCGGCGACCTTGACCAGCGCCCGCTCCAGGCTCAGACCCGCCTCCACGCACACGGTGAGCAGGTCGAGTGCATCCGGGATGGTTTCGAAGATGTCGCGCTGGCGCCGGCGTGCGGTCCGTTCCAGCACCACGTTCGGAATGTAGTAGCCGAAGGCCGCCGCTGCCAGCAGCCAGAGCATGAAGCGCTGTCCCGGCATGGCGGGCGCATACTGCATCAGCGCGAACGCCGCGATGCCCGGCACGATCAGGGCCAGCAGCGTCTTGGATGCAAAATACAGCGGCGCCGCGGAAGGGCCGCGCCAGCCGGCGTTCATGAAGCGGGTGCGCAGGGCCGACCGCTCCCAACCTTCCTCGGGCAGCGACAGTTTGCTGAACGGTTGGGCCACCTTGACCACTTTTTCGACCCAGCCTT
>DASWMN010000016.1:0-5663 GCA_036399735.1 Telluria sp. | reverse complement strand
TGTTCTTCATCCTGATGGTGCGCTATGCGCCGGCCGGCCTGGCCAGTTTGATCCTGATGCTGGTGCGCGTGGCGGCGCACGGTCACTTGCCCCGCATCTGGAAGGGGTTGCTGGCTCTGGCGCTCGTGGCCGTGCTGGGCCTGATCGGCTTTGTCATGGGGATCGAAATGCTGTACCACCTGACACTGGAGGGCGCCAACGGCAGCACCATGACGCTATGGCGCCAGGAGGTCGACACCAAGAGCGCGATGCCATGGCTGGTCGCCGGCGGCCTGTTTGCCGCCGCAGTGGCGGGCTACCGCCTGTTCCAGCCCGCGTACTACGCCGCCTGGAGCGACGTGAACGCCGAGATCGTGGCAAAACAGCGCGGGAGCATGGCATGAACGCATTGGAACTGAAGGATGTCCGCAAAAGCTTCGGCAAATCGGAAATCATCCGCGGCGCCAGCCTGGCCGTGGCCAAGGGCGAACGGGTGGCCGTGATCGGACCGAATGGGGCCGGCAAGTCGACCTTGTTCAATCTGGTCTCGGGCCGGTTTGGCATCAGCAGCGGCGACATCTGCCTGAACGGCAGCAGCATCAGCGGCCTGCGGCCCTATCAGATCAATCGGCTTGGCCTGTCGCGCAGCTTCCAGATCAGTAATCTGTTCGAAAATCTGTCGGTGTATGAAAATTTGCGTTGCGCGGTCCTGTGGTCGCTCGGTTACAAGTACTCATTCTGGCAGCGCCTGAACGGTTTGCGCGACGCCCACGAGCGGACCGAAGAAGTGCTGGAGCAGATCGGCATGCAGCGTCAGCGCAAAGTGCTGGCCGGCGTGCTGACTTACGCCGAGCAGCGTGCACTTGAAATCGGCATCACGATTGCGGGCGGCGCCGAGGTGATTCTGCTCGACGAGCCGACGGCCGGCATGAGCCGCTCCGAATCCGACGCCGCCGTGGAATTGATCCGCAAAGTCACGGTGGGCAAATCGCTGGTGATGGTCGAACACGATATGAGCGTCGTGTTTGGCCTGGCCGACAAGATCGCGGTGCTGGTGTATGGCGAAGTGATTGCCTGCGACACGCCCGCCAATATCCGCTCCAACGCGGCCGTGCAGGCAGCCTACCTGGGCGATGGGGAGCACGCATGAGCGACATCCTGCAAGTGAAAGACCTGCACGCCTACTACGGCAAAGGGCATATTCTGCACGGTGTCGATCTGCGTATCGGCAGGGGCGAAATTGTCAGCCTGCTGGGCCGCAATGGGGTGGGACGTTCGACCCTGGTCAAGGCCGTCATGGGTCAAGTCAATGCGACCGGTTCGGTCAAGTTCAAGGATCAGGAAATGCTGGGATTGAAGGCATTTCAAATCGCCCACAAGGGCCTGGCCTACGTACCCGAAAACCGCGACATCTTTCCCACGCTGACGGTCGAGCAGAATTTGATCCTGGGCCAGAAGAAAGCCACCAGCAGCCCACGCTGGTCGATCGCCGACATGTACCGCATGTTCCCGCGCCTGGAAGAGCGGCGCACGGTGCCGGCCGGCTTTCTGTCCGGTGGCGAGCAGCAGATGCTCACGCTGTGCCGCAGCCTGATGGGCGACCCGGACCTGATCATGATTGACGAACCCACCGAAGGGCTGGCGCCAAAGATCGTGGCCCTGGTGGCAGAGTATCTGCTGGCGCTCAAGGAGAAGGGCATTTCCGTGCTGCTGGTCGAGCAAAAGCTGGCCATTGCGTTGGAAATTTCGCAGCGCGTGTATGTAATGGGGCACGGCGCCATGGTGTTTGAGGGCACGCCGGCAGCGCTGCGGGCTAACGCCTTGGTACGCAAGGAGTGGCTGGAGGTCTAGAACAATCCCAGTACCGAATTTGGTAAGGTTGGCTCATTGACACACGATGGGAGTGTGGCGCAATATGCATTATTGCATTGCTTTAAAGACGAGACGCACCAGCCGATGAACGCCGAATCACGCAGGTGACAAATGCCTCAACTTTCTTTGGAATATGGTTTGGGCGCCTTGCGAGGCGGGCAGTTCTATCAAGTTGATATGGACGAATGGGCGTATTCGGCCAACACGGCACTTGCCACGTGGGGCGCGGGCCCTTGTCTCAACGTCGTGGTACATGCTGGGGCCCAGGGCTGCCTTTCCCACATCTGGAATTCGTCATTGAATCAGACGGAGCTCTATCACAAAGCTTGCTTCACCATCCGCGACATGATTCACAACATGGGGATTTTTCACGGCTTGGAAATCTGGCTGGGGGCTGGCCACGCATTTGGCCCTGATGAATACTTGGTACCCGAAGAGAAGGCGGCGCTTGATTTTCCTGTGTACCTGACGGCTTTCCTGGGGGAGGTAGGGTGTCAGGGCCTGAGTATCATCGACAATCGTACCGACAGGCGGTGGCCCACGGATTGGAATCCAGGCGACATTGCGTATTCACCGCCAACCGGCAAAATCTATTTGATTTCGGACCGCACCATGTCGTATAAGGAAAGCGGCGTTTATACCGTGCAGACCAATCAAAAGTCGCCTCGGCGCGGCACCGCGCGGTAGACAGTGGTGTCGCCCATCCTGCTTCTGGCACACGTGCGGTATCTGCTGAACACATGGCCCTCGCCAACCGGGAGAATTGATGAGCTATGAGACGATTCACGACGCACTGGGCAGCCATGGAGATGGCAAGTATAAAATTTCACAAGGAAATTTAGCTTCCCTTATCGGTGATAACAAAGCGGGAATTTGCAGGGGCCTGTCCACGATGTGGCTCGTTGCGGAAAAGACCGGTAAGTATTTTGTAAAAGATATCGCCGCGCCCGATGAAGACACAGGCCTGTTACACGAGCAGAGCAGCGCTACCGGCGCATCGCAGATGCAAACAAAGTATATCGATGACGGGTTGGATACCGATGACAATCCTTCAGTTGGGACCACGGACCAATTGCGAATGGCGGGCTTGGGCACGGTAGGCGAACGAAAACATGCCGCTCCGATGAATTTTGCTGCGGACAGCCGCGCGATTTCAGAGTGCATCCTTACCGCAACGTCCCGGTATTTCATTCTCTCCATCAGGGGTACGTCGGGCGGACACTCTGTCGCGTTTCATCGTCCTTGGGCACTGATTGGCAAAAAGAACAATTGCCGCTTTTTCGATCCAAATTTCGGTGAGTTCCACATCAAAGATCGCGAGGGAATACAGTCGTGCCTTACCGAGCTCGCCGCATCCTACAACGGCGGACTGTCGGGTAGTTACCGGCTTTGGGGTTTTCGATAAGCGCGCTTTGCCTGCCGGCTTTCATTGCATCGCGTTTGTGCAGCACCCTAAAAATAACACGACCGTACTATTATTTGATGTATAGTTGAGAGATTGCTTCAACTAACAAAGGAAGAGACATGAGCGCCGAATACCTGGTCAATGGCAGTGTTGCTGTCATCACTCTGAACAATCCGCCGGTCAACGGCCTGGGCCTCGAAACGCGCGCAGCCACTGCCCAAGGTATTCGCAAGGCCCTTGCCGACGATGCAGTCAAGGCCATCGTGCTCACGGGCGCCGGCAAGGCGTTTTCAGGCGGCGCCGACATCAAGGAATTCAACTCCCCGAAGGCGATGACCGAACCCACGCTGGGCACCCTGATCAACATCGTCGAAGCGTCGACCAAGCCGGTGGTCGCAGCCATTCACTCGGTGGCCATGGGTGGCGGACTGGAACTGGCGCTGGGCTGCAACTACCGCGTCGCCATGCCGGGCGCGCAGATCGCGCTGCCGGAAGTCAAACTCGGCCTGCTGCCGGGCGCCGGCGGTACGCAGCGTCTGCCGCGCGTGCTGGGTCTGGAAATGGCACTGAACATGGTTGTCTCCGGCACCCCGATCATGTCGGAAAAGCTGGCCAAGACCGCGCTGTTCGACGAAGTGTTTGCCGCCGATGCCGACCTGCTGACGTCGGCCATTGCCTTTGCCGGCAAAGTCGCCGATGTGCGGCCGCTGCCGCGCGTGCGTGACCGCAAGGTCGACTACCCGAACCATCAAGCCTTCCTGCAGTTCTCGCGCAATACCGTCAAGGCGATGGCCGGTCCGTTCCCGGCCCCGCTCGAATGCGTTGAAACGGTGGCGGCTTCCGTGACGATGAAGTTTGAAGACGGCCTCAATTTCGAGCGCCAGCGCTTCATGCACCTGATCCAGACGCCGGAATCGAAGTCCTTGCGCCATGCCTTCTTTGCCGAGCGCGTGGCCAGCAAGGTGCCGGACGTACCAAGCGATACCCCGACCCGCGACATCAGGAAGGCAGCCGTGATCGGCGCCGGCACCATGGGCGGCGGCATTGCCATGAACTTCGTCAACGCTGGCATTCCGGTGGTGCTGCTGGAAACGCGCCAGGAAGCGCTCGACAAGGGCATCGCCACCATTCGCAAGAACTACGAGAACACCATGAAGAAGGGCAAACTCACGCCCGAGAAGTTCGAGCAGCGTGTCGGTCTGATCAGCGGCACCCTGGCATATGCCGACATTGCCGATGCCGATATCGTGGTCGAAGCCGTGTTCGAAGACATGGGCGTCAAAGAGACCGTGTTCAAGCAGCTCGACGCGGTGATGAAGCCGGGCGCAATCCTGGCCTCGAACACCTCGACCCTTGACGTGAACCAGATCGCCGACTTCACCAAGCGCCCGCAAGACGTGGTTGGCACCCACTTCTTCAGCCCCGCCAACGTGATGAAGCTGCTCGAAATCGTGCGCGGCGCAAAAACCGGCAAGGACGTGCTGGCCACCACGCTGGCGCTGTCGAAAAAGCTGCGCAAGACCGGCGTGGTGTCGGGCGTATGCGATGGCTTCATCGGCAACCGCATGATCGAACAATACAGCCGCCAGGCCGGCTTCCTGCTGGAAGAAGGCTGCCTGCCGGAGCAGGTCGACAAGGCGGTCGAGAAGTTCGGTTTTGCCATGGGCCCGTTCCGCATGGGCGACCTGGCCGGCAACGACATCGGCTGGTACATCCGCAAGCGCCGTTACGTCGAGTCGCCTGAAATCACGTATTCGAAAACCGCCGACCTGCTGTGCGAGATGGGCCGCTACGGCCAGAAGACCAGCGCCGGCTGGTACGACTACAAGCCGGGCGACCGCAAGGCGTATCCCTCGAAAGATGTGAACGACATGATCGTCAAGCACTCGACCGACATCGGCGTCGAGCGGCGCAAGATCAGCGATCAGGAGATTGTCGAGCGCCTGGTGTACTCGCTGGTCAATGAGGGCGCGCGGATTCTGGAAGAGGGCATCGCGATGCGCGCCTCCGACATCGACATGGTCTACCTGACCGGCTACGGCTTCCCGGTCTTCCGCGGCGGACCGATGTTCTACGCCGATACGGTTGGCCTGAGCAATGTGCTGACAGCGATGGAGAAGTACGCCAAGGGCCGCCATGGCGACGCCTGGGCGCCGGCGCCGCTGATGGTCAAGCTGGCGGGCGAGGGCAAGGGATTTAACGGCTGAGAGACCAGAGCAGCATGAAGAAAAAAAGCCGCTAGCGATCGCGGCTTTTTTATTGGATATGTTCCGTCCTAAAATAGGTTGTCATGTTTTGCCTTTTTTAAGGAGAACGAGATGGCTGTTGAAGGAAAACGTACCCAGGGTGATTACACCGAGGCTTTTAAGCTGGGGGTGGTGGAGTCGGTGGAAAAAGGCGAAATTTC
>DASWMN010000015.1:0-3247 GCA_036399735.1 Telluria sp. | reverse complement strand
AACTGAGCTATTTTGAGTGTTGCTGCTGGATGAATCCTGGTGTGCTTGACGCGGCGTCTTTCAAGCGCTCTGGGAAAACGCCACCGGAAGTAATTCGTGGGCAATGGCGTATTGGACCATTTCCGCAAGGCTTTTTACTTCCATTTTTTGCATAATATTTGCCTTGTGCGCGCTCACAGTTTTAACGCTCAATTGCAACACGTGCGCAATTCTCGACACCGAATTTCCACCGATAAGCATCGAGAACACCTGCCGTTCGCGGTCCGATAGCTGCAGATGTGGCTGGAAAAGATCGGGAGACATCACACTGAGGGCAAGCTCTTCGGCGACCTTGTTGCTGATGTAGGGGCGGCGGCGCGCTGCAGTGCGGATTGCGTCCACCACCTGCTTGATGACGTTCTCCTTGGTCAGATAGCCGAGCGCACCGGCGCGAATCGCGCGCACGGCATAGTGCTCTTCAGGGTGCATGGTCAGCACGACTATCGGCAATGTGGGCGCTTCGTCGTGAATCTGCCGAATCAGTTCGATGCCGCTGCGGCCCGGCATGGTCAGATCGAGCAGGAGGACATCAAATCCGCCCGCACGCACACCGGCCAGGACTTCATGGCCGTTGGTCGCTTCACCGGCAATGGAGATATCTTCCGCGGTACAGAGAATGCGGCGTAGTCCCTCGCGCATGAGTCTGTGATCATCAGCCAGCATCACATTAATCATCGGCTATTCCTTCTCTTGTTTTGCCTGAGGGCCGGCTCCAGCAACGGGCGTATTTTCTCGCTGATGATTTCGCGCGCGCGAAACAGGCGGCTGCGCACTGTACCGATCGGGCAATCAAGGCTATCTGCGATCTCCCGGTAGCTCATTTGCTCAATTTCGCGCAGGATGAGTGGGCTGGCTAAATCCAGCGGCAATGTCGCCAGGGCGTCATTGAGCACGGTAATCATTTGCTTATTCTCCAGTTCGCTTTGTGGTGAACTGAAGTCCGGCACTTCAGGCGCGGCCGCATCCGGGGCATCCGGGCCGATACCTAGTGGCTCGGAAATGCCCGAGCGTCGCTTTTGTAATTTCAAGAAAAGTTTGGCGGCGTTGATGCCGATTCGGAACAGCCAGGTATAAAAAGCGGACTCTTGCCGAAATTTGGGAAGCGCCCGAAACGCGCGGAGCATCGTTTCTTGCAATACTTCTTCTGCGTCGGCCGGATGGGGAATCAGCCGGGCGATAACCCGCAGCAGCCGGTGCTGGTACTTAGTCATGAGCAAATCAAACACCTGCCGTTCCCCGTTTTGAAAGCGCGTGACCAGTACCAGGTCTATATCTGCGGCGGCGCATGGCCGATTCCGCGGCTGCCCGTACTGTGGCGCCGGGCGCCAGCGCAGCAAGTGCGAACGGGAGACGCGGCGATAGCGGTACTGCGACGCCGGCCCGGCATCCGGCACTGCCTCTGCGGTGACGAAAGAAGGCCCGGCACCGCACTGGTCGCTCAACATGCACAGTGAGGCGCCAATCACGTCGTTTCTCCAGTCCGGAATTGGGGTTCGGCTTGCTCCCATACCGTCAGCCGGCGCCGCTCGCCGCCAGTAAGAATTCGGTCGGCAATTGGCAAGGGCACGCCTTGGGTGCGGAAAAATTCTTGGGCTTGCGCCAAGCCCAACAGGCGCTTGTACGTAATGCCCAGGTCGACGAGTATGGCGGCATACAGACTTTCTTCTGCGCGGCGTTCATTCCGAGGTAAGGCAGGTCGCATCAATCATTTCTCCCTTCGATCATCATCAGTAGGCCAATCGGACCCATCACGGTCACAGCGGGCCGCGGCTTGTTCAGGTTTTGCAGCTTGCTCTGTATCGCATTCTGAATCGAGTTCGACCAGCGGGGCATGCGGTACGGCGATGGTTAAGGTCGTGCCTTTGCCTTCACTGCTTTCCGTATCGAAGGCGCCACCCAACGCATAGATGCGTTCGGCGATGCCGATCAATCCAAACGACTTCGCCTTGCGCCGGCATTGGTTGGACATGCCGATGCCATCATCCGAGAGGGTCAGAAATACCCATCCGTTCTCGCACCACAGGGTGACGGTGACATGGCCCGCACGCGCATGACGCATAATGTTTGTCATGGATTCCTGCACGATGCGGTAGAGCGCGGTTGCGGTGTTATCGTGCAGGCACGGCAGTGCGGTTTTCACGTCCAGTACGGTTGTAATACCGGAATGGCGACGAAATTTTACGACTTCCCATTCGATCGCTGCTTGCAGTCCAAGGTCGAGCACTGCGGGGCGCAGTTCGTTGATGATGGTTCGCATGGCGCCGACCGTATGGTCGATCTGTTCGAGCGCGTGCCTGATCCGCTCCCGATTGCGTTCTGTTTGGGCACCCGTATCCATCAGCGACAATTCGATGCGCAGCGCGAGCATGCTTTGCCCCAGATCGTCGTGTATTTCCCGGGCTATCCTTTTTCGTTCGTCTTCCTTGACCCGGGCGTTGTGCTCTGCAAGCTGGCGCAATTCATTGCGTGACTGACCCAGAGAATCGGCCAGCTTTTTACGCGCTTCAATATCGGCGACGAGGATGTCATTCAATGCGCGAAGTTCGGCGGTGCGACGGGCTGCCAGGTTGATGGCGCGCTGCGCCTGTACGCGTACGGCCCGGACATACAGCGTGACAACGATGCTGAGGCCGACGATAGTTGCCAGCATCCCCGGAAGACCCACCTGTGCAGCGGGGAATGCACCTTTGTTCGCCTGAACCAGAAGTTCTGCCGGCATGCTTGCTCTGGCGCTGAAATTTGCCTGAGTCCTGTCCCGCTCGGCGGCAGTGCATGTCGCCGTGGACGGTAATGCAAAGGTCGTCGTTATTACCGTAGCGCTGACAAGTAGCGCTAAAACGAAGAGCAAGTGGCGCTGATGCATTCGACTATCCTGAGGAACAAAAAGTGGCCACAGTTTATTTATTTTTTTTACTCTTGGTCACAAGGAAAATACTATCGAATCGCAGGGTGAACACGAAGTGCTTCTATTGCATTTCATGTAATTTGTTGCGCCTTTGGAAGACACTGGATGGCCGCGAAATGGGGGAATTTCAGTCACGATCTCCCAGCAGAAATGCGGGATTTCGGCACCGCTTAATTTGCTGGCTGGAAATTTCTGCGCGCCTAAACGATGCACGAGTTTCGCCATTTTTCTCCCCGGTGACGTTGGTAGAAACGATGGTTTTTTGACGCAGCGCAGGAGATCGAAACGTAGGCGAAGTCAGAC